>JBIKXY010000163.1:0-6614 GCA_044355515.1 Pirellulales bacterium
CGGCCTTGCCCGTCCGCGGCTGGAAGTTCCAGACGGCTCCGTCGCTCGAGCCGAAGACGAGCGCGGCCTGGCCGTCGAGCACCGCCAGCGACGGCGTGCTGTAGGTGGTGTCTTCGGGCAGCTCCTTCGTGCCGTTCATCCACCGGACCTCTCCCGTGGCCTTGTCCATCCCCAGGAACCGGTGGGCCGGGCGGGCGGTGTCGCCCCAGCCGGTGACGACGGCGCTGGCGATCACGAGATCCTCGAACACGATTGGCACGTTCGTCCGGCCGCCGTAGGTCGAGAGAAACCCGAACTCCTCGTGCAGGCTCCGCTGCCACCTGGTCTTGCCCGTCGCGGCGTCGATCGCCGTGAACACGCCGCACACGCCGTGGGCGAAGACGGTGCCGCTCTCCGGATCGGCCACCACGGCCGACCAGCCGACCCGCTCGGCCGGCACGTCCGAGAGGTAGACGTTGAACACGTTCTCCCAGAGCTTCTGGCCCGTCAGGGCGTCGAGGCAGATCACCTTCTCGGCCTCCGCGGCCGTGTCGGGCTTGTGCCGCACGAGCGTGTACAGCCGGCCCCCCATGATCACGGGCGTCGAGATGCCCCCCTCGTCGTGCGTCCAGCGGACGTTCTCGCCCGACTCCGGGTCGAACGACGTGACCAGCGGCGGTCCCTGGTAGTGCCGATCCTGCATCGGCCCCCGCCAATCCGGCCAATCGGCCGCACGGGCACCAACAAACACGACGAGGCCAAGAACAACGCCACACAAACTCCTCAACACGTGGCCCGCGAGGGGTTGCCCATGCCAATCGAGACGGCGTAGGAAACCGAGCGAAGCCTGGAGGGCGAAGCGAGGTTTCCTCCGAGCGAGCGGAAGGCAGGATGCCTGAAGCGAGCGTCCGGCGAGATGGCATGGGCAACCCCGAGCCCGCAGGAGGTGGCCTCGGGTGCAAGAGCCGGGGACAGCCCCCGGGGCCTGAGCCTCGAGCATGGTCTTCACTCCGTGATCCCTTCTTCCTTGAGATCCGCCGGGAGTTGGGGATCCACGATGCCGCGGGAACCGCGGCCCTCCTCCAGCCGGCTGGCCACGTCGTTCCTGATGCTCTCGACGTCGGCCTCCCACCAGCGCCGCCTTTCGGCGAGGTCGGCCGGAGGCGTGAAGGGCCGCACGATCCGCATCCCCACGCCCAGCGCCGGCTCTTCGGTGTACCACCAGGGACTCTTGGGGAAGTTGGGGTCCACGTCTTTCCAGTCAGGATCCTCGGGCGTGCCGCCGGCATCGCGCGAGCCCTTGCGGGCGGCGCTGCGGCACTCGCTGGCCTCGTCGTAATAGGCACCCCCCCGCAGGACGCGGGGATAGAGACGCTCGGGCCACTGGATCGCCGCCGACGCGACCGCCGGCTGGGGCAGGGCGGCCGGCTTGGCGTAACCGCCGGCGACAAGCTCGTCCACGACCCACTCCGCCGCGTTGCCGTGCATGTCGTGGAGGCCGAAGGCGTTGGGCTGCTTCGTGCCGACGGGATGGGTCGTGTCGTCGGCGTTGTCGGCGAACCAGGCGGCCTCCTCCAGGGCGTCGGCATCACCGCACGCGAACGGGGTGGCGGTGCCGGCCCGGCAGGCGTATTCCCACTCGCTCTCGGCTGGCAGGCGATAGAACCGGCCGGTCAGCCCGCTGAGCCACTTGGTGTATTGCCGGGCGGCGAACTGGGTCATCGAGACGGCGGGCAACTCGGGATCCTCGCCGTTGGTGAACGTGGTGGTGGGGTCGTAGAGGTTGGAGGGGGCCGTGACCGCGTCGGCCTGGTTGGCCTCGTCGATGGGCCTGATCTTCGCCGAGTGCATCGCGATGAACACGTCGCAGCTGGCCATGTATCGCTTGTACTCGGCCCAGGTGACCTCGTGCTGGCCCATCCAGAAGGGCTCCACCCGCACCTCGAAGGCGGGCCCCTCGTCGGCGGTCCGGCCCTCCTCGCCGTCGCCGCTGCCCATGCGGAAGGTGCCGCCCGGCACGGGGATCATCCGGAAATTGACGTCGGTGCCGGGGATCGTCTCCTCGTAGGGCGTCAGCCAGCCGCCATCGACCTTGACGAAAGGGCCGTCGCCTTCGGGCTTGGCATCGCCGGCGACGAACCCGGGATTGCCGGCCGCGGTCGCCGCCTCGGCGGTCGGCGCGGCGGTCGCTGCGGAGGCCGCGAGGCCCAGAAGTCCCGTCAGGAGCAGGAGGAGCGGTCGGCAGGCGGTGAAGAGCATGTGTCTATGGGCCTCGAGGCGGGGAGGGCAGACGGGGTTTCGATACAGGCGCCCGGAAAACCCGTAGATTGTACCGTGACGGAAGTTCCCCGCCCACGTTCGGGCCGTGTCTGGCAATCCTCATGTCAACGAAGAAGAAGCCGCCGCAGCCCACCACGTCCGCGCCGGCCAAGGCCGGCTCCAAGTCAGGCAAGGAGGCGAAGTCGGAACGGCCGGCCGAGCGTGTCGTGGCGGAGAACCGGAAAGCCCGGCACGACTTCGAGATCCTCGACACGCTCGAGTGCGGGATCGCCCTGGTGGGCAGCGAGGTCAAGAGCCTGCGAGGGGGAAGGATGAGCCTCGACGAGGCCTACGGTCGGGTCGAGCGGAGCGAGGTCTGGCTCTATGGCTGCGACATCCCGGAATACGAGCAGGCCAACCAGCTCAACCACAAGCCCAAGCGGCCCCGCAAACTGCTGCTCCACCGCCGGGAGATCCGTACCTTCGCGGCCCAGGCGTTCGAGAAGGGGCTCACGCTCGTGCCCCTGAAAATGTATTTCAAGCACGGCCGGGTGAAGCTGCTCCTCGGGGTCGGCCGGGGCCGAAAGGCTCACGACAAGCGGGAGAAGCTCAAGGCGGCGACCGCCCGCCGCGATATTGAAATCGCCCTCCGCGGGCGATCCCGCGGAGGGCGATGAAAGAGCGGCTGAATGCGGCGGCGCGGGGATTGCCCCGCGGCGGCTCACTCCGCGGCGACGAGTTCGCCAACGGGGTTGTCGGTGGAATCCTCGGGATGCCAGAGGGGCATGCCCCGTTGGATCCGTTCGGCGAGGATGTCGATTTTCTCCCGCGAGCCGGCCGGGGCATGCGTCGGCGTGAACTCCGAGGTGGTCACGGGCTCGAAGTTCTCGTCGTGGCCATACAACTCGATGATTTCGAAGACATTGCGGATCCGGGTCATCGACACGAAACAACTCCTTGGGTTGGTGGGGCAGGCAGGTGCAGCCATCAGGCCGGCGGAACTCCCGTCGGGCATGGATGCTCGTTTCCCGTGAACACGCGGCGCGGGCTGCCGGTCAACAGAGTTCCCCGGCAACGATCCGGCTGGGAACCGCAGGCGGCGGGCCATCGCGAACGCCCGCTGACGAGGCGGCTCGAGGAGCCGCGGCGGGCTACGGCGTTCGTGGTGAACCCCCGCATTATGGATCCGCGTTCATGCAAGTCAAACATTTCTGCGACGGCCATTTGCGACCGGAAAAATCGCCAAACTTCGCCACCGATTGCCGCGGTGATCCGGCGCGAAGTACGCTTGACCAATCGCCCCGGGGACGCCGGCGCGGCTGAAGCCGCCCGCCCGTCGGGGTGGGCCGTGGGCGGCCCCGGCTCAGACCCGGCGACCGCCGCAACCGATGCCGCAACTCACCGGAACGTTCACCAGCTATCCAGCTCGGGTTTCCTTCGTCGCCTACGCGGTCACGATCCTGGTCGGCGGCGTTCTGCTCACCCTTCCGGTCGCCCGCCAGGCCGACCGGCCGCCAATCACGCTCGTTGACGGCCTGTTCACCGCCACCAGCGCCTGTTGTGTCACCGGGTTGACCGTGCGGAGCACGGTCAACGACTTCTCCAGGTTCGGCCAAGGGGTGATTCTGGTCCTGATCCAGCTCGGGGGGCTGGGCATCATGACGATCACGACGCTGGCCGCCTTCCAGATCGGGGGACAGGCCACGCTCCGGCAGCGGGCGGTGGTTGCCGACACGCTGGGCGTGAAGTCGGGCCGCGACCTCCGCTGGGTCGGGCGGACGGTGTTCCTGACGGTCCTGATCGCCGAGATCACCGGCTTTCTGCTGCTGACCGCATCGTCCTGGGGCACGGCGCCAGCCGCGGAGATCGCCTGGCGGTCGCTGTTTCACTCCGTTTCAGCCTTCTGCAACGCGGGCTTCGCCCTGCACGATGCGAGCCTCATGCCCGACGCAGGCAACGCCGCGATCAACCTCGTGATCTGCGGGCTGATCATCGTCGGCGGGATCGGGTTCCCGGTGATCATCGACGTGGGGGCCAGGCTGCGACAGCGGCGGGACTTCTGGCAGCGGCTCTCGATTCAGTCGAAGCTGATGCTGATCGGCACGGCCGGGCTGCTCGCCTTGGGGGCGGCCTCTTTCTGGCTGCTCGAGTGGGACGAGGCCCTGGCCGACGAGCCCCTGGCGACCCGGATCCTGATGGGGCTGTTTCACTCCACGACCTGCCGCACCGCCGGCTTCAACACCATCGATTATGGAACGCTCGGCAGCTCGACCCTGTTTCTCACGATCATCCTGATGGCGATCGGCGCCGGCCCCTGCTCCACGGCCGGCGGCTTCAAGGTGAGCACGCTGATGACCCTGCTGGTGAGTTCGTGGTCGAGCTTCCGGGGGCTGCCGCGGGCCAACATCTTCCGGCGGACCATCCCGGCCACCGCCGTCCGCCGGGCCACGGCGACGGCGCTCCTGTTTGGCGCGGTGGCGACGCTGGCCCTCGTGGCGCTGCTCATGGTCGAGTCCCGCGGCGCGACGTCGGACCGGCCACGGTGGTTTTTGGAGTCGCTGTTCGAGTGCATCTCGGCCCTGGGCACGGTCGGCCTGTCCACCGGGATCACGCCCTTGCTCTCAGATCCCGGCAAAATCGTGCTCATCGTGCTGATGCTCGTGGGCCGGCTCGGCCCGATCTCCGCGGCGGTGGCGCTCAGTCGCCAGCGCACCCCCTACCAGCCCGAATACCTCGAGGAGGAGCCGCTCGTCGGCTGATCGACCGTGAAAACGACCAAACGCTTCGTGATGCTCGGCATGGGCACCTTCGGCACGGCACTGGCCCGCAAGCTGGCGGCCAACGGCTGCCAGGTGACCGGAGTGGACTCCTGCCGCGAGCGGCTCGAGGCTGTCAAGAACGAGATCCACGAGTGCGTGGTCGGCGATTGCACCGACCGCGACGTGCTCGAGAACCTGCCGCTCCGCGACGTCTCGGCCGTCTTCATCTCGCTCGGGGAGACGATCTCGCTCTCGCTGCTGGCGACGCTCCACGTCAAGGAGCTCGGTGCGCGGCAGGTGATCGTCAAGGGAGTGACCAAGGAGCACGGCAAGATCCTCGAGCACCTCGGCGTGGACCGCGTGGTCTTCCCGGAGGAGGAGGTGGCCCGCCAGCTGGCTGACAAGATGACCTGGCCCAACGTGCTCGACTTCCTGCCAATCGATCCGGAATACAGCGTGGCCGAGGTGGCCATGCCCGGCTCGCTCTCGGGCAAGACGCTGGCCGAGGCCAACCTCCGGACCGCGATCGGGGTGCACGTGATGGGGATCAAGGACGTGCTCACGGGCAAGTTCGAGATGTTTCCCGACGGCCGCCGCAAGCTGATGGACGACCAGGTGCTCCTGGTCGTGGGCCGCGCCGAGGAACTCCAGGCGCTGCGGGACCTGCCGTGAGGACGGCCTGACTCGCGCGCAGCTCGGGGTCGCCCATGCCATCTCGCCGTTCGCTCGCTACCGGCATCCTGCCGTTCGCTCGCTCGATGCTGGCTGCGCTGGTATCCCGCATCCGCTTCGGCATCCTGCCTGCGCTTGCCAGCAACGCCGGCTCGATTGGCATGGGCGACCCCTCGCGGGCCTGTTGGTCGTCGAGGCCAAGGGGTGGAAGCCGAAGGAGCCTGGAGATTTCGCGGCGTTGATTTCGAGGCGGGACCAAGGTGCCGGCGAAATATCCCAGCGACGGAGGCTTTCAGCCCTTGGCCTCCTGCTCCGTGAGACATTCCGCCTACTGCCCCGGGGGGCCGGGGGGGAGCGAGATCTCGATCTCGTCCGGCGGGGGCGGCGGGGCTGAGGGCTTGGCGGCGGCGGCGGTCGGGTCAAACGTGGGCGTGTCGGTGCCGGTGCGGGCCACGAGGTCCGCGGTCAGCGAGAGTGCCTCGCCGCCCGCCGGAGTCAGCACCAGCTTGTTCACGCCCCACGTTCCTTGCGTCTTTTTTCCCTCGACCACGACGATTCCCGACGTCTTCGGACCCTTGGCCTCGAACTCCAGGCGGGCGATCCCGTCGGTCTCGTTGGCCGTGCCACGGACGGTACGGGAGCACTCAACGGGTTTGCCGAGGAGTTCGGCGACCCGCTCGTTGGCCCTCACCTCCTGCGCCGCCTCGACCGCGAGCGGATGCTCGGCGAGCCGGCCGCAGCCGACGGCGAGGGCGATGCCGATCAACAGGGCGACGCGAACCATGACGGGCCTCCGTGCACGTGGGTCGTTGGGGAACCGGAATGCGACGACGCGCCGACAGGTGTCAGGAGCCCTTGGCGTCGTGAGCCCGGCACCAGGCGATCTTGTCGGCCGTGGTCGTGGGGAGCGGGCCGGCCGGAGCCGCCGCCGTCGCCGGCTTGGCC
>JBIKXY010000164.1:0-6532 GCA_044355515.1 Pirellulales bacterium
CGCCGGAGTGACCGCCTGCCGGGCACGGGCATCGGGCAGTGCGACCAGCCCCGCCACCAGTTCCCGGTCGGCGGCGGCAAAGCGGTCGGCGAGCCCGGGCTCGTGCATGAACGTGGCGGCGACGCGATGGCCCGCGGGGTCGGTGAGCACGTAGTGAACCCAGCGAAACGGCCGGCCGTTGGCCGCCCCCTCCGCGACCACCCGCACGATCCGGGTGCCGTCCTCGCGGGTGGCGGCCTCCGACTCCGTCAGCAGCCCGAACTGCTCCCCCAGCGACCGGCGGACGTCGTCGCAGACCGTTGCCTCGACCGGCGCCGCGTCGGCGGCCACCCGGGGCAGCGGCAGGATGGAGCATTGGGCCACGAGCCGGCCGCGATCTGAGAACCGCAGCACGAGCCCCTCCGGGCCGTCTTCCACCACCCGCCAGCGGGCATCGAGCACCGTCGCGTAGCGGCCGTGACGATGGCGCTGCCACACCATGCCGGGCCGGCCCGCGCCGGCCGGCCGGTCGGCTGCGGGCGGCGCCAGGCCCGCGGCGAGCGACGCGGGGTCTTCAGGGCCGCCCTCTCCCGCCGTGGCAGGCGGGGCTGTCTGCCCTGACCTCGTGATCGCGATGGTCGCCTCGACGTCGAGCCCCGGGGCGACCCAGCCCGCCTCTCGCCGCTCGGAGACGGTCGCTTCGATCGCGGTGACGGGCCCGTCGATCAGCCAGGCCTTGCCGCCATCATCAGTTGCTCCGGCGGCCGCCTCCGCCCGGCCGGTGACCTCGATCCGGGTGGGCACGCCATCCACTGCCCCCGTGACCGTTCCCTGGAGCATGATCGTGGCTCCGCCAGCGGCGACCGCCGTGAGCCTGGCCTCGATCCCGCCCGACTCGACCGTGTCGATCGCCAGCAGGCCGGCGACGAGGTCGCCGGACAGCTTCCAGGCTTCGCCCTCGGTGACGGGCCGGCCGGGCCGCAGGCCGGAGAGGAGGAGCGGATCAAAGGGCAGATCGAGCAGTTCGGCCTCGTCCCGCGAGAGAAAGCCCTCGGCCAGATAGGACCGCGGCATCGTGCCCTGGAGTCGCACCAAGACCTCGCGGGCGTCGGCCGCCAATCGCTGCACCGTCGGCTGTCCGTCGGCCTGGATGACAGCCCGGGCGGTCGCGTATCGCCGCAGCACGGTATCGCTGCCGGCACCGCTCGCCGGCTGCTCCGTGAACTCGAAGCGGGCGTCGAGGGCGATGGGCCGCCGCGCCGGTTCGGCGTCGGCGGCCGCGGCCGCGAACAGCTCGCCCCGCACCCGCAGGTCAAACTCGACGGCGGTCGGCCCGGCTGGCTCGGCCGCTGGCTCGGCCGCTGGCCCGGCCGTGGCCCCGGCCCAGAACAGCCCCGCCCACGCGACAGCCACAGCCGGCAGGATCGGCGGCCCGCGCCTGGTGTGTGACATGCGTTGGTGCTCCATGAAAAAAGCCCCGCCGAAAAAAGCCCCCGACGCCAGCCCGGGCATGACGCCCGCCAACGACGCGGCGGCCGCGTCGCCGCGCGGAGGCAGGGACGCCACCACGATGCTCTCGCACGGTGGCTTCCATGCGGTCGCGTCGCATTTCCGCCGCCGCTCGATCAGAGTCTCGTATCGGCCTGGTTCACCCCGGATTCTTCACGATCCAGAAATCCAACTTATGTACCAACTGTCCAGTATCAAAATGGGCTGTCTTTTCAAGGTTTATGGGCGTTTGGGCCCACGGAGCGAGAAAAATCCTCGGGCGGTCAATCCCTGGCCGGCGAGGCTCTTTATTCCTGTTTTTTCGGCTGATTTCCCGCTGAAAACCCGCGGACGCGGAGGTTTTCCTCAAGAAATCGGACGGAGCCGCGAACCCTTTCTCGCCATCGACCGTATAACTGTCTCGCCCACGAGACCGGAACGACGAGGCCAGGACGGCCTCGAGCGCGTGGGAAGGTTGGTGGCGAACGGGCTCCGGGGATCCTTGGTCGGGCGGGCGCGTCAGGGGCGTCCGACCGTTCGAGTCCCCGACAACTGCCGGCACGGATCAGCCGGCCTGGAGGTTCAGATGCGTTCCAGCGACTCTGCGTTCGTGCGTTTGTATGGGGATGGCGAGTCCGGCGGCACTGTCGCCGGCGACGACGGGCTGCCGGCCGACCGCAGCCGAGTCGGCGGGGGCATCGTCCCGCCGCCGGGCGAGCAGGTGCTCTCGATCGAGGATCTCGCCCGCCGGTTCAACGTCTCCACCAAGACGATCTCGCGATGGCGGGATCATGGGCTCGTGGCCCAGCGGTACGTGGTCGGCGGCCGGCGGCGGGTCGGTTTTCTGGCGAGCACGGTCGAGCGGTTCATGCGGGACAATCCGCTGCGGATCGAGCGAGGCAGCCGGTTCAGCCAGCTCTCCGACGAGGAGCACGAGAAGATCGTCTCCTGGTCTCGGCGGCTGGCCCTGGCGGGCGCCTGCCCGGCCGACGTGCATCGGCGGATCGCCGCCCGGCTTGACCGCAGCGTGGAGACGATCCGTTACACCCTCAAGCGGCATGATCAGGATCATCCGGAAGCCGCCGTCTTTCCCGCGGCCGACGGGCGGCTGCGGCCGGAGACCTGCACCCGGATCTACCAGCAGCATCTCCGCGGCGAGCCGGTGGAGTCGATCGCCCGCCGGTATCACCGCTCCAAGGCCAGCATCTACCGCGTGATCCTGGCCCAGCGGGCGGAGCAGGTGAGGCAGTTGCCGCTCGACTACATCCCCAATGCGTTGTTCGCCCGCGGGACCGCGGAGAAGGTGGTCAACCAGCCCTATCCCGGGGCCGACGAGGCGGCCAAGCGGGTGCGGCGGCCGTCCGGATTGCCGGCCTATCTGGCGAGCCTGTACGAGGTGCCGCTGCTGACCCGCGAACAGGAAGTGTGGCTGTTCCGGAAGTTCAACTATCTGAAATACAAGGCCGTGAAGCTCCGCGAGCAGCTCGATCCCGAGCGGCCCAACGCCCGGCTGATGGATCAGATCGAGCGACTCTACGGGGAGATCGTCGAGCTCAAGAACCGGCTCGTTCGGGCCAACCTGCGGCTGGTGGTCTCGATCGCCAAGCGGCGGGTGTCGCCGGGCGACAGCTTCTTCGACCTGGTCAGCGACGGCAACATGTCGCTGATCCGCGCCGTGGAGAAGTTCGACTATGCCAGGGGCAACAAGTTCAGCACCTACGCCTCGTGGGCGATCATGAAAAACTACGCCCGCACGATCCCCGACGAGCACAAGCGGCGGGACCGGTTCCGGGCGACCGACACGGAGTTTCTCCAGACGGCGACCGACAGCCGGGAAGACGAGTATCAGCAGCGGCTGGCCGCCAGCGACCGGATGCAGCAGGTGGGCCGGTTTCTCGACCGGCTCGACTCCCGCGAGCAGACGATCATCATCCGCCGCTACGGGCTCGATCACGAGCGGGAGCCGCAGACCCTCAAGGAGGTGGGCTCGGCGCTGGGCGTGACCAAGGAGCGGGTCCGGCAGATCGAGGCCAAGGCCCTGGAGAAGCTGCGGGAGGCGGCCGCCGCCGAGGCGATGCTGCCCGAGCTGGAGTGAAGCCCGCCGGGGGGCTGTCTCGTTCGGCCTGCCGGGGCAGCGACGCTCCGGCAGGCCGACGGGCCGTCATGGCCGAAGCTGCGGCACGCCGAGCGACTGCCCGAAGGCCGCGATCAGTTCGGCCCGCGACCCCTGGTAGGCGGCTTCCAGGCTTTGCTCGGGCGTCATCCCTTCCTTGATGCCCCGCACGAACTGGGCAAACTTCTGCCGATCGCGGGCCATCAGAAACTTCACCAACTGCGAGGCGATGCCGTATTGCACCGACTGGATGTTGGCGGCCGTGAAGAACTCGGGGCCGAGCGATCCGGTCTGGAGCATGAAGGCCCTGGCCTGGGCCTCCTTGATCGGCATCACCCGGGCGGCGGGCACCACCTGGCTGCCGACCCACTCGGCGATCCCCTCGTTGAGCCAGTTGGGCAGCAGCTCGGGGGACAGCCAGCGAAAGTTGAAGCCGTGGCTCGTCTCGTGGACGAGCATGTGGGCGAAGGAACCGGCCTCGTCGCCTCGGTGGCAGGCCGTGATCACGCGGCCGGTCGAGGATTGGTGGCAGAGTCCGTAGATCGCGTCCGGAGCGGCGACCTTCATGAACCGCTGCTCGAAGGCCTGGAAGTCGGCCTGCTCGCGGAACGCCACCACCAGGCACTTGCCCTGCCAGACCGGCTCTCCCCGGGGGATCCCGTACAGGTCACAGAGCAGGTCGTGCATCGAGTCGAGGTTGGCGACGAAGGGGGCGATCTCCCGCGGCGCGATGTCGGTGGCGACGAGAAACTCGTGGGTCTCGGAAACCACCAGCTGCGGAAACACCTGGCGAATCTCCTCGACGAACGCCTCGAGCTCGCCGACCGCCGCGGCGTGCTCTGCGGCGGTCAGTTCGGGCCAGGGCTCCACGTTTCGGGCCCGCATCCGCTGCCGCGACTCCGCGAGTTCCGCGGCCCGCCGCTCCCGGGCGATCCGGCCCCGGGCGCCGGCGGCACCCCCCCCCTTCGGCTCCGCCTCGTAGACGGTTTCCCGGTCGGCGACGATCTTCGTGATCCCCTTGAGAAACAGCGGCGTCGATCGCGACTGTCCCTGCTCGACGATCCGGATCGACTCGGCCTTGCCGTCGCGCTCGACGACCCGCTCGAGTCGGGGCCGCACGATCCGCCGGCCGGTGCCGAGCTCCACCACGTCCAGCTGCCGGCCGACATGGGCTCCCAGAGCGGCGCCGACCGCGTCGGCGGCCGGCGGTTTCCCGGCCGGCGGTTCGGCGACCGGGACATCGGCCGCCCCGGCGATCGCCGCCAGCAGGACGCGACCACACACCACCACCAGGACGGCTCCCCGGCCCGCCGCGACCGCACGGTTCGCTCGCCACTCCCGCCCGCTCATGCTTCGCTTCCCAAGGCCGCCTGTCGCCGCAACTGGGTGCTCGACAGATCGAGACGAAACTCCCGCTGCGAGACGAAGTACGCCACGTTCCGCAAGGCTTCAGGCACGGCGATCCCGGCCGCTTCCTCAAACACGCCGTCGCGGGCCCGGCCGAACACGATCAGCCCGGCGGCCTTCGCGGCGATCGCCTTCACGGCCCGGGTGGCCGCCCCCCGGGAGCCGCCGTAGTACTTCGGGTCGGGCAGGCGGGCGAACGTGTCGGCCCCCATCACGAAGGTGCTCTTGGGGAAGATGGCGAGCTTCTCCGCGAAGGTGGCGGCCCGGGTGAACCAGAGCGGGCGATCGGTGAACTGCGCGGCCCGATCCCGCAGCTCGACATAGTCGAGCGTCGGCTTGTCCACATTGGCGATCGAGATCTCGTAGGCCAAGGGCCGCTCGGCGATCTCCTCGGCGATCCGAGCCATGAGCAGGTGCCCCTCGTGGAGCGGATCGAACGAGCCGGGGAAGACCAGCCCCCCAGCCGCGGCCGGCGGCTGACCGGCAGCCGCAACCGCGGCCGTCTGCGGCGTGCCGCAGAACAGCTCCCGCCACGATTCGGGCGGCTCGAACACGTCCCGCCGGATCGCCTCACCGGCCCGCAGCGGTGGATCAGCGACGATCCCGGTGGCCTGGCAGGCCGCTGCGATCTCGCCCAGCAGCAACGCCGCGGCCACCTGCTCCTCGTCGCTCCGCGACCGCGCCTCCTTCTCCAGCACGACGTCCGCCACCCGCGTCGCCCCGCGGGTCTGCACGGCGACGATCACCCGGTGCTCGCCCCGCCGCGGCCGCGCGGTTCTCAGGCCGGCGGTGACCGCCGCCCCCACCGCCCGGCGCCGGGCCTCGGCCGGCTCGACTCCGGCGGCCTGCTGGAGGCGACAGGCCCGCTCCCAGGCGGCCACGGCCAGCCGGCGGGAGGTGCGGGCCGAGCAATACGAGTCTTGCCGGCCGCCGAGCAGGCCATCGACCGCCGCACGGGCGTAGGGCACGAGGCCCTCGAGCACCACCTCGCTCGCGCCCGGAGTGGAGACGAGCCGACTGATCGCCTCGGCTCCGCCGCCGCTCGACACGATCGCCATCCGGGCACCGGCCGCGGCGAGCGCCATGACGAGCCGCTTGGATTCGGAGACAGATAGGTCGCTCATGCTGCTCGCCCAACACGCGGGCGACGGCGGCCCCCGCCGGGGCCATGCCCGAGGAGCGGAAGTATACCCCGTGCGGCTTGCCGCCGGCCCGCCCCGGCGTCACACTGTCGGCGTTCCGCCGCGGCCTTGCTCGGCCCGGCGTCGGCAACTCGGCAGGCGATCCGGAGGAGCGACGAACCGATGCGGGCAGCCATCATCGGCATCGGTGCGATCGCCCGGCTCCACGCCAAGGCGCTGGCCGACATCCCCGGCGTCACCCTCGTCGCGGCCACCTGCCGCACGGAAGCAAAAGGCCGGGCTTTCGCCGCCGAGTTCGGCTGCAACTGGCACGCCGACACCGCCACGATGCTCCGCCGGGAGAAGCCCGACTTCGTCACCGTCGCCACGCCCTCGGGCGCCCACCTCGACGCGACCCTGGCCG
>JBIKXY010000027.1:0-20022 GCA_044355515.1 Pirellulales bacterium
GAGACTGGCGTAGCCGGCACTGGCGAACTTGTTCTTGAACTTCTCGATCCGGCCCGCGGTGTCGACGAATTTGAGCTTGCCCGTGAAGAACGGGTGGCAGACGTTGCAGATGTCGACCTTGATCTCGGGCACCGTGCTCCGGGTGGCGAAGGTATTGCCGCAGCCGCAGCGGACGACGGTGTGGATGTAGTCGGGATGGATGTCGTCTTTCATGGTCGAAACTGGCCCGGTCGCTGGGTCGGAGGGTGCGGAAAGCCCCAGAGTATAACCTTTTTCGGCAGTCGAGCCAGACCGACACGAGGCCGGATCCGCGTCGCCGCCACCGGCCAGCATCGCCCCTGGAAATCAAGGCTCGGCCGGCGCTTCAGCCCCAGCCGCTTCAGCCCCGAGCCGATTGGCCGCAAGCCGGCTGCCGAACCGCTGCGGGGAGCCATCGGCCCGGAGCAGGGCTGCCGCTTCGCTTGGCTGGCCGAGCTTGACGAGCCCGGCAGCGAGGTTGATCCGGGCCGCATCGGTCCAGCGGCTGTCGGGCGAGGCGTCGAGCGTCATCCGCTGGAGGTAGTCAATCGCGGCCTCGTCTTGGCCTTCCGCAAGCATCAGGAGACCCAGCCAATAGGTCGCATCTTCCTTGATTCTCATCAGGCGACCGGTGATCGCCGCGGCCTGGCGTTCCGGCATGCCGGCCACCGCGCTGGTCATCTCGCGGCGCGACACGCGGGCGGCAAGATAGGCCGCCTTCGCGCCTTCCGGCCCGTTGACGTCGCCACGGAACTCCCGAACCCGTCCGGCGAACAGGGCCCGAAACCCGGCCCCGTCCCGCTGCGGGTCGGGCACCGGCACCTCGAGCGGCCCCAACTCCTCGGCCAGCGCGGCCACGGCCAGGCGTCTCCGGGCAACGGTCTCCCAGGGAAACGCCCAGATGCCCCGCTCAACGCCGGCCGCCGCCGCGGCGCCCGCCACCGCCTCCGCGGCCCGGCCCGCGACGGCAGTCGCATCGACCGCGACCCGCACGCCCCGCGCCGGCACGAGTTCGCGATCGAGGCTTTTCATCCGGCCCGCGAGGCTCCACGGGTCGGCCGCCACGAGGACGACGACGCCGTTGGCGAGCGCGTCAGCTTGCACGGGATACTGGCGCTCGGGAAGGGAGAGCGCGGCCAGGATCTCGGCATCGAAGGCCGCCTGTCGCAGCGTGGCCACGCCCCTGCCACCCGGGCCCGGAATCGGCATCCCGTAGGTCGGCTCGAACAGATACGCCTCCCCGGCCACGATCGCCGCCGGTACCCAGGGTCGCGGCGGGCCGCCGCCGGTCCCGGGCACGGCCAGCATCGCCCCGTCGATCCCTGCCTGCCGGAGCAGTTCGAGAAACACCCAGGCCCGTTGGGCCGGGCTGGCCCGGCCGGCCAGCAGGATTTCGCCAGGCTGAAACCACCGGCTACCAGGCACGGTGTCGCTGGGCACGAGCGGCGGATCGCTCACCAAGGCGAGCGACCGCACCGTCCAGCGAAACAGGTTCTCGGCGATCGCAAGGTCATCCACGGCCCCGCCGCGGGCCGTTCGGGCCACCGCCGCCAGCCAGCAGCGGTCCCGAATCGCGATCACGTCGCCGGGAAAGTCAAACCCGCTGCGATCCACGATCGGCTGGCCAGCCGCAACCGCCGCCGCAGTGAGCGAGTCAAGCGGCAGGGAGGCGGATCGCTCGTCGGCCGCAGGACCGGCCGCATGCCTCCACTGCACCAGCCGGTCGAAGACCTGCTCGCCTGCGCGGGCCTCGTCGTAGCGGTCGAGCGAGGCGAGGATCGAGACCATGCCCGCGAGCAACTGTTCCCGCATCGCCCCCGGGGCCGGCTGCGGGTCTGGCGTTGAGGCGGGATGGGGCGTGGCCTCTGGCCGCCGAGGCGATCCGCCGCAGCCGGTCAGTGCAACGCATGCCCCGAGCACCACCGCCAGGCCGATGCGGGGGCGATGTCCCGGCCCACTCATGGCCGCGCGCCCGCAAGGCGGGCCTCATGAATCCTCAGCACCCGCTCGACCACCCCCTCCAGTGCGTCGAGCGGCACCATGTTGGGTCCGTCGCTCGGGCTCGCGTCGGGGTCGGGATGGGTTTCGAGAAACAACCCGTCAAGGCCGACCGCAGCGGCGGCGCGGGCCAGCGGCTCGACCAGCGAGCGGTCGCCCCCCGTGGCCTCGCCGAGGCTCGCGGGCCGCTGGACGGAATGGGTGGCGTCGAAGATCACCGGCACCCCGAAGTCGCGCATCACAGGCAGCCCGGAAAAATCGTTGACGAGCCGGCCGTACCCGAAAAAGGTGCCCCGCTCACAGAGCAGGATATCCCGACAGCCGCCGGCCAATAACTTGGCGACCGGATGCTTCATGTCGCCCGGGGCGAGAAACTGCCCCTTCTTCACGTTGACCGCCTTGCCGGTGGCGGCGGCGGCGAGCAGGATGTCGGTCTGGCGGCAGAGAAACGCCGGAATCTGGATCAGGTCGCAAACCCGCCCGGCGGCGGTGGCCTCCTGGGGCAGGTGCACGTCGGTCGTCACCGGCAGACCGGTCTTGCGGCGAACCAACTCGAGCACCGCGAGCCCCTCGTCCACCCCCGGCCCCCGATATGACCCGCCGCTCGTCCGATTGGCCTTGTCGTACGAAGCCTTGAACACGACCTGAATCGGCAACCGCCCCGCCATCTCGACCAGCCGCGCGGCGATCCGCAGGGACAGATCGGCCGACTCGATCACGCAGGGCCCGGCGATGACCAGCAGCGGCTCCCCGGGGCCGATTCGGTAGGGGCCGACCAGAGCGGGGAGATGGGGATTCACCAGCGGGACTCCGAAACGGTACCTGGAACCGGGCACCGAGCCCGCCTGCGCATCATACCGCCGCCCAGCAAAGCACTGCCGGCGCGGGCGACGGCGGGCGGCAGGGCCCAGCCGCGAACGCCACCGGCTGAGCGCCGCAAACTGCACCGCACGGCAGCAAAATGCGGCGCGCGCGAGCCGCGCCGGGCGGTTGGTCTCAGCCTGCGACATCCTCCAGCGGCCCTTCGGGTGCAGCCGGCGCGGCCCGGTCTGGGCCGGCGTTGGAGCGGCACCAACGACTGAATCGGCGAACCCCAGAGGTCGTCCACAGTCGTGCCCGGCTGGAAATCGCAGGCTGCAGTCCGTCCGGCACGCCAGATGCTACCGGTTCAGGCGGCGGGGATTTCCGGTCCCCGGCAGACACCATGTCCTTTTTGATTCATGAAGGCTGGGGTCTTCGACTTGATCCGGGCGTGCGGTCTCTTGCCCCTGACCCGCACTCTCAAGGCAGGACGCTCCTGCCGGGTCGGAGACCCCAGTTTCATGGTCGAGGGGCGGATTCAAGTGGCCGAAGTCGCCGACGCCATCCAGCCGGAAGCGGCCGTTCCGCATGCTGCCCGCTCTTTTTGCCGAGCGCGACCTCGGTTCGCCCGCTCGCTCGCGCCGGGAGGTTTTGAGGGCCGGCCCAGGGCTGAGACTTGACTCGCGCCCGGGCCTCGCGCTATTTTTACGGCGTCGTAGCCTTCCGTCACGACCGCCCTCGTGCGGTTCGGACGGCTGGAATCGCCGTCCGCCAGCGTAGCTTCAATTGGCAGAGCACCGCATTCGTAATGCGGGGGTTGCGGGTTCGACTCCCGCCGCTGGCTCTGCATGGAACCCCCGGAATGGAACCCCCGTAGGAGATCCCCGCCCGATGGCCGCCACCGCCACCCTCGACATCCGTGAGCTCATCACCGGCACCGGCCCGTTCGGGCCGTCCGAGGTCCGCGCGGTGGTCGAAATGCTCGGTGCGGACCCGGTCGCCCATCGTGAGCTCCGAACGGCCATCCAGGAGCTCGAAGGGCAGGGGGACAGGAGCCCGGCCGCATCGGTGCGTCTGGGGGTGTGCCAGCAACTGCTGGGCCGCACCCGCGAGGCCGCCGAGACCTTCAAGACTGCAGATGGCGGGGCACTGGCGCTGTTTCACCACGGGCTGGCTGCGGCGGCCGAAGGCATGCACGACAAGGCCTGCGAACTGTTCGATGCCGCGAGGAAAGCGGGATACGAGGCGTCGGCCTGCGTTGCGGCAGCCGCTCGCACGCTGCGACGGGCGGGCCGGTTCGACGACGCTCATGGCCGGCTCGCCGCCCTGCCGGAGGGAGAAGCCGCGGGTTCCGCCGATGTCCTCGCCGAGCGGGCCGCCGTCCTGAGCGAGCAGGGAGGTCGGCCTGAGGAGGTCGTCTCGCTGCTGGAAAAAGCCCTCGCGATTGATTCGAACAACCCTACCGCCTTGTTCCAGATGGGCTTGTTGCACGATCGCTACGGCAACGACGACGACGCCATCGTCTGCTACGAGCGGGCGGTTCACCGCTATCCCGCCAACGTCGGCAGCCTGATCAATCTGGGCCTGCTGTACGAGGATCGCGACGAGTTCGCCAAAGCGCAGCGGTGCTATCGACGCGTGCTGGAGGTCATTCCCGACCACCCGCGGGCCCGGATGTTCCTCAAGGATTCGTCGGCCGGCAGCGATCTCAAGCAGGATGAACAGCAGCTGCGCAACCGCGATCGGCTGGATCAAATCCTGGCCCTGCCAGTCACCGACTTCGAGCTCTCGGTGCGGAGCCGCAACTGCCTGCAGAAGATGGGCATCCAGACGCTCGGCGATCTGGCCCGCACCAGCGAGGAGGAGATCCTGGCCAGCAAGAACTTCGGCGAGACGAGCCTGGTGGAGATCAAGGAGATGCTGGCCTCCAAGGGGCTGACGCTCGGACAGATCGCCGAGCCGGTGGCCGCGGAAGAGCCGGAGCCGGCCCCGGCCGAACCGTCTGCCGATGAGCAGCAGGTTCACGCCCTGCCGATCACCGACCTCAACCTGTCGGTTCGAGCCCGAAAGTGCACGACCAAGCTGGGGATCTCGACCATTGGCGATCTGGTTCGCCGGACGGCCGATGATCTGCTCGAGTGCAAGAACTTCGGCGTCACGAGCCTGAATGAGGTGCGGGAGAGACTCGCGGAGCGGAACCTCAAACTCCGGGGCGACTGACCCCCACCAGGAGCCTCCTCCAGCCCCCGCCGTTCGGTGCCGAACCCATTTCCCGGCAATGGCTTCCGGCGCGGCCGCGGGGAGTGATTATTTGCTTCGGCGGCCGTTTCTCGGTAGTGTTCAAGAGTTCGGATTCCAGTGCCGTCGGACCGTCGTGGCCGCGGGATGAATCCGGTTCAGGGAGCCTCCCGCATGACGTCTGCCAGCCTCAAGGAAAAGCCCGTTCGCGACCTGGCCCTGCTGGCGAAGCAGCATGGTGTGCAGGGCTGGCATTCGATGAGAAAGGACCAGCTCATCCGGGCGCTCGTCCGGAAGGCCAAGTCGCGGCTGAGCGAAGCCGGGAAGCCAGCGCGCAGCCGGACCGAGGCAGCCCGTCACGTCCCGGCCGGGGGCCAGCGTGACCCGGAGATCGCCCGTCGGATCGCCGAGGTGCGGGAACGGCTGGCCCGGGCGAAAAACCTGGCCACCCAACCGGAAGGCGGGCGGGCGGCCTCCCGCGCCCGGCCGCGGGACAGGATGGTGCTGATGGTCCGTGGTCCGCATTGGATCCACGCCTTCTGGGAGCTCACATCCCGGAGCATCGCCCGGGCCCAGGCGGCGCTTGGCCCTGAGTGGCACGGTGCAAGGCCCGTGCTGCGGGTGCTGGAGATCGAGTCGGGCCTTCAGGGCGCGCCGTCGGAGCGGGTGATCCGCGAGATTGACGTGCACGGTGGGGTCAAAAACTGGTTTATCGACATCCGGGAGCCGCTGCGGTGCCGCGTCGAAATCGGTTACCTGGCGGGCTCTGGGCGATTTCACAGCCTCGCGCGGAGCAACGCCGTGACCACCCCCGCGGCCTCGCAGGCAGACACGCTCGACGCCCACTGGGGCGAGATCGTGGACGATTGCGAGCGAATCTACGCCATGAGCGGCGGCTACTCTCCCGAGAACAACAGCACTGAGCTCCAGGAACTTTTCGAGGAGCGGCTCCAACGGCCGATGGGGCCGCCGGCCGCCCGGGTGGCCAGCGGCGAGCAGGCCCGCGAGCAGCACGAGCCGATCGACTTTCAGCTCGAGGTGGACGCGGAGATGATCGTCTACGGTGCCACCAAGCCGGACGCCTACGTGACCCTGCAGGGGGAGCCGGTCAAGGTGCAGGCTGATGGCACATTCCGGGTGCGGGTGGAGATGCCCAACAAGCGGCAGGTGCTGCCGATCATCGCCAGCGCCGCCAACGGGTCGGCGCGGCAGACCGTCGTGATGGCCGTGGAGCGGAACACCAAGTCGATGGAGCCCTACGGCCGCGACTCGGGCGAGTACTAGTTTTACGGCCGCAGGGGCACCCATGCCCCCTGCAGCCTGGCCGGGCCGGGGTCGCCAAACCCGTGCCTGCGCGACCGATGACGCTATACTGCAGACAGCCGCCGCGGGACGCGGGGCGTTAGGTTTTCTGCCATGCTCGTGCTGAAGTCCACCCATGCCGGTGAGCTCTTACCGAGGCTCGTTGGGGGCCGGAAGAATGTTCCGGTCGCGTGTCCAGCCGCCCCCGGTCTCCGGGGCCGCGGATCACATGCCCCGGAATCCAAGGCACCCCCGTCTTTTTATCAACGAGCTCTCCGCATCTCGTGACCCCACGACATCGCGGTGGAAAGCCTATCGCCCCGCCTTCCGAGTCAGCGGCCCGCCTGCTTGGCGACCCAGGCCATGAAGGCCTGCTCGGGGGGTGAGCCAAACACTTTCTGAAAAGCCGCATCGAAGCCGGTGCCCCCATCGACGGCGGCCACGAGCCGGGCCAGTTTCCCGCCGCCCATGAGCGCGCCCAGGAATCCGCCCCCCACCAGCGCCGCGGCCGAAGGGTTCGCACGGTCGGCGAAGTAGTCGGTCGCCGACCCGAGTTCCTTCACGGCCGACCCGGCATCGCGCTTCCAGGCCTGGGCCAGCGTCGCCTTGGGCGAGATCCGTGACGCCACGGCCCGGCCGCCTCCCCGGCAGAACCAGGCCGGCAGGCCACGCCCGGCCAGCGCGGCTGCCGTCAGTTGCTCGGCCAGCAGCAGACGCATGTCCTCGGTCACCTGGTCATCGCCCGCCGGCACGACCAGCGCCCCGTAGGCGACATCACCGGCGACGCCCGCGTGTGCCGTCACCCCCTTCGGCCGCTCCGTGTCGAGAACCACCTGCCAGAACTCCGAGTAGTCGTAGCTCTTGCCGAACACGTAGAGGATCACCCCTCCCTTGAGCACCGACCCGTCGGCCGTGCCCAGTTCCGCCCGCACCCGGCCCGCCACCGCCTCGGCGGCCGCGGCCAGTTCTTCCAACCGGGCTTCGGGGAGGTTGCCCACCAGACTGAATCCGGGCCGGAGTTCGACCACGGGAGTCTCGTCGGGGATGAATCGCCTCCACAGCGACTGGGCGGCTGTCAGCCTGAGTTTCGTCAACTGCTCGTCGGAGAGCCGCTGGGCACGGCCCGCGGCGACGACCGCTTCCAGCGAAGCCCGGGGGGAGAGCAGGTCGATCCGAGCACCTTGGTCGATCCAGGCGGAGATCGTCGCGATCTGGTCGGCGGCGAGCGGCGACTTGCCGAGCGGCATGCGCTGCCCCTCGATATCCACGCCTCTGAGCTTCCTGACAAGCAGGCTTTCCTTTCCTTTGCCCGGGCTGACGGCGGGGCCCGACCGGCCGCCGTTGAGCAGCGACTCCAGGCTCGTCATCCGAAGGTTCGCCTCGGCGCCATCTTCCCCATGGCAGTTGCCGCACTGATCCAGGAGGATCGGTGCCACGTCCGAGGAAAATGCCACGTCGCCTGGCCCCGGCGGGGCCGCGGCGGCCACCTCCGGGGCCGCCCCCGGTGGCGGAGCCGTGGCGGCGCGGGCCACGGCCGTGAGATCCGCATTGGGGTCCGCGTCACACTTGGCCCCCGCGTCGATCCAGCGGATCAGCTTGCCCACGTCGTCGGGCGACACCCTGCGCCCGCCCGGGGGCATTTCGCCCGTCAGGATCACCTCGGCCAGCCGGCTCATGCTGCCCAGCCCGGGCGACACCTTTGCCGAGCTCATCAGTTGGGCGTAGCTGGCCATCTGAAAACCGCCCTTGCGGCCCGCGACATGACAGCCGCCGCAGGTAGCCACGAGGAACGGCGCCACCTCCCGGGCAAAGGAGACGCCGGCCGCGGCAGGCCGCCGCGCGGGACCTGCCCCCGCCGGAGCGGGTGCCGCCGCGGGCACGGGCACCACGATCCCCGACACATCGACACCGGCCTGCTCGAGCTTGGCCCGCGCCTTCGTGGCCCGGTCAGCCAGCAGCTTCAGGGCCGACTGCGGGGCTGGCCCGGCCTCCAGCGCTTCCAGTCCCGCGAGGCCCTCGGCGAGCGCGGCCGCGGCGGCTTCGGGCTTCCCGGTTGCCAGCAACGTCTCAACGGCGTCGATCTGCCGGCGAATCGCCCGGGGCGAGGCCCCGTCCGCAGCCATTGCCGAGACGGCCAGGGCCATGACCACCGCCCCGCCTAGCGATCCGAATCGGCGGTGCATGGTTTGCTCCTGCGGGGCCGGCGGGGACGGGGAAGCAGCTGGTGAACAGCGGAGAGAGCCGTGGTCGCGACCACGGCGACCGCCCAGAGTATCGCCAGCGGGAGACTGGCCCAGCGGCACACGCCGGCGGCCGCGGTGTCGCCGACCGCCGCCAACAGGGACGCCGTCCCGAACGAGACCGCGATCACCATCGGCAACAACAGCGTCGCCCCGAGCCCCCAGACGAGGCCACGGCGGACGGGATCGGGGCGCATTGCTGGACACCGGCGGGCGGGAGGGTTCGACCGCTGCTTCGGAAGTGGTGGTCGATCGCCAGCAGTGTCCGACGCCGGAGGCCGCCGCGTCAAGAAAACCGTTCCCGCCGCGGTTTCCGCGAGTCGGGGGCGGGCAAGGCCGGCACCCTCCGCCGGCCCGGCAGGGGGCGGGCCGGTTTCCAGGCCTCCCGCTACACTCGCGGCTGCATGGCAACTTTCTGGCGAATCGACGAGCGTCGCCGCGAGCGGGCTGGACGGCCGATCGACCCGGCTGGCTGGCTCCCATGGCTGCTGCTGGTGGCGACCCTGCCGGCGCGGGCCGACCGGGTCGAGGTCGCCGACGGGCGGACGCTCGAAGGCCGGTTCGCCAACCTGCCGGGTGTGGCCCTCGATCCGCTCGAGGCCGAACGGCAAGGGGCGAGCCTCGGCCAGCCGATCCTGATGTGCGACGACGAGCTCGCCCGCGTGATGGTGCCGCGACGGCAGGTACGACAGGTCGAGTCGGCCGTGGTCGACCCGGGGATGGAGCGGATCCGGATCCCGCAGCGGATTCCGGAGACGGGCCGGCGGGTGGCCGGGATCGGCGGGATCCTCGGGGCCACGGCCTTCGATGAATACGGGCGGCGGGTGCTCACGCTCGCGACGGCGACCGGACGGCTCGACGTGGTGCAGGGAATCACCGAGATCACGCCCCGCTGGACCAGGATCGAGGGGGTGCAGACCGAGCAGCCGCTCCTGCTCGACATGCGCATGGCCACGAGCGCGATCCCCCCGGACGTGCTCGAGCGGGTGATCGCCAAGCAGGTCGATCCGAAGAACTCGGACGAGCGGCTGCGGCTGGTCCGGCTGCTCATGCAGGCCGAGCGATTCGACGATGCCCGGCGGCTCCTCGACCGCGTGCTGGCCGACTTTCCGGAGCTGGCGGAGCTCGCCGCCGAACGGAAGACGCTCGCCCGGCTGGCGGCTCGGCAGTTGCTCGACGAAATCCGCGGGCGAGCCACGATCGGTCAGGACCGGCTCGCGGGCAGCCTGCTCGAAGAGTTTCCGATCGCCGACGTCGATGGCGAGCTGCTGGAAGAGGTGCGGGAAGGTCGCGACGCCTACCGGCTTCGCCGCGAGCGGGCGGCGGCGCTCGTGGCCGAACTGCGGCAGCGGGTCGCGGCCCTCGAGCCCGACGCGGCCCGGGAGGCGACCGAGGCGGTGGACGAGATCCAGCGGGAGCTTTCGTTCTCGGCGCTCGAGCGGCTGGCCACCTTCGACCGGGTCGGGCTCGACCCGGCCCTGCCCCCCGATCGCTCGGTCGCGATCGCGATCAACGGCTGGCTCCAGGGGGCGGCCGCCGGCGACGGCAACCTCAAAGTGGCCCTGTCCGCCCGCCGGCTGCGGGATCTGCTCACGGACTATCTCCGCGAGCCAGACCAGCCCGCGCGGGAGGCGATCCTGACGCGGATGCGAAGCGAGGAGGCCTTCGGGGCCCAGACGCTCGCGGCCCTTGCCGCGGCCATGCGGCCGCCGGTTCCGCCGCCGCCGCCGCTGGCCGATGGTTTCTACGAGCTCGAAGTCCCCGGCCCCGACGACGGGGAGACCGTCCGCTGCCTCGTGCAGCTGCCGCCGGAATACGACCCGCTGCGTCGCTACCCGGCCGTCGTCACGCTCCACGCCTCGTGGTCCACACCCCTCAACCAGATCGAGTGGTGGGCCGGCTCGGCCCGGCGGGAGGGGGGCCGGCAGGGCCAGGCCGCCCGCCACGGCACGATCGTGATCGCGCCGGCCTGGGCCCGGGAGCACCAGGCCGCCTACGAGTATTCGGCCCGCGAGCATGCCGCCGTACTTGCGGCGACGCGGGGGGCCATCAAGCGGTTCTCGGTCGATACCGACCGGATCTTTCTTTCGGGCCACTCGCTGGGCGGCGACGCTGCCTGGGACATCGCGCTGGCCCATCCTGACCTCTGGGCGGGGCTGGTCGCGATCGTGCCCACGGCCGACCGGTACGTGACGCACTACTGGGAGAACGCCCGGCGGCTGCCGATCTACGTCGTGGGGGGCGAGCTTGACCGTGCTCGACTGCACCGCAACGCCACCGACTTCGACCGCTATTTCTCCAAGGGCTTCGACTTCACCTACGTGGAGTACCGCGGCCGTGGCCACGAGCATTTCTCGGACGACATCCACCGGATCTTCGACTGGATGGGCCGCAAGCGGCGGCAGTTTTTCCCGCCCACGTTCGAGGCGGTGTCGCTCCGGCCCTGGGACCGCTTCTTCTGGTGGGTCGAGCTGGAGTCGGCCCCGCCGCGGACGGTCGTCCTGCCCGAGGTCTGGCCCCCGCCGGCCGGCACGCGGCCGCTCACGATCGACGCCAAGCGGGGCGCCACCAACACGCTCGTCGTCCGCTCTGGCGCGGACCGAACCCGGGTCTGGCTCGCGCCGGAACTCGTGGACCTGACGCAGCCCTTGACCGTCTCGGTCGATGGCCAGCGAATCCACAAGGGGCCGATCACGGCCGACGAGCGGGTGTTGCTGGAGGATCTCCGCCTCCGTGGCGACCGCCAGCACCCGTTCTGGGCCGTGCTCGAAAAACGCTAGCGGCCGACCGGGGTCGAGGGGGTGCGGGCGACCTCGGGCTCGGGCTGGCCGGAGCGGGGCAACACCAGGCCTGTCAGGAGCCAGCCGTCGGGAAAGGCCTCGAGCGCCGTGCCCACGGTGCCGAAGTACTTCCGCACCACGCCGAACTCCGGCAGCGTGCTGCCGTCGATCCGCTGCTCGCGAACCGAGCCCGGCTTGCCGTCTCCCAGGATCCCGTTCAAGACTTGACCGAAAACGCTCTGCGACTTGGGCATCGAGCCCTGCCGGAGCAGTTCGTAGGTCGGCCGGATGGAGATTTCCTCGCGGCCGAAAGACCGGGCAGCCGCCTCGCCCGGGGCGAAGCGGGCCAACTCGGACGTCATCGCCTGAAAGTCGTCGGCCGCAGCGAGTCGGTCGAGGCCTCCTTCCGCCGCGAGCACCCGCTCGAGGATGTCGCGATGCGAGGCGATCAGCAGATGGCCTCGGGCGACTGCGACCGTCGCATGCGGCAGGAGCTTCTCTTCCTTGTCTCGAAGTCGCTGCCGGCGTTTGGCCCCTTCATCGTCGTCATCGGCATGGGTCACCGCACCGCCGGGCGTCTCCACCTCGAGCTTCGGGATCGCGTGCGAGCGGTCGATCAGCTCCCAGGCAGGATGCCCGCCGATCTCGATCTTTTCCATGTCGGCATCGGCGTTCATCACCTTGGCGATCGTGGCGGCAACCTGCTTCTCGGCGGTGCATTCGAGCGCGAACACGACCCGATCAGAATCGATACTCAGCGGCTCGACATGCCCGTTGATGACGGTGATCCGGCCGTCCAGGCAGGCCACCAGATCCTTTTCCACGTCGATCTGCGGGCCATCCGGATCCTCCTTGAGCGAGGCGATCACGTCGTCGTACACGCCCTTGTCTCCCACGATGTCGTCGACGAGCGTCTCCGCCGACGTGAAGGCCGTCTGCAGATCCCAGCGAAGCGTCATCCAGCCCCCGACGTCCAGCGGAACCCAGTCAGGTGGTGCGATGTCGGCCGAGGAGGGAAATCGCAGCATTCGCGCGGCACGATCGAACCGCTCGACCGACGCCGGATCGCGGCCTTCAAGGGCCGGCGCGTGGATGAACGAGTGGTGCCGCATCGTGTGCCCCCCGTCACTGAAGACGAGCATCCCGCCGGCGGCCTGGACGGCGTCAAATCCCTGGCGGCCGAGGATCTCGACGTAGTCGGGCCCCTTCCGCTTCTCACGGGGCGGATTCGCCTTCCGCCAAGCGGTGGCGAACGGCAACGGCTTGACGAACCACCGCAGCGGCGCGGCGGCCTCCGGCACCGCGGGAGCACAGCGGCCCTCCACTGCCTTGAACGACGCCAGCGTGACCAGGGCGTCAGCCCGTCCCTGCTCCAGCACGGCGAAGGCCTGGCCCACCTGGGTGGCGTCATCGCCGACCACCAGGCCCGAGGGGGCCAGCGCGAATGCCACTCGCCGCTCCCGGGGACTGGTCTGATTCCGCTCGTCCTCCGCCGGCGGCAACTGATAAACCGCAAGCTCGGCGGGGGCTCCGGGCACGGTGACCTTCTGCGCCTTGCGCTCCAAGAGCCTGGCCCCGAGCGTCTCCACCAGCTGACGGGCCTGCTCCTGGCGGCCCGTCGTGTCGACGACGAGCACGGTCGCCAGCCGCCCCTCGGCGGGCTGGATCGCGGCCACGGCGAGTTCGCCGCCGACCACCTCCGCAAGGTCCTCGAGCGTCAGCCCCAGTTTCGCGAGCCGCTGCTTGCCGTTCTTCGAGATGCGGTCCTTGATCCCGTCCACGAAGGCCTTCATGGCCGGATCGGCGATCAACTGTCCGTAAGACGACCGGTCGAACCGCTGGCGGAAGGCCTGCGGATCGCGAACGCTCAGCCAGGCGAGGGTCGAGTCGGGAAACACCTTCTCGCTCGGCGCCAGGCCAGCCGCCCGGGCCAGCCCCGCAACCAGGGCCAGACCGCCGACAAGGGCGGGGCCGATTCTCCGAACGATCGCTCTGACTGGTGTTCCACGCACGACAGGACTCCTCAAAGGGCTCGCGAAATCGTCACCACCGGCACGACCCGAATGCACTCTTATCGGGCTCCGGAGGCCGCTGACTCGACACGCGCCGCGAACCGCTGCGGCGACCATGCGGGCTGCGGCACCTGGGAAGTCTGGCAGGAAGCCTTCAGGGGCTCAACACCGCTCCGGGCGGGGTGCCCGGCCTCGAAGGGCCAAAAGCGGGGCAAGCCGGGGGGTTTGGCGGCGGCCGTGACACCGGCCAAGGCCACCGCCGCGAGCACGACGGCCCGAGCCGCCTCGCTCCGCCCCAGCGGCACGGCGACCAAGAGGGCTGCCACGAGCAGCCCGGCCACTCCGCCAATCCAGGCCAAGGCCAGCAGCGGACCGCCGTCCCGGCCCCCCTCGGCCGGCGGCAGCAACAGGGCGACCACGGCCGGCCAGGCAAGCGTCGCAGTCATGGCTGCGACGATCCGAGCCCCCCATCGCAGCGAGCCCGGAAACGCCGGCCAACCCGGGGCCGATCGACCAAGCCTGACCGCGGCGGCCGAGCCCGCCGCCGGAGTGGCAGCCGGCACGGCCACGGCCACGAACCACCCCACGGCAACCGGTGCATACGCCCAGGCATACTGAGGGGCCAGGAAGTAGCAGCCGACCATGGCGGCCAAGGCTGACGCCATGGCCGCGACGGCACCGGCCTCGGGCCGGCGATTCCGACCTGTGTCAGCCGACGAACCCCAGCCTCCGGAGACAGCGGACGCCTGGTGCATCCCGCCCGTCGCCGACGCGAGGCCCCAAACGGCGACGGCGGCGATTGCTTGACCCTCCAGCCCGCTGCCGGCGAGCTGGGCGGCAACCGCGGCTGCGGCGGCGGCACCGACGCCGACGAGTGCTCGGGTGGCCGCCACGGCCTCGGCCCGGCGAGTTTCGAGCAGCAAGGAGACGAACAGGGCCGTACCGCACAGGCTCAGCGCACCAGCGAGGGGACCGACGGCCGGGTGTCCGAGGACAGCCCGCGCGGCGGCGACCGACAGGAAGCCCGTCGCGGGCCAGACGGCCCGCATCCCGAGCACGCCCCAGAGCGGGCAGCCGAACGTCCGGCCAGGGTCGGGAACATGACCAATCGCTGCCACGGCCAACAGCCCGCCGGCGGCGATCACCGCCGCCAACGCCGGCCCCGAGGCGACAGAGCCTGCACCGCAGGCGACGGCCCCGACGAGCCCGAGCCAAGCCGCGAACCTCCGCGATTCGATCCGCAGCAAAACCAGCATCAGGGCCGCTGGAAGCCACTGCGGGAAACGGCCGCCGTGATCCGCAGTGGCCTCAGCGGGCTGCACGGGGCCGCTCCCGCCCTTGCACCCGCAGGGGCAGACCCATGATTCGCAGGAACCCCTCGGCGTCGGTCTGATCGTACGAGCCGCCCGCCTCCATCGAGGCAATCGCCGCGTCGTAGAGGCTGTGGGTGCTTTCCCGGCTCTTCACCAGCATGTTGCCCTTGTAGAGGTTCAGCTCGATGCGGCCCGTGACCGGCTGTTGCGCCTCGCGAATGAAGGCCAACAGGGCGTCCATCTTCGCGCAGTACCAGAAGCCGTAATACACCATCTCGGCCACCTCGGGCGCGAGCCGGTCGCGGAGATGCACGAGATCGCGATCGAGCGAGAGCTGCTCGACGAGCCGGTGGGCCTCGTACAACAGCGTCATGCCGGGGGCCTCGTAGACGCCGCGGCTCTTCATGCCCACGAACCGGTTCTCGACGATGTCGGTCCGGCCAATGCCGTGCCGGCCGCCGATCTCATTGAGCGTGAGCACGAGCTCGTGCGGCGGCAGCCGCCGGCCGTTCACGGCCACGGGCAACCCCGCCTCGAACTCGATCGCGACCGTCTCGGGCGTGTCGGGGGCCGCCTGGGGCGAGACGGTCATCCCGAAGTCCACCAGGCCGAAGCCGTCGGTGGTGAGTTCCTCGAGCAGGCCGGCCTCGTAGCTGGTGTGGAGGCAGTTTTCGTCGGAACTGTAGGGCTTCGACTTCGAGGCCTTCACCGGGATGTTCTTCTGTGCGCAAAACTCGATCAGCTCCTGCCGGCCGGGGAACCGCTCGCGGAAGGCGGCAATCCGCCAGGGGGCGAGCACCGTGATCGCGGGATCGAGCGCCTCGGCGGCCAGCTGGAAGCGACACTGGTCGTTGCCCTTGCCGGTGGCCCCGTGGGCGTACACGGTGGCCCCCTCGCGGTGGGCGATCTCGACGCAGACCTTGCTGATCAGCGGCCGGGCGATCGACGTGCCCAGCAGGTAGGTGCCCTCGTAGCGGGCCTGCCACTGCATCGTCGGGAAGGCGAAGTCGCGACACAGCTCCTCGCGGACGTCGACGAGCAGAGCCTTCACGGCCCCGCAGTCACGGGCTTTCTTCAGCGTCGCCTCCCGATCCTCGCAGGGCTGCCCGAGATCGACGTAGACGGCGATCACGTCGAACCCCTCCTCGATCAGCCAGCCGAGGATCACCGAAGTATCCAGCCCGCCGGAATAGGCGAGCACGCATTTTTTCTTCATCTCAGCTCCTTCAAGGATTCCCGTGAGTCGATTGCCGTGAGTCGGAGGGGTTGCCCGTGCCGATCGAGCGGCGTAGGAAACCGAGCGCAGCCAGGATGGCGAAGCGAGGTTTCCTCCGAGCGACCGGAGGGCAGGATGCCCGCAGGGAGCGTCCGGCGAGATGGCACGGGCAACCCCGGCCCTCTCCGTTTGACGTTGCGGACACCGTCGCGGTGCCTGAGTTCGACTTCCGGCTCACACCTCGTGCACCAACGCCATATTGTGGCCGCCGGTTCCGAAACCGGAACCCGCCACCAGCAAAATCCGGTCGCCACGCTGCAGCCGCCCCTCGCGGAGCCCCCAGCTGCAGACATGCTCGAGCAGGGCGGCGGTGTCGGTCGCGGCCGCGCCCGCCAGCGGCGTCACGCCCCAGTAGAGGGCCATCTGCCGGAGCGTGACCGGGCTGTCGGAGACGCCGACCGTCGGCACGGCGCCCCGTCGCTTGGAGCGGGCGATCGCGGTCAGGCCCGACTTGCTGGCGACCACGAACAGCCTGGCGTCGAGCTCGCCGGCGATCCGGCTGGCCCCGTCGACCACGGCCTGGGTGATCGGGTGCAGGCCGTCCACGAGAAACTCAGGCGCGGGGAGAAACTCCTGCACCGGCACGCCCGCGGTGCCCCGCTCGGCCAGGAACCGCCCCTCCATATACCGCCAGCGGTCGGCCAGATACTGCCGCTCGGTCTCGCGGGCGATTCGCCGCATCATCTCCACGACCAGCCGCGGATGTTCGCCGATGGCGGTCTCGCCGGAGAGCATGCAGGCGTCGGCCCCGTCGAGGATCGCGTTGGCCACGTCGGTGGCCTCGGCCCGCGTGGGCCGGCGGGCGTGCTGCATGCTGTCGAGCATCTGCGTGGCCACGATCACCGGCTTCTGATACCGCTGGCAGGCGCGGATGATCCGCTTCTGCACCATCGGCATGCTGGCCACGTCGGTCTCCACGCCCAGGTCGCCGCGGGCCACCATCACCGCGTCGGCCGCCTCGACGATCGACTCCAGGTTGTCGATCGCCTCCCGCTTCTCGATCTTGGCCACGACCCGGGCCAGCGAGCCGCGGGTGCGGAGCAGTTCCTTGAGCAACTTGACTTCCACGGCCGACCGCACGAACGACAGGCTCACGAAGTCGATGCCCGCCCCCGCGGCCCACTCGGCATGCTGCCAGTCGGCCGGGCTCATGGCCGCGACCGAGAGCCGCACGCCCGGGAGGTTCACCCCCTGGCGACTACGGACGGTGCCCCCTTGGACCACGCGGCAGCGGACGTGGTCGGCGTTCCGCTCGGTGACCACGAGGCTGATCGTGCCGTCGGCGAGCATCACCGGATCGCCCGGGGAGAGCTCGTCGACCAGCGGCTCGTAGGTCACCGTGAGCTGCCCCGGCGCGTGGCTTTCGGTGCCGCGGACGAACGTGACGTGCTCCCCCTCCGCGAGTTCGACAGCGCCCCCCGGCAGCTCGCCAAGCCGGATCTTGGGCCCGGCCAGATCGGCCAGCACGCCGACGGGGCGGGCCAGGACGTCCGAGACCCGACGGATCCGCGCGAGCGACTCGGCGTGCTCTTCCAGCGAGCCGTGGGCCATGTTGAGCCGGAAGACGTCCACCCCCGCCTCGACCAGGCCGCGGATGGCCTCCTCCGCCCGTGAGGCGGGGCCGAGCGTGGCCACGATTTTGGTGCGGACGATTTCCGGGGGCGTGGGGGCTGGGGGCGTCATGGCGGGCATCCTGCTGAGGGGAGGGGAGGGGAGGCGAGCGGAAGGGAGAAACAGAAGACGCGCCCAGAAGGGCCCGAATGGTACCATCCCCGCCGCCGGGCGCGGGCTGCCGGCGGCAACGGCGAACCATCGAGATGTGGCAGGGCAGGCGGGTGATCGTGGCGGGCGGCACGGCCGGGTTCGGCCTGGTGCTGGGTCGGCACCTGGCTCGGGCGGGCGGGCGGGTCCTGTTGGTAGGCCGGTCGAGCGACGGCGTGCGGCGGGCGCTCGCAGTCTGCGAACGCGACGGCGGCGCGGCAGCCGCGGCCCGCGGCCTGGCGGCCGACCTGGAGCGGCCGGGGGAAGGGGAGCGGGTCGTGGCCGAATCGCTGCGGCTGCTCGGCGGCCTCGACGACCTGTTCTTCTGCGTGGGCCGGTCGGGGCGAGCCCTGACGCTCGCCGCCAACCGCGACCTGTTTCAGGCCTTCCTCGACGCCAACCTGTTGGCAGCCGTGGAACTGACCGCCGCCGCCGCAGATCACGTCGCGGCCGCCCGCGGGCACGCGGTCTACATCGGCAGCCTGGCGGGCAAGCTCGTCACGCCCTTCATGGGCCCCTACGCCGTGGCCAAGTCGGCTCTGGCGGCCTACGTCGATGCCGTGCGGATCGAACTGGAGCCCCGGGGCGGCCATGTGCTGCTCGTCTCACCCGGCCCGATCACGCGGGCGGCCGACGATCCGGCCGCCGAACGGTCGGCCGAACGCTACGCCGCCGAGATCGCCGCGGCCGGCCTGCCGCCGGAGGCGGCCCGGCCGGGGGGCACGAGCCGGCTGCGGCCGCTGGATCCCGATCGCTTGGCGGCGGCCGTGCTCGACGCCTGCCGCCGGCGGACGGCCGAACTGGTCGTGCCCCGGAGGGCCGGCCTGCTGGCGGGCCTGATCGAATGGTTGCCCGACCGGGGCCGAAGACTGCTCAGGTGAGCGGCCATGGCCTTCTGGCCGCGGGTGCCGCTGCCCAACTGTTTGAGGCCCGACTCGGCCTCTGAAACCACCCCAAAAGCGGGCCATCCCGCCGATTGGTTGAGTTGCGCCAACCGGACAGGTAATCTTCCGCAGATTCCCCAGTTTACCAGGGACGGCTTTTGTCGCAGGGCACGGTGGCGACAGTGCGTTTCGTTGCAACTCCATTCGAAAGGTCTCTCCCGATGATCGCCGAGTTCTTCAGCCGCGGCCGTAAGCACCATGCCCTGAGGATGCGGGAAGCTGCCCGACGGCCGGCAGTCGAAGGTCGCCGGCTGGCAGCCGAGCGGCTCGAGGACCGCCGTCTTCTGGCGAACACCGTCGGCCTCGTCACCAACAACGTGGCCGAAGCCTTCGGCGGCTACACGCTCTTTGCCCCCTCGGCATCGACCACGACCTACCTCATCGATCAGGAGGGCCGCGAGGTCAACCGCTGGGCGAGCAGCCTCACCCCCATGACGGCCGAACTCCTGCCCGACGGCAGCCTGATCCGGGCCGGCCGCGTGGCCTCGCAGGATGGGCCGGCCAAGGCTTGGGCGCCCGGCGTGTCCGGCCGGATCGAGAAGTTCGACTGGGACGGCAACCTGACCTGGTCCTACACGCTCGCCACGCAGGACGCCCATCTCCACCACGACTTCGAGGTGATGCCCAACGGCAACGTGCTGATGATCGCCTGGGAGCGGAAGACCTACCTCGAGGCCGTGGCGGCCGGGCGGGATCCCAACGACGTGCCGATCGCCCCGGGCACCGGCGGCGTCCGCGAACTCTGGCCCGACATGCTGATCGAGGTCCGGCCCAACCAGCCCGCCGAAGGGCAGACCTTCGCCGAAGGGGGCGAGATCGTCTGGCGGTGGCACCTCTGGGACCACATGGTGCAGGACATCGATTCCACCAAGGCCAACTTCGGCAATGTCGCCGCGAACCCGCACCTGATCGACATCAACTACTACCTCAAGGGCGACGGGGCCGGCGGCGTGCCCGCCGACTGGACCCATTTCAACTCGGTGGACTACAACCCCGAGCTCGACCAGATCGTCGTCTCGCCCCGCGAGTTCGGCGAACTCTGGATCATCGACCGCAGCACGACCATCGAGGAGGCCGCGGGCCGGACCGGCGGCCGGGCGGGCCGCGGCGGCAGCCTGCTCTACCGGTGGGGCAATCCGGCGGCCTACAAGTCGGGCTCGGCCGCCGACCAGCGGCTCTTCTACCAGCACGACCCCCAGTGGGTTAAACCCGGCCTGCCCGGCGCGGGCAACATGCTGGTCTTCAACAACGGCTGGAACCCCAACCCGCAGCTGCCGAGCTTCTCGACCGTGGAGGAGATCACCCTGCCGGCCAACGCCCAGCAGTGGTTCCTCAACGA
>JBIKXY010000165.1:0-6406 GCA_044355515.1 Pirellulales bacterium
CGCCACCGTCCGCATCCGCAACGCGTTTGCCGTCGGCCAGTATTCGATCGACGGTTGGTGGTGGTATTTCCCGCTCTGCTTCGCGATCAAGAACACGCTGCCCGCGCTCGTGCTCTCGCTGTGGGGCGTCGGGAAAGCCTGCCGCGGCGTCCTGCGAAGCATCAGACGCCGCGTCGCGCTGGATCCGGCGACCTTCGCGAGCCTCGCGCCACTTGGGATTCTCGTCGTCCTCTGGCCCACGTTTCTCACGAGCCATCTGAACATCGGCGAACGGCATCTGCTGCCGTCGTACCCGGCGCTCATGGTGCTCGCGGGCGGAACTCTCGCCGCCGCCTCGTCGGCGTGGGTCTGGCGGGCCGTCGTCGTCCTCCTCGCCCTCCACGGCAGCGATGTCGCCAGCCGCTGGCCCTCGTCGCTCGCCTACTTCAACCAGATCGTGCCCTGCGGCCGCGAGCATCGCTGGCTCGTGGATTCGAACCTCGACTGGGGCCAGGACCTGCTGCGGCTCGACGACTGGCTCGCCGGTCATCGCCGGTCCGGGGAACCTGTCTACCTCCACTACTTCGGCAGTTGCCCCGAAGAACAACTGACGTGCGACGCGATCCAACTGGGCCTGGCTCCCGCGGCCGGCACGCCCCAGCTGCTCCGCCCCGGACTGTACTGCATCAGCGCCACGCTCCTGCAGGCCGTCTACGGCGAGCCGCTCGGTCCCTGGTGTGAGCCGTTCGAGCGGACCTACCGGCGATCGCGGGAGTACGTGCTGGCCGACGAACGGTCGCCAGACACCGCCGCCGCCATCGTCGGTGCCACAGCGGGCGAGGGGTTCGACGTCGCGCCCACCGGCCAGCCGGGGGACCCCACGGTGCAGGAGGCGGCGGTCTATGCCTTCAATATCCTGCAGTCGGGACGCCTGCGGGCTTTTCTCCGGCACCGCCAGCCCGACGCGATCATTGGCGGCAGCATCCTCGTGTTTCGCCTCGATGCCGCGCAGATCGCCGCCGCCCTCACCGGCGACACCGTCGAGCGGCTGCCGCGGTCATGGATGGAATCCGACGCCGGGGGCTCCGCGGCCGAACTGATCCGACGCGGAGACCGCCTGTTCGACGAGGGGCGGGTGGTTGAGGCGGTGGAGACGTTGGAGCAGGCCACGCGGCTCAATCCCATGAATGCCAAAGCCTGGGGCCATCTCGCCGTCGTCTACGCGGCGCGGCGTGAGGACCGCAAGGCCCTGGCCGCGTTTGCCAAGGCGATCCGCCTGGACGAGCGGGATCCGGAACCGTGCTACAACCGCGGTCACTTCATGGCGACGCTGCAGCGACACGACGAGGCGATCGCCGACTTCGATCTCGCGATCGCCCGCGACCCACGATTCCTGCGGGCCTATTTCAACCGGGGCGTGCTGCGACTGCGGGCGGGCCGCACGGCCGCCGCCGCGGCGGATATCCGCGAGTTTCAGCGGCTCGGTGGCGAGGTGCCGCCGGAACTCCGGCCGCTCCTCGAGCGGCAGCCGGCGGATGCCGCGCCATGACCACCGCGCGGCTGCTCCGGCCCGGCACGACGGCCCTGGCGGTCTGCGGACTGCTGACCGCACACGCGCTGCTTTCCTTCGCGGCGACGCTCGACGCCTCGGCCACCTTCGACGAGGTGTTGCACATCGCGTCCGGTCTCTCCTACTGGAGGTTCGACGACTACCGCCTGCAGCCTGAAAATGGCAACCTTCCGCAACGCTGGTGTGCGCTGGCGCTGGTGCTGACCGGCTGCCCGTTCCCGGCCGACGAGGCGGCCTGGCGACAGGGAGACAGCTTTCGGCTCGGGCAGCGACTGCTGTACGGCACCGGCCAGGACGCGGCCCGCTTGCTGGCCATGGCCCGCGGGATGTCCGTCCTCTGGTCCACCGCGCTGTGCCTCGTCGTGTTTCTCTGGTCGCGATCGCTGTTCGGGGTGGGCGGCGGCCTGGTGTCACTGGCGTTGGCCGCCTTGTGGCCGGCGGTCGTGGCCCATGGGCCGCTGGCGACCAGCGACGCCTGTGGGGCGCTCTTCTTCACGCTCGCATCCTGGGCGCTGTGGACGCTCGTCGACCGCGTGACGCTGCGGACGCTCGCCGCGGCAGGGTTGACAGTTGGCCTGGCGGCGATCGCCAAGCACTCCTGCGTGATCCTGGGGCCGCTCGCCCTGGCATTCGTCGCCACCCGCTGCATCCGTGCATGCTTCGGCCAGCCACCCTCGGTCGCACAGCCGGCCCGCGGACCGGAACTCCGCCCGCGTTGGCTCGCAGTGGTGGCCGCGGCCCTGGTGCCCCCGCTGGCTGCCGGCGCCGCGATTTGGGCGTCGTGCGGTTTTCGCTATCGGGCTTTCGCCCCCGGTGCGGCGCCGGCGGAGTTCTTCCGCTATGCCACGCTCGCGGAGTGCGTCGGCTATGCCGGCGTCGTTGGCGAGGTGTGCGATCGCCTGGCGGCCTGGCGGTTTCTCCCCGAGGCCTGGCTATGGGGACTGTGCCAGGTGGCCGCCCGCGCTGGCCACCGCTATGCCTTCGCCCTGGGCGAGCACTCCGTGTTCGGCTGGTGGTGGTTTTTTCCGCTGTGTCTCGCGATCAAGAACACGCTCCCCGCCCTCGCCCTCTGCGGCTGGGGTCTGGTGCGGCAGGTGGCGGCGATCGCCGCCGATCTGAAGGCCCGGCTGCCGCTGCGGGGCGAACTCTGGGGCTCCGTGCCGCTGGTGATCATGCTCGCCGTGCTCTGGCCGATCTTTCTGACGAGCCACCTGAACATCGGCGAGCGGCACCTGCTCCCCTCGTATCCGCCGCTCATGATCCTCGCCGGCAGCACGTGGCGGGCGGCGAACTCTCGCCGGCTCAAGGGCCTCGTCGTGCTTTTCCTCGGCTTGCATGCCGCGGATGTCATGAGCCATTGGCCGGCCACGCTCGCCTATTTCAACCAGATCGTGCCCCGCGGCCGGGCCCACGAGTGGCTCGTCGATTCGAGCCTCGACTGGGGCCAGGATCTCGATCGGCTCGGTGCGTGGCTCGACCGTCACGGGCGGCCCGACGAGCCGGTCTACGTGACCTATTCGGGGGCGGCCCCCGTCGTCGCAGCCGTGCCGCGGGGGGAGGTTCCCGGCTTTCCCCGCGACTGGGGGCTCCGCCAGGAACTGCAGCCGGGCATCTATTGCGTCAGCGCGACGGCACTGCAGGGGATCGCCGATCGCCCCCGCGGACCGTGGTGCCGCGCCTTCGAGGCGGCATATCGGGAAACCGGCCGCTGGCTAGGCGATCCCGCCGCCCGCGGTGACGAGGCCGCGACCCTGGCGCTGCTGCGGTCCTTGGTCCGCGACCGCGACGAGCTCGGCCTGGCGCTGTGCGGGGATGCACCGACTTCCGGTGACCTGGTCATCGCCGCCTTCAACATCCTTCAGGCGGGCCGGCTCAAGGCGTATCTCCGCCAACGCGAGCCGGATCTCTCGATCGGCGGATCGATCCTCGTCTACCGGCTCGATGCCGTCGCCATCGATCAGGCCCTGCGCGGCCTGCCGGCCGAATCCGCCGAGCAGTCGTGGTTCGAGCGGGAGCGGTACGGCACGGCCGACGAACTGATCCGCCAGGGCCGCCGGCACCTCGATGGGAACCGCTGCGACGCGGCCCTGGCGATCTTCGAGTCGGCGACGAGGCTCTACCCGGGCGACCCGCGCACCTGGGACGGGCTGGCGGTCGCACGGCGGTGTCTCGGCGACGGTGCCGGAGCCGGACTTGCCGCACGTCACCGCGACCGCCTGCGGGCCCGGCTGGCCGCCGCGGAGGTCGCGCGATGACCCGGGCGTCCGTCCAGGACCGGCTCACGCGGCGACCGGCAGCGCTCCTGGCCGTGGCGGCGCTCGTGACGGTCGCCGCCTACCTGCCGAGCATGGCGGGGCCGTTTCTGTTCGACGACCTCTCCGAGATCGTGGACAATCCGGCGATCCGCTCCCTCCTGCCCCCATGGCGACCGATGTTCGAGGGGGGCGAACTGCCCCATCGGCCGCTGCCCTATCTGTCGTTTGCGGTCAACTACCAGTGGCACCGGCTCGCCACGGTGCTCGGCGGCATGGCGCCGCTCGATCCGCTGCCGTTTCACGTGGTGAACGTCGGCATCCACCTGGTCAACGGCTGGCTGCTGTACTGGATCGTCGCGCACCTGCTCGGCGGCCGGACCGCCGACCGGCCGGCGGCCGAAGCGGGCCCCGCGGCCACCGCCGGGGTCAGCGCGGCGATCGCGGCCGCGATCTGGCTCGTGCATCCGCTGCAATCGCAGGCGGTGAGTTACATCTATCAGCGGATCGAACTGCTCGCGGCCTGCGCCGCCCTGGCGACCTGCGCCTGCTTCCTCGCGGCGGCCGCGGCGGCGCGGCCGCGGCCATGGATCGCCGCGGCCGTCATCGCCTGCGCCGCGGGGATGGCCTGCAAGGAATGGGCGATCGTGGTGCCGGCGGTCGTGCTGCTCCTCGACCGCGCGTTCCTCGCCCGCTCCTGGCGGGAGGTGCTCTCCCGACGGGGCGGCTGGCACGTGGCGCTCGCCGCGACCGTGCCGATCCTGCTGGCGATCGTCATCGCCCAGCGGGACCGCTACCCGGAAGCAGGTTTTTCCGCGTGGCAGGCGGCCGTCTATGCGGCCAACCAGCCGCTCGTCATCCTCTGGTACCTGTCGCGGCTCGTGCTGCCCGTCGGCCTGTCGATCGACCATGCCGCGGTGCTCCGCCAGGATCTCGGCGGCCGTGACGCCTGGCTCGTGCTGCCGGCCGTCGGCATGCTGGCGACGGCGGGCTGGGCCCTGGCGTCCCTGGCCGGTCGGCCCCGGGTCGGATTCCTGATCCTCGCCTTCTGCCTGCTGCTCGCGCCGACGTCGAGCATCGTGCCCGTGCAGGACATCTGCGTGGAGCACCGTATGTATCTGGCCTCGGCCCTGCCGATCACCGCGGCGGTCGTCGCGGTCGCCCGTCGGCCGGAATGGCTGCTGCGGGCGGCGGGCGTGGCCGTCGTCGCCCTGGCCGCGATCACCGCGGCACGCAACACCGTCTACCGTTCGCCCGCCGCGGCCTGGCAGGACGCGGTCGCCAAGAGCAACGGCGGTTCACGGGCGCTCGCCCGCTACGGCACGGAACTCTCGCGGCTCGACCGGCATCGGGAGGCCGTGGCCGCCTGCACGGCGGCGGTCGAGCGGAACCCGCTGAATCCGGTGCCGTACGCCGCCCTGGCGGCGGCACTGCTCAATGCCGACCAGCCGGCACGGGCGGCGGCGGTCTGCCGGGCGGGGCTCGCCGGGCGGCGGGCCAACGCGGCGACGTTCCGCGACCCGGTCCTCGATCGGCTCGACATGTATCTCGGCGTGGCACTCGACAGGCTGGGCGACCCCGCAGGCCGCCGTCGCCTGCAAGACGTGGTCGCCCGCCGTCCCGACTGGCTGCCCGCGAAGGAGCACCTCGCCCGGTCACTGCTCGGCTCCGATCCGAGGGCGGCCGCCGCCCTGTGGGCGGAGTTGGCGGTGCTCTCGCCCGCGGATCCCTACGTGCTCTTCAACCACGGCTCGACCCTGGCCCGGTTCGACCCGCTGCGGGCGGTCGCGGTGCTCACCGCCGCCACCAGGTCCGATCCGGCCAACGCCGACGCCTGGAACAACCTCGGCAATGCGTTGCTCACACTCGGCCGTCATGATGAGGCCGTGGCGGCCTACCGCCGCTGCCTGCAAATCGCCCCCGATCACCCGGTGGCCACCGCGAATCTGCGGTCGCTCGCCGCTCCACCCGAGTGACACACCCTCCACCAGCCCCGAGTGACGCCGTCGAACCGGGCCGGCGTGGCCTCCCGGTCGAGTCGCTGGCCGCGGCCTGCGCGGTCGGCATGGCGGCGGTCTGGCTGTGGGTGTGCTGGTGCATCTTTCCGCTGCGGAGTTGGAACGACATCCGCCTGGCGCCCACGTTCGGACTCGCGCTCGGCCTGCCCCTGTACGGCGGCGAGGACGGTCCGGCGAGCACCTGGATGTACGGCCCCCTGCCGGTCTGGCTCCACTGGCCGGCCACATGGGCGGCGGGGCCGGGCGAGGCGCTGCTGGTCGCGGGCGCGATCAACATCCTCCTCCAACTGGCGGCCATCGTGGCCGTGTGCCTGTCGTGGCCGGTGACGAGCTTTCCGGCACCCGACCGGCTCTCCCGGCTCGTGGCCGGCTGCTTCGTGCTGGCCGTCTGGCCGTGGGCCTCGTGGCAGTTCATCCAAGCCGACAACTCCGCCATCGCCTGCGGACTGGTGGCGAACCTCCTGCTGGCCCGCGGTCGCGGCGGGCCGGCCGCCTGGCCGGCGGCCGCGTTCGCGACGGCGGCGGTGATGTGCAAGCAGACGTCGCTGGCGGTGCCGGCCGGCCAGGTGGTTTGGCTGGCGGCGGTG
>JBIKXY010000167.1:0-6373 GCA_044355515.1 Pirellulales bacterium
CCACGATCCTGGGGCACAACCTGCTCTCCCGGCTCCCCGCCCTGAAGGGCAACGGCCTGCTCCGCGACCGGATCTGCGTGGTGCTCGTCTCGCTCGGCGGGATCGCGATGGCCCTGTGCGGCAAGTCACTGATGCAGCTGCTCGACGTGGCCCTCTCGATCCAGCTGGTGGCCCTGTTCGTGCCGGTACTGATGGGCATCTACGGCCGGCCCCGCGGCCCGCGGCCGGCGGTGCTCGCGATGCTGCTGGGGTTCGGCGCGTGGCTCGTGACCTTCCTGGTCGAGCAGCTCGACGGCCGGCTGCCCGAGGCCCTGTTCACGGCCGTGACCACGGTGCCCAGCGACTTCTGGGGCCTCGGCTTCTCGCTCGCGGGCTATTTGCTGGGCCAGGTGCTCTCACCGGAAAAAAATGTGTCGGGAACCTTTTTCGCGACCTGAGAACGGTTGCAGTCCAGAAGGAGATGAAAAAGGTTCCGGACACGTTTTTTCCTCCGGCCTCGGCCCGACCGCTCGCGGTAGAATCGCGTCATGCTCAGCCCCGAGACCCTCGCCGAATACCGCCGCATGACGCCGGGCCAGCGGCTGGAGTTCAGCTTCGCCATGATCCGTGAAAACACGCCCTACCTCCTGCGCGGGCGACCGGATGTGGTGGAACGACGGTTTGAGCTGCTCCAGCGGGAGAACGATCTCCGGAACGAGGGAATCCTGCGAGGCATGGCCCGCCTGGGATCTCCCGCGGGAACCGTGGGCCGATGACCGACCTGACGGCCGTGATCCACGACCTGGTCGGCCTGTTCGACCGACTCCGTCTGCCCTACGCGATCATGGGTGGCATCGCCGTTCGAGCCCACGGCCTGCCGCGACCGACATTCGACGTGGACTTCGTGCTGGCGATTCCACGGGAGCGGTTGGCCGATCTCTTTGCGGCCATCGAGGCAGCAGGGTATACGGTGCCCGACCACTATCGCGGCGGCTGGGTCGACTCGGTTGGTGGCATGCCGCTGTTCAAGGTTCGGCTGTTCCTCGAAGGCCGTGGCATCGATGCCGACGTCTTTCTGATGGAAAATGACTTCCAGAGAGAGGCGATGAGCCGCCGCATCCTCGAGGAGGTCGAGGGAAAGCCCGTGCACCTGATCACTGCCGAGGATCTAATTCTCTTCAAGCTGCTGGCAGGACGGCCGCGGGACCTGCTCGACATCAAAGACGTCTTTTTCATGCAGGGCCAGTTGGACGAGGCCTACATGCGCCGCTGGGCCGGCCCCTTGGGCGTCGGCGAGCAGCTCGAACAGGCCCTCGCCGAGCGGGCCTGAGCTCAGAAGGAAACAGGTGTCCGGAACCTGTTTCGCGACCGGAGAACGGTTGCAGTCGAGAAGGAGACGAAAAAGGTTCCCGACGCCTTTTCCCCGGCCCTTTTTCCCGGCTACCGCGGCTTGAGCGTGGCCAGCCAGGCGACGAGGTCTACGAGTTCCCTTTCCGTGAGCACCGTCGCCAGGTCGGCCGGCATCAGCGAGACGGGCTGGCGGACGAGTTCCTCGACGTCGGTCGTCGCGAGCGACACGTCCACCCCGTCGGCACCGCGGATCACGATCCCGTCGTCGGTCTGGGAGACGAGCAGGCCCGTGAACGAGCGGCCGTCTGCCGTGATCGCGGTCCAGGTTTCGTAGGCGTGGCTGATCGCGGCCGAGGGGGCCAGGATCGACTCGTAGAGCGCGACGGGCGAGAGCTTGCCGCCGATCCCGGAGAGGTCGGGCCCCACGGCCTTGCCCTCGCCCTCGACCACGTGGCACTTGCTGCAGGTGCCCGTGCCCGCGAACACCGCCCGGCCGGCGCTGGCATCGCCCTTGCGCTTCACGAGGTCGGCCACGGGCGGCAGGCTCGCTCCGCCGCGGGCCTTCGGCAAGGGCAGCACCTCGGCGGCGGAACCTCTGACGTCACCCCAGGGGCAACCGGAGATCGCGGCGGCGGCGGTCGCGACGAGCGGGCCGGAGACCTGGCCCGCCTTGGCCAGCGCCACCAGCCGCTCCGCGCCGTGCTTGCTGCGGGCCAGACCGCGGATGGCGGCCGACCGCCGCGCGGGCGGCGCGGCCTCGTCGCGGATCGTCGCCTCGAGGAGTTCGACGCCCGGCTTGTCGCCCCGGATGCCGAGCACCTCGAGCAGCCGCGTCGCCGGCTCGTCGGCGCCGGTGATCGTCGCCGTGACGGCGTCGGCCCCGCCGAGTTCGACCGCGGCTGCCACCGCATTGGCGGCCAGGGCGTCGTCGGTGCCGGGCGTGGCGGCGAGCGTCACGAGCGCCGCCGTCTGGTCCGTGAGCCGAAAGCGCCGGGCGAGCGCGACGAAAGCGGGCGTGCCGGCCACGCGCCGCGCGGCCTCCGCGATTCGGCGGGCGACGGCCGGATCGGCCGCGGCGTCGGCGTCGAGCCTCTGCACGAGCTCCGGCAGCACGACGGCGGCCCGCTCCTCGTCGAAGGCGGCGCCGGCCACGAGGTCGCGCACGGAAGCCGCCGCGGCGGCCGGAGCCTGAAAGTCGAGCGCCCGCAGGCAGGCGAGCGACTCGTTGGTCGAGGTGGCCGGGTCGCCGATGATCTCGCAGAGCAGCTTCGGCGTGCCGGCCGCCCGGCTCCGCCACACGAGCTCGCGGCCGGCCGGCGTCTTCCACTCATCGCCCACCGCCGCCAGCCACGCGGCCAGCCGGCCATCCCACTGGCTCTCGCCGGCGAGGCCCGCCGCGCCATCGGCGCCGATGCCGAGCGCCTCCAGCTCCCAGCGGTCGCCGGCCTGGTGGCGGGCGGCGAGCGCGGCCCAGGCCCGGTCGGCCCGGTCGCCGGTGACGCCTTTGAGCGCGATCGCCGCCTCGCGGCGGACGGCGGGCGATGCATCGGTCGTGAACGTTTCGACCAGGCCGAGCACGTCGCCCTCCACCCGGCGGCAGAGCCGCAGCGCCACGATCCGCAGGTTGTCGTCGGCGTCGCCCGCGAGCCTCGTGATCCAGGCCTCGGCCCGGCCCGGCAGCATGCCGGCCGCCCAGGCAAGGCGGGCCTTGTGCCGCGGGTCGGTCGCCTTGGCGTAGGCTGCGGCGAGTGCCGTGGCCGCGGCGGCGGGGGCGGCGGCCAGCCGCTCGAGCGCGGTCGCCCGGACGCAGAGATTCGGGCTCGCAAGCGCCGCCACGCAGCCGGCCCCGGTGGCGAAATCATGCCTGGGCACGCTCCACGTCGCCCCCGGCGGCGCGATCCGGTAGATCCGCCCCTTCTCCACGTCGCCCATGCCATGGCCGCCCACGCCGGGGTCGTACCAGTCGGCCACGATGAGCGAGCCGTCGGGGGCCACGCAGACGTCGCTCGGCCGGAACCAGCGGTCGGCCGAGCCGTCGGCCACCGGCTCGATCCGCGCCTCGTAGCCCGCCCCGCGGGCCGCGACGGGATAGGCCCGCACCACGTTCGGGCCGGCGTCGCAGTGGATCATCGCGCCCCGAAACCGCTCGGGCAGCAGTTCGCCCTCGTAGACGCAGATCCCGGTCGGCGAGCCGCCGCCGGTCTGCAGGAGATTGGGCACCACGCCGGGGTCGTTCTGGTGCCAGTGCCGGAGCGGAATCTCGGGCTCGATGTTGGTGCGGCCCGCCTGCCAGCCGGCCCCGCTCCGCTCGTCCACGTAGCCGTAGTTGCCGAACTCGAACACCGCGTTGATCCGGACTCCCTGGTTGCCGTCGTCGTCGTTGTCGCTCTGCCAGAGCGCGCCGAACGAATCCACCGCCACTTCGTAGTTGTTGCGGAAGTTGTGGCCGAGCACCTCGAAGTCGCCGCCGTCGGGCCGGCAGCGGAAGACCATGCCCTGGCGATAGGGCTTGCCCGAATCGTTGACGACGTTGCCGAGCCGGTCCACGACCGGCGTGCCATCACGGTCGTGGACCGCATGCCCCGTGTTGCCGAAGTTGAAATACCAGCGGCCATCGGGGCCGACCACGAAGGCGTGCACCGAGTGGTCGTGCTGCGGCAGGCCCGTCTTCGTGAACAGCACCTCGCGGCGGTCGGCCACGAGATCCCCGTCGTCATCGTGAAACACGAGCACCTCCGGGGCGCACGACACGATCACCTTCCGCCCCGTGCCCTCGCCGATCACGCAGATGCCAAGCGCGCTATCGACGTCGCGGCCCTGGTGGAACACGGTCTGCTTGTCGGCGGCGCCGTCGCCGTCGGTGTCTTCGAGCACCAGGATCCGGTCGCCCTCCGGCCGGGTGTCCTTCTTGCCCCGGTAGTTGGTCACCTCGCAGACCCAGACCCTGCCCGCCGCGTCGACGTCGATGTCGGCGGGACTCGAGAGCAGCGGCTCGGCGGCAAAGAGCGTCGCCGCGAGGTCGGCGGGCACGGCGAGCGTGGCCGGCCCCTCGACGGGGGGCACGGGGCCGGCGGCGCCGCGCGCGGCCGGCAGCAGCGCCAGCACCGCCAACCCGGCCCGGATCAGACCGCCGGGGCGAATGTCGCGCATGGTCTTCCTCCTCGCGAACGGGTTGGAACCTGGGGACGCGGGCCGGGCCGCGACGCGAGTCAGACCCGCGGGATCTCGTAGCCCGCCCGGGGCGTGCGGGCCATGAAGGCGGCTGCCTCGTCGTCGCCGGTGATCGTCTCGGTGGCCGGATCCCAGGTGATCGCCCGGCCGAGGCGGGCGGCGATCGCCGTCAGGTGGCAGGTGTTCATCGTGATCAGATGGCTGAACACGTCGGAGACCGGCAGCCCCCCCTCGCGGATGCAGCGGTAGAAGTTCTCCTTGTGCCCCTCGAAGGGCTTTCCTTTGTAGAGCGTCACCAGGTCGGCATCGGTGAACTGGTCCTTGTCCCAATGCTCCTCGATCGGCTTGCCCGTGATCTTGCTGCGGTTGACGAAGATCCTCCCCTTCTCCCCCTCGAAGGTGACGCCGTTGTCGCCCCGGCTGGTCACGTTCATCTCCACGCCGCTGGGGAAGGTGCATTTGACGGCGAAGTCGTAGGCGGCGTTGTAGCAGTCGTCCACGGTCGGATAGCCGTCCTTGAACGGCACCGGATGCCGGGCATCCACCCCGTCGATGCGGATCGGCCCCCGCCCCTGGGAGTCCTCCTTCAGGGCCCACTGGGCGATGTCCACGTGATGAGCGCCCCAGTCGGTGAACTTCCCCCCCGAGTATTCGTACCACCAGCGGAACTCGTTGTGGCACCGCCGGCTGCGGTAGGGCACCTCCGGGGCCTGACCCAGCCACTTCTCCCAGTCGAGGCCTCCCGGCGGCTTCTCCTCGGGGAACGGCCCGCCGGTGGGGCTGCCGTTGATGGCGACGGTCACCTTGCGGATCGGGCCGAGCAGGTTCTTATGCACCATGTTCACCGCCCGCAGGAACAGGTCTTTCGTGGACCGCTGCTGGGTGCCGATGAAGAACTGCAAATGCGGAAACTTCTCCGCGGCCGCCCGGGCGAGTTGGTTCTCTTGAATAGTGAGCGAAAGCGGCTTCTGGCAGAAGACGTGCTTGCCGGCCTGGAGCGCCTCGATGGCGATCTTCACGTGCCAGTGATCCGTGGTGACGATGCTCACCACATCGACGTCCTGCCGATCGAGCAGCTTGCGGTAGTCGTCCACCTCGTCCGCCTTGCCGTTGCCGATCCGGACGTCGTACTTGGCCCGCTCCGCCCGGTCCTTGTCGACGTCGCAGACCGCGACGATGTCGCCGAACTTGGCGTGCTCGCGGGCGTCGCCCCGGCCCATGCCTCCGAGGCCGATACAGCCGATCCGGGGCCGGTCGGTGGCCGCCCGATTGGCGAAGGCCGGCTGGCTCCAGGCGAAAGCGGGCAGGGCGGCGGCGCCGCCGGCCGCGGCGGACGTGCCCAGGAAGCTCCGGCGGGTGCTCGGGGTGCGGGCGTTCAAGAGAGGGTCTCCAGGAGGTGGCCGCGACCTGCGCCAGCGGCGGATCCCCGTCATGGTAATCGCCCGTCGCGTGGCGGGAAACCGCAGGACCGCGGGGGCACAGTCCCCGCGGGGCGTCAACGCCCGTGCCGGCGGAGCGCCGGTACTCCCTCCGGCCGCAGGGCCGCGTGGAGGATCTCGGCCGGATGCAGGGCCCGGCGGCCCGTGCCGTCGGCGATCTGGTGGCGGCAGCTGGTGCCCGGAGCGGCGAGCAGCGTGTCGGCCGGCGCCGTCCGCACGGCCGGGAAGAGCACGAGCTCGCCGATCTTCATCGACACGCCGTAGTGCTCCCGCTCGTAGCCAAACGAGCCGGCCATCCCGCAGCAGCCGCTGGGGATCGTCTCCACGGCATAGTGCCGCGGCAGCGAGAGCATGGTCACGGTGTGGTCCAGCGAGGAGAGCGCCTTCTGGTGGCAGTGGCCGTGGAGGAGCACCCGCCGGGCGTCGTCGACGAA
>JBIKXY010000028.1:0-19587 GCA_044355515.1 Pirellulales bacterium
AGGCAGGATGCCGAAGCGTAGCTGCCATGGAGCGACCGGAAGGCAGGATGCCTGGAGGGAGCGTCCGGCGAGATGGCACGGGCGACCCCTCGCCTGGATGTTGAGATCGCGCAGACAACTCTGATGCTGAGGAGCTGACTGGGGGCACGCGCAGGAACCGAGGAGCTTTGCGGAGCACGGGCGTGGCCATGCCCATTGAGTAGGTACTCGCAAAGTCCGAAGGTGACGAGCATGTCCCCAGTCAGCGAACCAAGAGACGTCCGGCGAGATGGCACGGGCGACCCCGAGCCCGCATCGAAGCCGGTCAGGCCGTGGCGGTGAGCCGATCCATCGCGGCCACGAGTTCCTTGACCGCCGCGATGCTCTTGTCGAGGCCGGCCCGCTCGTCGGCCAGAAGGTCGAGCTGGATCACCCGCTCCACGCCGCCGCTGCCGAGGATCACGGGCACGCCCACGAAGTAGCCTCCCACGCCGTACTCCTGGTCGCAGTAGGCCGCGACCGGCACGAGCCGCTTCTTGTCGCGGACGATCGCCTCCACCATCTGCGTTGTGGCGGCGGCCGGGGCGTAATAGGCGCTGCCCGTCTTGAGCAGCCCCACGATCTCGGCTCCGCCCGTCCGCGTCCTGTCCACGATCTCGGCGAGCCGCTCGGGACGGATCAGCTGCGTGACCGGGATGCCCCCCACGCTCGTGCAGCTCGGGATCGGCACCATCGTGTCGCCGTGGCCGCCGAGCAGCATGGCCGAGATGTCCTCGACGCTCACGCCGAGCTCCAGGGCCAGGAACGCCCGGTAGCGGGCGGTGTCGAGGATACCGGCCTGGCCCATCACGCGGGCCGCCGGGAAGCCGGTCACCTGGAAGGTCCGCTGGACCATCGCGTCGAGCGGGTTGGAAACCACGATCACGATCGCCGCCGGGCTGGTGTCGCGGATCTTCGCGGCCACGTCCCCCACGATCCGGGCGTTGGTCGAGAGCAGGTCGTCGCGGCTCATGCCGGGCTTGCGGGCGATGCCGGCGGTCACCACCACCACGTCGCTGCCGGCGGTGTCGGCCCAGTCGGTCGTGCCGACGAGCCGGGAATCGAAGCCCATGATCGGCGCGGCCTGAAAGAGGTCGAGCGCCTTGCCCGCGGGCATTCCCTCGGTGGCCGGAATGTCGAGCAGCACCACGTCGCCGAGTTCGGCAGCGGCGGTCCAGTGGGCGGTGGTGGCGCCGACGTTGCCGGCTCCGATGATCGAGATCTTCGCGCGTCGCATGCAGGGCTCCAGGAGATGGGAAACGAAGGAAACGATGAAGAGAGAAACCGTCAGCGGCCGTCCGGGCCGGCGTCGTCGGGATGGATGTCGATGCGCTCGGGCAACTCCGATCGCGACCGCGCGATCGTGCGGCTGAGCGACCAGTTGCCGTAAAGCAGTCCGAGGCCGAACACGGCGGCCAGGGCCGCGACTGCCGCGATCCCGGCGATCAGGGCGATGTTCCCGGAGGCGAAATCGGCCGCCGGCGGCGTCCAGACCGCCCGGGGCCCCACGACCAGGGTGGTCTGTTGCCGCTCCGCCTCGGCGACCAGCCCGCCGTCCTTCTCGACCGGCGCTTCGAAGGTGTAGGCATACCGTTTGAAGGCGAAGCCGGGCACCCGGACGGGCTCGTTGATCCGGTCGCCGGTGGGCATGCCGGACGAGAGTTCCCGCACGCAGCAGACGATCGGGAACGAGTTCTGCATCCGGCCGTCGATGTCCAGCAGCGGCGTCTCGACGAAAACATAGAGCTCCCAGTAGTGATCGCTGCCCACTTCCTGACGGCGGAAAGGTTCGTCGATCGCGACCCGCGTGGCCCGCAGCGCAGCCCCTTCGATCACCACGGGGTCACCGCGATGCTCCGGGAGCCACTTGCGGGCCGGATCGATCAGCAGCAGGGGGTCGGCGGGGCCGCCCGCCGCCGCCACGATCGCCTTGGGATCCGTCCGGCCGGCCGCCGCCAGGGCGGCATAAAACGCGGCCGTGTCGCCCCGTTCGAGCCGCTTGCCATCGCTCACCGAATCGAACAGGCCGTAGTCGAAGCCCGCCTTGCCGAGCAGCGTGTCCGGAAACCAGTTCACGTTCGCGGCGGCGACCACGAGACCTGGGTTGACGTCGGGCCAAGGGGACGCATCGGCAGGGCCGCCCGACGGCAGCGGGCCCGTGGCGGTGGACAGGGGCAGGCCGAGCGCGCCGGCCGGCTCGTCGATCGGCTTCCAGCGGGCCCACGCCGCCGGCGCGGCCATGGTGAGCACGCTGACGGCCAGGCCCCGGTCATCGACGATCCGGACCACGTCGTAGGAAGGTTTGCCGAGCCGCTCCGCGAGATCGGCGGGCAGTTGCTGCGGTGCGACGAACGTGGCCCGGCCGCGCACGACCACCAGTTCGTCGGCGATCGCCGCCGCCTCGCCGGCCGCCGGCACCGGCACGGCGGCGGCCCGCCAGCCATTGACGAGATTGGCGGGGGCGTCGATCCGCTGAAGGATCTTGACGAGGGTCGCCTCCGCTTCCCGGTTCCACTCGGACGCCGACTCGATGGCGGCTCGGCGCGGCCGGTCGATCTCGCGCAGCATGAGGAAGGACGCCACGTCACCGGCCGGCTGGTCAGCGGCCAGCGAGCCGCGGTTCGGGCATGCCAACGCCAGAACCGCAAGCATCAATTTGATTCGCCGCGTCGCCCGCAGGCCGCTCATGCGTTGTCTCCGTCGGGTTCTCGGCCGTCCACCTCGTCAGCCGCTGCGACGTGCCGCAACGCCTCCGCCACCGAAAAGGGCACGACCTCGGCCAGCGTCGCGTCGAGGCCGGCGGCCTGCGGCACCGCCTTTCGGCCGCGGCCGACCAGCAGAAAGCCGATCGCGATCGCCATCACGATCGACGTCATGGTAACAACGCCGATGACCGTGAGCGAGAGGTTCCACCAATCGCCCCCGGTCGCCGCATTCACCGCGGGCGGGCGGCCGGGTGTGCGAGCCAGGAGCAGCGGCGCCACCCGGACATCGTCCACGGCGCGATAGGCCAGGTTTTTGAAGAAGCAGCCGTTGACGACGACGGGCTCGTGAATCTCCATCCCCGAGGCCATGCCCGCCGGCAGCTCCAGGAAATGCACGGCGACCGGCGAGGCCGGCCCTCCCGCCGGCTCCAGCCACCCCTGCCAATACTCGGTGATGCCGTAGTTGTTCGCCGGCGCGGGAAGCCGCTCCAGCCGCCGGAGCGTGCCCCGCATCCGCACCGGCCGACCGCGGAACGACTCGGGCTGGCCGAAGATCTCGGTGAAGCCAACCTCGCGGGAAGGCCCCAGCCTGCGCCCCTCGTAGCCCCGCAGCGTGAGAAAACTCTCGAACCAGGCATCGTGGTCGGACTGGCTGAAGAAGGCGGCATCACGCACCCGACCGAGCGCCACGCGGGATGCGGCGAGTTGCTCGGGGGCGGTCATTGCGAATGGTTCGTCGGCCCGGAGGATCGTCACTTCGCCGGCAGCGGGAGGCGGCCCTGCCACGGCCTCCAGCCGCGTGTCGATCTGCGGGTCAGGAGGGGGCCCCGGCGGCGGGGCGGATCGAGTGAGCAACTCGACCGCGACCACGAGGATCAGGGCCGGGGGCATGAAGGCCCAGAACAGCCGCCGTCGTTCTCCGACCGCGAGGAAGTTCCGGGGCCGTCGGCTCGCCGGCGGCGGATCCGCCTCGGCCGCCGGCAGCCGCAGCGCCGGGACCTCCGCCGCGTTCATGGGACCGTCCGCCCCGCGGCGGCCCCGGCGGACGGGTCGGCCGCCGCCAGCCGCTTCTGCCGCCGCATCTCCCGCCACACATAGGCGGCAAACGTGCCGGCCAGAGTGAAGGGCATCGCGAGCATCAGGAGGATGCTGTAAAAATACCCACGGGCGATATTCAGCCCCTGGGGATCGGCCGTGTTGACGCCGTCTTTGCAGTTGGGGCAGCCCTGCGCGTCGGCCGCCGCAAGCAGCAGGACGAGGGCGATGGTCAGGCCGACGTGGGTCGCGAGCTTTCGCATGCCTGGATTATAGCCGGCCCGGCCGCCCCGTCGCCCGGCGGGCCAACCTTCAGGGGGGCCCCGGCAGGCCGGCCCCGGCGGGGAGGTGGTAGAGCATGGCGTAGATCACGACCCCGGTCACCGAGACATACAGCCAGACCGGCATCGTCACTCGGCCGAGCCGGCGATGGGCCTCCCAGCGGCCCTTCCAGGCGAGGAAGAACATCCGCAGGGCGAGGACCGGCACGGCCGCCGCCAGGACCACGTGGGTGAGCAGGATCGCGTAATAGACCACCCGCAGCGACTCGGGGCCGGCGTACTTCCGGCTTCCCTCGAGGTAGTGGTAGACGAGATAGCAGACCAGGAACACCGCCGAGGTGGCGAAGGCCGCCACCATCGCGGCCCGGTGGGCCCGCCACTGGCCCCGCCGGATGAACACCCAGCCCGCCACGAGCAACACGGCGGCCACGGAGTTGAGCACCGCGTTCGTGGTGGCGAGCGGATGGATGCCCGCGGCTGCGACGAGCGGGGTGATCATGGCTGCGCTCCGGATTCGTCGGCGAGCACCTCGCGAATGAGTTGCTCGAGGAGCTCCACCCGCTTGGGATCGGTGAGCGAGTAGCCGCCCCGCAGCTTGCCCGCGCGGTCGAAGACCACGCCCTTCTCGGCATGCACGCCCACTTCGACGGGCAGCTTGAACCGACCGGTGCCGACCCGCGTGATCGTCGCCATGTCGCCGGTGAGGAACTTCCACCGGCCTGGGTCGGCCTTGAACCGGTCGGCATACCGCCGCAGGGCGTCGGGCGTGTCGTTCTCGGGGTCGCAGGTCAGACTCACGACCATGAAGTCGGGGCGGTCGATCTTCGCGAGGATCTCGGCGATCGCCTGGTTCTCACGGAAGCAGGGGCCGGGACAGTTGGCGAAGAACACCGCCCCCAGCCAGACCTTGCCGGCCAGGGCTTCGGAAGAAAACGCGGCCCCCGTCTGGTCGGTGAGCGTGAACGGCGCGGCCGGGTCGGCGGCGGCCACGAACTCCGAGTCCGGCTCAGGCTCGCCCACCACGGCCGCCGGCTGCTCGGCGCAGCCGGCCACGAGCAGCAGGCCGACACCGATCGAGAAGGGAACGCGACGTTTGCTGACGGTCATGCCTGAAGTATAGACCCGCAGGCCGGCGCCGAGCATGTCACCGCCGGCTCCGGCGGCGGTGCTTGGCGGCCTGAAGCCCAGGTGCCTGACGAAAACCGAGGAGCCGGTCGGGGGCACGCGCAGAAGCCGGGGAATCTTTGCGACTCACGAGCGATTCCCAGTCGGCCGATCGAGCATCCTGTAGCAAAGTCCCCCGGCGCCGAGCATGTCACCGCCGGCTCCGGCGGCGGTGCTTCGCGGCCTGAAGCCCAGGTGGGCCGAGGGTTCTGCAAGACAAAGTCCGCTGCAATGTCGCCAGAGGCTCAGTGGGCTTCGCCGGCAGTCTGCCCGGTGTCGCCGGCCCGTTCCAGGAGCAAACGGTCCGCGGGCCGGGCCATGTGGATCGCCCGCTCCTGCGCCACCATCCGGTTCCGCAGCCCGATGTCGGGCACGAGCATGATCACCAGGAACAGGGCCATCATCGCGGCCGGGATCGTCAGGACGTACTTCCAGTTGGCCTCCCACCAGACGTGCATGAAGAACAGCACCACGAGCATCGCCTTGGTGCAGGAGACGGCCATCATGAAGGCCCAGCCGACCTGCGGCTGATCCCGCCAGGGCCAGGCCGACGAGTAGGTGAGGAACGACATGGTGGTGAGAAAGCAGAGGGCGATGAACACGGCGATGGAGGTGCCGATGCCGCCGTGGGCATGGTCGTCGTGGCCGGGGGCGGGGTCGCGGGCTGCGTGGTCGGTCATGGCGATGCCTGGGGATGCTGCGGCCCCGAATCGGGGCCCGGAAGGGGGCTAGAACAGGTAGAGAAGCGGGAACAGGAAGATCCACACGAGATCGACGAAGTGCCAGTAGAGGCCGGCGTTCTCGATCATGCCCGCGTTCGCGGGGCCGAGCGTCTTGCCCAGGAGCAGCGCGAACACAATCAGGCCGACGACGACGTGGACCGCGTGAAAGCCGGTCAGCAGGAAGTAGGTGCTGGCCCACATGTTGCCACCGGGGATCACGATCGGCAGCCGCAGCCAGGGGAAGGCGTCGTTGATGCCGTGGGCGTGGCCCTCGCCGTGGCTCCCGGATCCCTCGGCTGGCAGCGGCGCGATCTGGTCGGCCACCACGGCCAGCTCGAAGGCCTGCTGGTTCGGATCCATGACCATCGTGCGGATCTGCTGGAGGGCCGTCCGCGCGGACCGCTGTTCGGGCGCGAGCTGGTCGGCCGGGGTCTCGTCGAGCTCCTTGAGCCGGTCGATGATCGCCGGCTCGCCGAGCCGGGCCCGGACGGCCGAGCCGTAATAAAGGTCCGGCCGCTCATGGATCAGGCCGTGGGGCGCGGCGGGGTAGATGCCGTGGGAGAACTTGGCCTGATACTCGTAGGCCTTGACGCCGAGAAACAGCGTGCCGAGCGTGAGGGTGAGCAGCATCCAGAGCTTCGCCAGGCCCGTCTTGTTGGCCTTGGCCGCCTCCAGGGCGAGCACGATGGTCACGCTCGAGCAGATCAGGACGAAGGTGTTGAAGGCCCCGATCGGCTCGGAGAGGTGCACATGGTGGGGCTTCGGCCACTCGGCCGCCCCGAACCGGAGCACGATGTAGCTCCCGAGCAGCGCCGCGAAGAACATGATCTCCGTCGACAGGAACAGCCACATGATCAGCTTGCCGCGGGAGAGCGGCAGCCCGGGCTGGTACTGGAGATGGACGTGGCCGTGGTGCCCGTCGTCGTGGCCGCTCGAATGGCCGTGGTCGTGGGGGAGCGAGATGGCGGGGGAGCTCATGGCGATTTCCGGATCAGGGGGTGAGCGAGGCAGGGCCGCCGAACACGACCGCGGCGGAGAGCAGGCCGAGCAGGGCACCCAGGGACGAAAGCAGGAGGAACCGGGCCGCGGCGTCGTCGCGGCGGACCGCGAAGTTCACGGTCGCCAAAAGATACACGGCCGCGGCGACGGCCGCGGAAAGGAACATCCGCACGCTCCCGGAGGGCACTGCCAGCACGAGCGCCGCGGGCATCAGGGCCAGGGCAGCGGCCAGAGCCTGGCCGGCGGCCCGCAGGCCGGTGGGATCGACGACCGTGAGCATCCGGGCCCCGGCAGCCGCATATTGGGCCCGGTAGATCCAGGCGATGGCCATGAAGTGGGGGAACTGCCAGAGGTAGAGCACGGTGGCCAGGGCTCCCACGGCCAACGCCCCGCGGGCGTCGCCGGCCGCCAGCCGGGCGGGCCCGTCGGCGGCCAGCCAGCCGATCGCCACCGGGAGGGCGCCGGCGACGGCGCCGATGGCGGTGTTGAGCGGCGTGACCCGCTTGAGCGGTGTGTAGAGGACCACGTAGAGCAGCCAGGTCGCCACCGCAGCGGCCGCGGGCTGCCAGCCGGCCGCGACCCAGCAGGCCGCGGTGCCGACGGCGAGCGTGGTCGCGGTCAGCCACCAGGCTGTCGAGACTGCCAGCCGGCCCGCCACGAGCGGCCGCGAGGCCGTCCGCTTCATGAGCCGGTCGGTCCGCCGCTCGAGGATCTGGTTGGCGATGCTCGAGCTCGCCGCCACGAGTGCGGTGCCGGTGAGCACCCACAGCAGCCTGGTGGGATCGGCCGGCCGGCCGGCCGTGAGCCAGGCGGCGGCTGCGACGGTCGCCAGCACCATCACCGCGATCCGCGGCCGGACCAGCCGCGAGACGTCCGCGAGCGTGGCTGAGATCCCGCGCGGGGCATCGGTCACGAGCACGGTCGGCGTCATGGAGGCTGCACCGGCCGAGAACTCCGCGGCGACGGGGGGCGGCGTCATGCAGTCACCCCCCTGCCCCGGGCGAAGGCCGCGGGCTGCGGGGCGACTCGCACCACGGCAGGCACGGTGCCCGCCGCGGTCAGGGCCAGAGCGACGCCGGCCCCCAAGATCACCATCCCGAGCACGGCATGCGTCGTGACGATCACGGCCCCCGGGCCGCTGCGGGCCACGATCGGCTCGGCCAGCCGCCAGGCATCGGGCAGGAGCGCCGAGGGAACGCCGTATTTCGCCATCCAGGTGCCGACGCCGAGCGCGAGCTGACAGCCCACGAGGCCGACCGCGAACAGGCTCCAGCGGCTCGCCTCCCTGTTGCCGCGGCCGCGGGTCGCCACCAACGCCGCCACGGCCAGACCAGCCACCACCAGCCCGACGGCCACGTGCGTGCCCACGAGGGCGTGGAACATCCGCGGCGGCGTGGCCGGGTCGAGGTGCCGGAGCTGGGCGCCGGCCACGAGCTGGGCGTAGGCGGCGACCGGCACCGCGGAGCAGAGCCCGGCCGCGACCCGGGGCACGGTCAGGTCGCCCGTCCGCCGCGTGAGCACCGCGAGCGCCACGGCCACGGCGAAGAACAGCGGACCCGTGCAGGCATGGATCTTGGCCACGGTCGTGTCGTCAAGCAGCACCCGCGCGCCGCCCAGGCCTCCCTGCACGACCACGAGCACCACCGCGGCGACGGTGAGCCAGCGGACCGTCGGGCCGACGGAAGACCGCCAGGCCAGGCCGGCAAGCGTCAGCGTGATCAGGCCCACGAGCGCCCCCAGGAGCCGGTGGCCGTGCTCGAGAAACAGGTCCCACGGCCCGCCCAGCCATTCGGAGAGCGGAAACAGGAACATGTTGTGCCCGTAGGTGGCCGGCCAGTCGGGCACCGCCATCGCCGCCTCGTAGGTGGTCACAAGCGCCCCGAACGAGAGCAAGACGGCCGTCGCCGCCACGAGCAGGCAGGCGACGAGATGGGGCCAATTCCACTCCCGAAAGCCAATACTCCGAAGCCACGACGAGGGAGCTGGTCGGGGGTCGCGCGCAGCCGCCGGTGCATTTTGACTGCCAGCGTTGGCGAACCATGCCCATGGAGCAAGCATCGTCAAAATCCGCCGGCGGCGAGCACGTGCCCCCGACCGGCGGTTTTTTGAAGCCAGGGTGCCAAGCCGCAAAAAAAGGTTCAGGGGCATAATCACGAACCGGCACCAAAGAACGGCCGGCTGTTGGGGACAAGGTTCCTAGTGCGATGCCGCGGCGGCCGCAGCCGCTGCCGCGTTCGGGGGGTCGGTCTGCATCAGGTGATCCTTATCGTCGACGCCCGGCACGGAGTATTCATACGGGCCGCGGTAGACGACCGGCTGGTAGTCGAAGTTGCCGTGGCCCGGCGGGCTGGGTGCCGTCCACTCCAGGCCGTTGGAGTTCCACGGGTTCCGGTCGGCGACGGGGCCGAAGAACATGCTCCAGAAGAAGTTGATCGCGAAGATGATCTGCGTGGCCACCATCCCGATGGCGCAGTAGGTCATGAAGGCATTCATCGGCTGGAGGTGGTGGAAGGTCTCGTAGTGGTAGGCGTCTGCCAGCCGCCGGGGGAAGCCCACCGCCCCGAGGATGTGCATCGTGAAGAAGGTGCCGTTCAAGAACAGGAAGGTCAGGAAGAAGTGGACCTTCCCCCAGAACTCGTTCATCGTCCGACCGAACATCTTGGGATACCAGAAGTAGATCGCCGCCCAGACGCCCATCGCCGTGCCGGCGAACAAGACGTAGTGGAAGTGGGCCACGATGAAGTAAGTGTCGTGGATGAAGATGTCCACCGGGGTGGCGGCCATGAAGATCCCCGACAGGCCGCCGATGATGAACATCGAGACGAACGACAGGGCGAACAGCATCGCGGTCGTGAACTGGATCTTGCCCCCCCAGACCGTGCCCAGCCAGTTGAAGGTCTTCACGGCGCTCGGCAGGGCGATCATCATCGTCGAGACCATGAAGGTGATGCCCAGGGCCGGGTTCATGCCCGACATGAACATGTGGTGGCCCCAGACGATGAACCCGAGGCCGGCGATCCCGGCGATCGAGTAGACCATCGGCCGGTAGCCGAACAGCGGCTTGCGGGCGAAGCAGGTGAGGATGTCGCTCACCATGCCCATCGCCGGCAGGATCATGATGTAGACCGCCGGGTGGCTGTAGAACCAGAACAGGTGCTGCCAGAGCAGCGGCTGCCCGCCGCCGGGACCCGGCACGGCGTTGTTGACGATGTTGCCCTCGGGCGAGAAGAAGCCGGTAGCGAACATCCGGTCGGCCAGTTGCATGAACCCGGCGGCCGTGAGCACCGGCAGGGCGAAGGCCTGGAGCACGGCCGTGATGAACATCGCCCAGATCGTCATCGGGAGGCGAAACATCGTCATCCCGGGTGCCCGCATCAGGATGATCGTGGTCATGTAGTTGACACTGCCGAGCATCGAGGAGACGCCCACGAAGGTCAGGCCGACCAGCCAGAGCGTCTGACCCCAGCCGCTGCCGGGCGCGGAGGCGACGTTGGTGGAGAGCGGCGGGTAGCTCGTCCAGCCGCCGGCAGCCGCACCCCCTTCCACGAAGAAGCTCGCCCCGAAGGCGATGAAGGCGGGCCACATGAACCAGTACGAGAGCATGTTGAGCGTCGGGAAGGCCATGTCGTCGGCCCCGATCATCAGCGGAATCAGGAAGTTGCCGAAGGCGCCGGCCAGAATCGGGATGATCACGAGGAAGATCATCACCGTGGCGTGCATGGTGAAGAGCATCGTGTAGAACTCCGGCGCCATCTGCCCGCCTTCCTGGGCGAACAGCTTGCCCACCACCGGCACGTCGGACCACGGCCAGGCCACCTGCCAGCGGACCGCCAGGGCCAACAGGCCGCCGATCAGGAACCAGAGCAGGGTCGAAAACAGGAACTGCAGCCCGATGACCTTGTGGTCCTTGGAGAACACGTAGGTCGAGAGGAAGGTCGAAAGCGATCCGGCCTTCTTGGCCGGGGCATGGCCGGGCTCGGTCGTGGCGGGGACGGTGACGGTGCTCATGGCAGGTCTCCGGATGGCGGACGGTGGATCGGCAGGGAGTGCGAAGCTATCGGTCAGTTGGCGACGATCTCGCCGGTGGCCTCAGGGACGGGCTGGGTGGCGTCCTGCTCGGCGGTCTTCCTCGCGAGCCAGGCGTCGAACTCGGGCCGGGTCACGAACGTGATCCGGCCCTTCATCTTGTAATGGCCCCAGCCGCAGAGTTCGGCACAGACGATGTCCCAGCTGCCGGTCGCGGTGCCCTTGAACCAGACGGGGATCTTCATCCCGGGCACGGCGTCCTGCTTGATGCGGAGGTTGGGCAGGAAGAAGCTGTGGAGCACGTCCATGCTCTTGAGCTGGACGAGCACGTCTTCGTCCACCGGCAGCGTCAAATCGTTGACCAGGTGCAGGTCGTCGGGCGTCCCCAGCAGGCCGTCCTGGCCGGGATACCGGAGCCGCCACTCGAACTGCCGCGCCACCACCTCGACGGTCGGCGGCATGTCGGGCCGCCGCATCTTCACATTCGCCCAGGCGTTCATCTGGTAGATCGCCAGAAAGAGCAGCGTGGCCGCCGGGATGATCGTCCACACGACTTCGAGGGTGTGGCTGCCCTGGATGTAGGTGGCCTTCTCACCCTGCCGGGCCGAGGCGTCGTACTTCCACATGAACCAGAACAACAGCACCTCGGTGGCCACGAACACGACGCCCGTCAGGGCGAGGATGAAGTAGAAGAGCGAGTCGATCTCGTGGCCGTGGGCCGAGACGTCCTTCGGCAGCCAGACGTTGATCGACGGGGCCACCGCGAAGGTCGCCACGCCGAGGATCGGCACGGCCAGAAACAACAGGGCCCAGAACATCCCGGACAGCCGCTTCATCGCTCAGTTCTCCTCGTTCGCCGTCGCCGTCTTGCTCGCCACCAGGCCCCCCACGCTGCTGGGCTGCACCGCCACCGCCCGGTCGGCGCCGAGCTCGCCATCCATGTCATACGGCAGCGAGCGGACGTAGTTGACGATGTGCCAGATGTCCTCGGGGGCGACAGTGCCCTTCGCCGCCGGCATTGGAGCACCGTTGATACCGGCGTGGATCCGGTAGTAGATGTCGAGCGGCCGCCGGCCGCCGCGGTAGATGCCGTGGCGAAGGTTCCGCGGCGGGATCGTCCGCGGCGTGAGGGCGTCGCCGGCGAGCACTTCGCGAAACTGAGCCGCCCAGCGACGCTCCTCGGCTTCGACATCCCCTTCTGCCAGCGTCTTCAGCTTGGTCTCGATCTTGACGATGTTCTTGTTCCAGTCGTCGTAGTCATTGGCCTGCCCGTCGCCGAGCGCCGTCACGCCGTGACACTTGACGCAGTTGGCCTTGTCGCCATGAAACAACTCCCGGCCCTTGGCGATCGAGGCCGCGAGATCGATGTCGGCGGGCATCTCCGGCACCTCGATCAGTTCCTCCTCGGCGGCGGCCCACTTGCCGGCGATCGGCTCGAGGATCTCTCCGACCAGAAACTCCCGGGTCTCCGGCAGCTTGCCCTCGTCTTCGTCGTCGAGCTCGAAGAAATACTGCATCAGGGCGATCTCGGTCTCGCCGCGGATGCTCAGATACTTGACGTACTCCACGAGCGCATCGACCTCGCCCGGGCTCAGCAGGGCGAACGAGGGCATCGAACTGCCGGCCACGCCGTTGTGCAGCACCCGCACCAGGTCGGCATGGGTGGGCTTGCTCGACCGCTCGGTGCTCTTGAACTTGAACACTCCCGGGCGGTAGTCCCGCGGGTAGGGATTGAGGAAGGCGGCCGTCGGCCCCAGCCCGTCGCCGGTGATCCCGTGGCAGTGGACGCAATGCTCGCGGTAGAGGCCGTTCTTGCGGCCCACGATGTCGCTCCTGACCGGGCCGGACGCCAGCCTGAGCTTGGCCGGGTCGAGGCCCGTCTCGGGCAGGCAGACCGGTTCGTCGGGCGTGCCGAACATCGCCGCCAGGATCGTCGCCACCTGCCGCTTTTGCACGGGCGTGAGGGCCATCTCCGCCGAGACGGAGTCTTTCTCTGCCGAGGGGGAGGTGGCCTCGACCATGTTGAGCCGGAAGGCGGCCGGCGGCGTCGGGGCACAGCCGCCACCGACGAGCAGGGCGGCGAGGCAGACAGCGGCAAGGCGGAGCGTGTTTCTCATGGCGACTGTGACGCGGGAATGATGGTTCATCGATGTCGGGGTAACGACGGGCCTAGCCGCCGAGGGCCGCAGCCGGCACCTCGAGGGTGCCCAGGTCCTTCTCCTCGTCGGGCTGCAGGGTGATCTGAAACCGCCCCTTTGGCGACCACTTGAGCTCGGGCCGGTCAAGCTTGAGCCCGCCCGCCGACCGGGCGTGCCAGACCTGGAACTCGAGCGGCTCGCCGGCCGGCAGGTCAGGGATCGTGAACGAGCCGTCGGCCGCGGAGACGGCGACGTAGCCGTCCTTCCGGAACACGGCATAGGCCTTCATCCAGGGATGGATGTTGCAGGTCACCGAGACCGGCATGCCCGTCTCCGCATTGGGCGTGTAGACGGTGCCCTCGCCCGCCGGGATCAGCTGGTTGAAGCTGCTGCCGGAGATGTTGGTGTTATGACCGATCGGGTCGCTGTTGCGGACGTCCACGGGCTGCCCCACGCGGGCCGCGAACACGGGCGAGAGAAACTCGCAGTTTTTCTGGTCGAAGACGAGTTGCTCGGCGGGCACCGGATTCCTGACACGGCTCGCCTTGCGGACGAACAGCACGACGTCGGCGAGCCCCTTGGACGCGTCATCGACCCGCAGCGACTGATCGAAAAGCTTCATCCCGTCCTTCGAGCAGATGGCCATGTCCTTGTCCACCACGAGGGCCTTCTTCTCACCCGGCGTGCCCGCGAACACGAACCGCCCCTTGAGCGCGGCCCAGCCGGTGCCGGTGGCCGCCGCCGACTCGTCCGCCTCTCCCGCCGAATCGCCTGCGGCCAAGACTTCGCGGATCGCCGCGGCTGCGGCCATATCAGGCGACGTGCCGACGACCCGGCCCGGACCGCAGCCCGCCGCAGCCGCCGCGAGGGCCGACAAAAACCCTGCGGCCGCCCACCGCGGCTTGATCCGGCCCCGCTTCGCCATCCCCGCTTGACTCACTTGAACATCCCCGCGTCGAGCACGATCTCACCCAGGTCGTTGTCGCCCGCCTTGATCGCCTTCTTCATCCGCCCCTTCTTGACCGTCTCCTTCTTGCCACCGATCGTCATCTGACCGAGATAGCCTGCCTTCTCGTGCCAGAACTGGAGCTCGACCTCCTCGGCCGGCAGGTCGGCGATCTCGAAGGAGCCGTCGGCCTTGGAGACGGCGGCGTAGGGATTGTCACGGACCACGATCCAGCCCTTCATCCAGGGATGGATGTTGCAGGTCACCTGGGCGGGCACGGCCTCGTCGGCCTTGAACGTGGCCTTCACTTCGCCGTTGGCGGGGATCAGGTTGTTGGAGGGTGCGTTCTTCACGGTCGCGATGTTGCTGTTGTGGCCGACCGCGTCGGAGTTCTTGATCGTGAGTTCCTGCCCGGCCTGGACGAAGAGCACATGCGGCTCGAACCGGCAGTTCAAGTTGTCGAGCACCGGCTTGGCCTCTTTGGCGGCGGCCGCAAGCTCGGGCTTGACCTTCACCTTCTTGTCGCGGACGAACACCACCACGTTGGCAACGCCCTTGTCCTCCCCGACGACGAGTTCCTCGTTCACGAGGTTGTGGTTGCCACAGACCTGCACGTCCTTGTCAACCACGAGCGGGGCCGGGGCTGCGGCGTCGCCGCCGAGCACGAACCGGCCCTTGAGCGTTCCCCAGCCGTCGGCGCGAGCCGGCAGGGCGACGGTGCCGGCAACGAGGGCGGCGAGCAGAAACGCCAGCGGGGAGACGGGGTTGAGCGGCTTGGTCATGGCGATTCTCCGGGCGGGACTGGCGAGACGAACATCAGCATGGGCGGCGGGCCTGCCCGCCTAGCCTTTCATTCTAAACCGGCCGACCGGCCCGGCGACCCGGCCGCGGCCGCATCGGTCGGGGCGGGTGAGGGGGCGACCGAGGCAGCCTCCTTGGCCGGCTGCGGGGCCGCGGCCGCCGGCGGGGGTGGCTCGGCCTTGAGGAAGGCCTCGAGCGACAGGTTCCGCTTGGCGAACAGGTCGAAATGCATCAGGAGATCCGTGAGGGCATCCACCTGCTGCTCGCTGTTGCCGGCATACAGATCCTGGCTGACGGGCTTGTCGAACGGGATGTTGACCGGCATGCCCGTGTAGGGCAGGAACCGCTTCGGGTTGGCGATCCAGTCGTGGACATAGCCGGGCCGGAGCCGCTCGTGAATCCGTTCGAGCTGGGGGGCGAGCGCCTTGACGCTGCCGGGCGGCGTGTAGTCGCCCACGAGGTGACACTTCACGCAGTAGTTGGTGTTGGTCACGATCCGCAGCGCCCCCTCGAGATGGCCGGCGCGGGCCATTTCCTTTTGAGCCACGCTCGCCTCGTCGAGCCGCGGGTCGTACACGTAGGGATACTCGGCCCCGTCCACCGCGGCGAAATAATCAACCATCGTCGCCGCTTGCGCCGCGCTCCAGTTGAACTTCGGCATGCGCAGGACGGCCGGCGGCCGGATCGTGTGCGGGTTGAGCAGGAACTTATGCAGCCAGGCCGACTGCACTTTCTGCCCCTCGCCCACCAGCGGCGGCGGGAGCCAGCCCCAGGCATCGTCGGCCTTGACGTTGGGATTGATCTCCTTCTCGTCGGCAAACACGACCGGAAACAGCAGTCGAGCCAGGTCGCCACCCTGGGCGGGATAGTGACGGCCGGCCTTGATCGCGTCGTCCGGCACGGTCACGTTGGGCCCGCCGACCTGCCGGGGCTCGCCATCGACCAGCGCGTCGTGCCACAACATCACCGCCGTGCCGATGGCTTCTTCATCGTCCTCGTCGACCGGCGTTCCCTCGACATCAACGCGTTGCGGCCGGCCGGTCTCCGGGTCGAGCACCGGCATGCCGACGAGCGAGGCATGGTGGTGGCCCGCGGTGTCGGCCTTCACCGAGTTGGCGACCTGGGCCGGCGTGAACCGCGGCGCGAGGAACGGATAATCGGGGATCTCGCTCCCTTCCCCCAGCGCCCCCGGCCGGAAGGCCACGTCCCAGCGGTCCATGGCCAGGGTGTGGCAGCCGCCGCAGTTGTATTGCTCGGCCACGACCAGGCCGTCCAGCCGGGCCTGCTCCCGCGGCGCGGGCTTGTGCACGAACTGCGGCGCCGGCGGCTCGGCCACCAGGCCGAGCACGAAGGTCATCACCGCTTCCCGCTGCTCGTCGTTGAAGGGGAACTGCGGCATCCGATACCGCTCGTTGTAGGAGGTCTTGTTTTCGACCTTCTTGTAGTCGTAGCTGCGGGGGGCGCGGAGCTTCTGCCAGAGGAATCCCTCCCGCTCGTGGCCCAGCAGCTTCTCCAGGAAAAACCCGGTGTCGGAGTCGAGGCTGGCCGGATCGACGTGAGCCTCGCCGTCCTTGACCACGTAGGCCAAGTCGGTGGCAAAGGGATTGGCCGGGGCTTCCGCATGGCCCGGCTCCCCATGGCCGGCGGAGCCGTGAGCCCCGTGGCCGGCGGAGCCATGAGCCCCATGCCCGCCATGCCCATGGCCGCCGGCCAGTTGCCGCATCACGAAATGCGAGGCCTGCTCGAAGGCGATCCGCGACGACTCCTTGCGGCCCCAGTCGGCCAGCGCCGCACCGGCGGGCTTGGCGTCCTCGAACCCGGGGATGTCGTGGCAGGAGTAGCAGGCGAGCTTGGCCAGCGTCTTTTTGCCCACGTAGGCCAGCAGGGTGGCATCCCGCCCAGCCCCATCGAGGCCCACGAGCACCTGCTCGTCACCCTTGATCGCCACCTGCGTCGCGTCGATCCCCTGGGCGAGCACGTCCTGGGCCCGGGCCGTCGGGAACCGCTCCTTCAAATACATCAGCGCCAGTTCATCGAGCGCCTTCCGCTCGTCATCGGAGAGGCCGCCGGCCGAGGCCAGCGGGAAGGGCACGCTGCCCTCGAGCGTCTTGAACTCCAGTTCGGCCGCCGGCTTCCAGTCGCTGCCGGAGGTCATGAGATAGGCGGTGGCGTCGGCCGCCGGATCGGCGACCGTGCCATCGGCCAGCCGTTCGGGCTCCAGGAGCACGTTGGGCATGATCGTCTTGGGGTGGTAGCGGGCCGGCTCGCGGAGCCAGCTGTAGAGCCACTCCTTCCCCTTCGGATGGGCGAGCGCCTTGGCGCCGATCCGCGAGAGATTCGGTCCGTGGTTGCTCTGGGCCTCGGGGAAGTCGGCGTGCTGGTGGCAGGCCAGGCAGCCCCGCAGCTGAAACACCTTCTTGCCGCGGGCCACGTCGGGGGCGGCCGTGATTCCGCCGGCCGGCGGAATGTAGTCGAACGGTTCGCTCGCGGCGGCGAGGTAGTGGATCATCGAGCGGATCTCGACCGGCTCATACCGCCGCGACTCCTCCAGCCCCGCCCCCTCCAGGTGCTCCCAGAGCCCGAAGAACCGCGGCATCTTGGTCGAGGGGCGGAACTCCTGCGGGTTGCGGAGCCAGGCGTAGGCCCACTCGAAGCCCAGCTTGGCCGCCGCATGCCGCAGGCTGGGACCGACCTTGGGGAACGTGCCCGGGGTCTCGGGCTCCTTGAGCAGGCTCGCGAGCTCGTGGGTCCGCTGGCTGAGCTTGCCCTCCTCGCCCTCGGCGGCATCCGCCAGGATCGCGTCGCGGAGCCGATCGCGGGCGGCCGCCCCGTCGGGGCTGGTCTTGACCTCGTTGGCCCAGCGGACGGCCGACTCGCCCAGGCCAGCCAGCCCGGGGTCGGCGGCGATCGCCGCGGCCGCCTCGTGGTAGTTGGGATTGAGCCGCATGTCGGGCCCGACCCGCTTGTCGGGGCCGGCATAGCCGTTGATCTCGTGGCAGCCGTAGCAGCCATATTGCCGGATCAGGTGGTAGCCCTCGACGAGCTTGGGGGCCGGCGGATCGGGGAACTTCTCGCTCGGTTCGAGATCAACCACCTGATGATGGCACTTCAGGCAGCTCGACTCCTCGAACCGCTCCGGCCGCATCGGAAAGATCCAATGGTGGTTGTTGAACCAGCCGTATTCGTCGTGCCAGGCGTGGGCCTGCTTGGGGGAGTTCGGGGTGTGGCTGGCCCACTTGAAGCTCGTCGAACTCCCCTGTCCCTCGTGGCAGCTCGTGCAGCCGAAGGTCTTCATCGGGTGGGGGCTCGAGTCGCTCACGAACAGGTCGAGCCGCGGGTGGGTGGAGTAGGGCTGGGGCACGCCTCGCCGAATCTTGAGGGCGAGCGGGCCGCCCCACTGCGGCGTCTCGAGCAGGGCATCGAAGACCATGGAAGCCGCCGTGATCCGGCGGCCGTTCACCTCTTCGATCACGTCGCCAGACAGGAGACCGGCCCGGGCCGCGGCCGAGGAGGGCTCGGGCTCGTCATCGACCGGCGTCGGCTCGGCCGGCAGAACGACGCTCACCGTCGGGTCGTCGGCCGCGAACACGCCCCGCGGGGCCAGCCGCAGCCCAAACAACGCCTGGAGGGAATCGTTGTCGATTTCCGCCCGGCTCTTCTGCCCCCGCTCGGCGGCGTCGGCCTTGGCGGTCTCGATCAGCTTGGCGGCTTCCTCGGCCGGCGGCGTCGGGAGGATGATCGCGACCGACTCGGCCTCGGGATAGGCCGGGGCATGCGGCGCCCCGGGCAGGGTCTTGTCCATCCCGCGATGGCAGGTGACGCAGCGGTCGAACCGGGCGACGTTGCGGAAGTTGTTGTTGATCGTGAGGTCAGGCAGCCAGAGCTGCTCGATCTGCAGAGGGCCGTTGAAGGCGTCGAGCACCGGCAGCTCGAGGGCCGTCTTGCCCCAGTTGCTCCGCCGGTCGTCGTAGGTCTTCTGGAGGGCCGCAAGCTGGCCGCGGTGGTCGGCCACGGCCTTGGCCGCCGCGTCCTCCGGAGCGGTGATCTTGCCCAGCAGGGCCTGAAGTTCTTTGCGGTAGGCGTTGCCCGCCTGGAAGGCCAGCGTGGCCTCGCCCACCTCGGCCCGCTTCGCGTCGGCGATCCTGAGCAGCTCGGCCTGGCGGGGAGCCGAGGCCTCGTCGGCCACGGCCAGCTCGTAGTCGGCCCGGTTCTTGTCGAACTCGGCCTTGCGAAGCTTGAGAGCGCCGGCCAGGAGATCCTCACGGAACTTGGCCCGCTTCGCGATGTCGAGCATCCGCTCGAGCAGGTCGCCGCGGAGGGCGAACCGCCGCTGCTCGAGCCGCGCGAACTCATCTTTGGCATCCTCCGCCTCGCCAAGCTCGGCCACCCGCGCCTGGAGTTCGGCAAGGTCGGCGATGTCCTGCTCGACCAAGGCCGCGGCCTGGGCGTCTTCGGGCACTCCCTTGGCGGCTGCCACGAAGGCCCGGGCGAGCAGCGGCTCGAGCGGGGCCCGGCGGACCTCGGCCAGCGCCGCGGCCAACTCGCCCCCCCGGGTCCGATACCCCGCCAGATCCTGCTGCTCGATCCGGGTGGCGGCCGACCAGGTCTCGAGGTCGCGGAACCCGCGGGCGTACGTCTTCCACGGCCGGTCGTGGTCGGCCACGAGCATCGCCACGGTGGACCCGAGCAGCACGAGCGCCGTGATCGCGAACACCACGTGCAGGATTTTGAGGTCGCGCCAGGTCTGTTCGG
>JBIKXY010000168.1:0-6302 GCA_044355515.1 Pirellulales bacterium
CATCGCGACCGAGTATCTCAACCGGTTCGAAAACTACTTCCTCACGAGCGTGGCCCAGACGGTGGCCTTCGTGAAGGCGGTGGACCACCCGCACGTGCGGATGATGTACGACACCTTCCACGCCAACATCGAGGAGAAGAGCATCCCCGAGGCGATCCGGGCGGCCGCCCCCTGGACCGTGCTCGTGCACATCTCGGAAAACGACCGCAGCATTCCCGGCACCGGCCATGTCCACTGGGGCGAGACCTTCGACACGCTCCAGGAGGTGGGCTACGACGGCTGGATGGTGGTGGAGGCCTTCGGGCTGGCGTTGCCCAATATCGTGGCGGCGACGAAGATCTGGCGGAAGATGTTTCCCTCGGAGGACCAGCTCGCCGCCGACTCGCTGGCCTTCATGAAGCGGGAGGTCGCCCGCCGCCGCGGCTGACCCCCGCCGGGGACTGTCCCCTTTCCTCTTCCCTGGGGACTGTCCCCTTCACCCGCAGCCCCGCCCATGCCTCGCACGCCACGCGATCAAGCGCCGACCCCGCCGGCCGCGGGCTTTACGGCCCCGCCGGCCGACGGCGGGCTCTCGATCGACCGGCTCGCCCAGGCGTTTGCCGCGATGATGGGCCAGGTGGACGCGCCGCGGCCGGCGGAGACGAGCGGCGTGGTGCAGGTCGATGCCTCGCCCGACCTCGACGAGGCCGCCGACGACCAATGCCGCGTCAGCCCGCTCTCGATCCTCGAGGCGTTGCTGTTCGTGGGCCTGCCCGGGGGCAAGCCGCTCGCCAGCACGCTGGTGGCGGGGCTGATGCGGGGGGTGCGGCCGCAGGAGGTGGACGAGCTCGCCGTGGAACTCGACCGTCGCTATCGGGCCGACAACTGCCCCTATGAGGTGGCCTCGCGGGACAAGGGCTGGGTGCTCAGGCTGCGGCCCGAGTTCGCCGGCTTCGGCACGATCGTCGAGCGGAGGACGCGGCAGGTGCGGCTCGACGCCGAGTCGCTCGACGCGCTGGCGCTCGTGGCCTGGCACCAGCCGGTGCCGCGGGACCGGCTCGTCGAGCTCGGCTGCGACGCCCGACCGGCGACCTTGCGGGCGCTGGTGCGACGGGGATTGCTCGCGGTCGAGCAGCCGGCGGAGGGCGAGGCCGCGTACGTCACCACGCCCAAGTTTCTGGAGGTGTTCCGGCTCGCGAGCCTGGCCGATCTGCCGGCCCCGAACGAACCGCCGGGGTGACGGGGCTGAAGGGGGACAGTCCCCATCAGCCTCGCACGGCCGCGATCGCCTGCTCCTTCGTCGTGATCGCGCCGTCGAGCTGAAGCTGACGCGCCTTCGCCAACGCCCGGCCCAGCGCCGGCCCGGGTGGCACGCCGGCGGCGAGCAGGTCGGTGCCCGTGATGAGCGGCGGCGGATCGATCTCTGCCCTGGGCCGCGCGACCTGCTCGGTGAACCAGGCCGCCGTCGCGGCGTCGCCCAGGCCGTGGACGGCGCGGGCCCGCAGCAGGTCGGCAAGGAGCGGCGCCCGCGGATCTGCCACCCAGGGCTGCACCGCCGACCAGGGCCGGCTCGCCAAAGGCGGGGCTTTTCCGAGTTCGTCGAGCGCCGCATGCAGCCAGGCGATCGCCTTGGCCTCGTGGTTCGAGAGCCGGAGCCGGCCGGCGATCCGGGCGGCCACGGCGGCAGGCTGATCGGCAGCGAGCACCGCGAGCGCCTGCGGCAGGGAGGGCTCGTCGAGCGCGCCCACCACCGCCGCCGCGGTTGCCCAGTGGTCGCCGCCGTCGCCATGTGCTGGCGCCAGCTCCGGCAGCAGTTCCCGCGCCAGCCCTGTCTCGGCCAGCAACGTGAGCGCCCGCTGGCGGCCGGTCCGCTCGACCATGGCCCGCAGCTCGGCCGCGATCCTTTCCGGGCTGACCGCGGCTACGAGGTGGGCCATCCGCTCGATGGCCGCCCGTGTCTCGCCGTCGAGCACGAAGTCGAAGAAGGCCGTGAACCGGATCGCCCGCAGCATCCGCAGGTGATCCTCGCCGAATCGCTGCGCGGGCATGCCGATCGCCCGCACGATCCCCGCGGCCAGATCTTCGCGGCCGGCGACGAAGTCGTGGACCGCGCCCGAGAGCGGGTCGAGAAACAGCCCGTTGATCGTGAAATCGCGGCGGAGTGCGTCTTCGCGGGCCGAGCAGAAGCTGACCCCGGCCGGGTGCCGGCCATCGGTGTAGGCCGCGTCGGTGCGAAAGGTGGCCACCTCCACCTGGCCGGCTCCCTCGGGCCCCAGGACGGTGATCACGCCGAAGGCCGCCCCGATGGCGAGCGTCCGCTTCCGGCCGAACACCTGCCGCACGACCTCGGGGAGGGCGGCGGTTGCCACGTCGTAATCCGCGGGCGTGCGGCCCAAAAGCTCGTCCCGCACGCACCCCCCGGCCCAGTAGGTTTCGTGCCCGGCGGCCCGCAGCCGGGCGACGATCCCGGCCGCAAACTCTCGCGCGGCCGCAGGGTCTGCTCGGGGCGATGCCATCGGGAAGGTTTGGCGATTGACCGGGGGGAAGAAAGCCGACTAGGATTGTAAATGACGGGGGTGCCCACCCAGGCCCATTTTTCATTTGTGTCCGTCTGGCGGAATCCCCGGGCGTTTTTTTCGTTTCATTTTTGTCATCCCGTTGCCCTTCGGGGCGGAGGTTTTTCCATGTCCACGTTCCTTCCCAATTCGAAACGGCGAGGCTTCACCCTCGTCGAGTTGCTGGTGGTGATCGCGATCATCGCCACGCTGATCGGTCTGCTCCTGCCGGCGGTGCAGGCCGCCCGCGAGGCGGCCCGCAGAAGCGCCTGCTCCAACAACATGCGGCAGGTCGGCCTGGCCGTGCTCAACTTCGAGAGCACGAAGCAGAAACTGCCGGCCGCGATGGACCGCAATGACATCCAGGGACGGCCGGCTTTGCCGAGCACCGCGGTGAGCGGCACGACGCCGGGATACAGTTGGATCGTGCATTGCCTGCCCTACATGGAAGAAGTCGGTTTGTACAACGGCATCGCGACGACCTCGACGACGGCCGCGGTGAACGCGAAGTTCGCCAACAATCCGCTGGCGTCAACCGTGCTGCCGGCCGTCGGCAGCACGATCCCGGCTTCCAACGTGGTGTTGTCCGCGCTGCGATGCCCGAGTTTTGCCGGCGGCAACGTCGTGGAAAACAGCCAGCTGGGCTCCTCGAGCGGCGTTTCCTGGACGGATGACTACGGTGGCACCACGGTCGCCCCTCCGGCGATCACGAACTACAAGGCGAACGCCGGCACGCATCTGATCGGTTCAGGAACCTTTTCAAACAACGGGGCCATCGGCTATTCGACGACCGTGGCTTCGACGGTCGCCGCCACGGCAGAATCAACCTCTCGCCCCAACGGCATCACGTTCGGGCAGATCTCCGACGGCACGTCCAAAACGATCCTCTGCGCCGAAACGAAGGAGCGGGGGTATTCGGCGTGGATCGACGGCTCCGCGAGTTGGGTGCTGGCTTCCAACTGTGCGTCAACGGCCAATTTTGCGAGCAGCCAGTGGAACAGTAACGCAACGACGAGGGTGGTGCAGGCTGCGGCGGGTGCCGTAGGGGCCTCCCTGAACTTTCCGGCGGCGAACTCCGCCACCGGAAAGTTTCTCACTGCGACCCAGTGGGCAAACTATGGGGAAGGCATGGCGTATGGATCATCGAGCGATCATTCGGGGGGAATCGTGATGCATGTCTACGCCGATGGGCATGTCGGCCAGCTCACGCCGGATCTCGATCCGTCCGTGTTCATGGCGCTCTACAGCCGGAGCCAAGGCGAGCCCGTGAACCTGGAGTAGCCGGCAGCCGGCCAGCCTGATCAGCGTCGCACCTTGCAGGCCGGGCGGCTCAGCCGCCCGGCCTGCCGCCATTGTTCGTCGCCGGCCTCGCACGAACCGCACCCCGGCCGCGCGTGGTGACTGATTCCCCTCCCAATGCCCGGCGCTCGGGAGCCGGCGGATGGTCGCCGGCGGCGAGCGGGAGCCGGGATGGTAGACTCCCCGGCCCATCCCTCGGAGTGATCGACCATGCCCGCTCTCGACCAGCCCCGGATCATGCTTTCCCGTCGCACCGCCCTCCAGGCCGCCGCCGGCACCGCCGCCCTCGCCGCGGCCCGGGCCGCCCACGCCGACAACCCCTCGAGCGACACGATCAAGGTCGGTCTGATCGGGGCCGGCGGCCGGGGCACCGGGGCCCTCCAGCAGACGCTCGCCGTGCCCGGCTCGAGCGTCAAGCTCACGGCCATCGCCGACGCCTTCGCAGAGCGGATCGACGGAGCGCTGAAGAGCGTGGAAGGCATGAAGGACAAGGTCGATTGCCCCGAGGACCGGCGGTTCATCGGGCTCGACGCGGCCCGGAAGCTGATCGACCTGCCCGACGTTGATCTCGTGATCCTGGCCACGCCTCCGGGCTTCCGCCCCTTCCACTTCGACGCGGCCATCAAGGCGGGCAAGCACGTCTTCATGGAGAAGCCGATCTGCGTCGATTCCTTCGGGGCCCGGCTCTGCCTCGAGGCGGCCAAGCTCGCGGATGAAAAGCGGCGGAAGGTGGTGGTGGGCCTGCAGCGGCGCTACGAGAAGAAGTATCGCGAAACCGTCGCCCGGATCCGCGAGGGGCTTGCCGGCGAGATCGTCGGCGGGCAGGTCTACTGGAACACGGGCGGAATCTGGTATCGCGACCGGCAGCCCGACCAGGATGAGATGGAGTTTCAGGTCAACAACTGGTACCACTTCAACTGGCTGAGCGGCGATCATATCGTCGAGCAGCACGTCCACCAGCTCGACGTCGCCAACTGGGTGCTCGGGGGCGAGGCCCCGCAAGACTCCCGGCCCGAGACCGCCTTCGGGGTCGGGGGGCGGCAGGATCGCTCCCGCAACAGCGAGATCTACGACCATCACGCCGTCACCTTCACCTACCCCGGTGGCGCGCGGATCGCCAGTCAGTGCCGGCAGATCAACGGCGGCGAAGGCCGGGTGAGCGAGGAGTTTCAGGGCACGAAAGCCGGCGTGAAGATCGGCGAGATCACCGACTACGACGGCAAGCTGCTGTGGAAGTTCGAGGGTCCGAACCCCAACCCCTATCAGGTCGAGCACAACGAGCTGCACGACGCGATCCGGACCGACAAGCCGCTCAATGACGCCTATCACGGCGTCACGGCCAGCTTCGCCGCGGTGCTCGGGCGGCTGGCTACGTACTCAGGCAAGCAGCAGGACTACGCCAAGGCCCTCGCTCTGGACTATCGCCTGATGCCCGAGAACCTTTCCTGGGAGTCCGCCCCGCCGGTGATGCCCGGCAAGGATGGCAGCTACCCGCTGCCGATGCCGGCCTCCTTCAGGATGGTGGACGTCACCAAGCTCGGCCAGTCATGATCGTCGGGGTGCCGCGGGAAACCAAGCGGGACGAGTATCGCGTCGGCCTGGTGCCCGTCGGGGCCGAGGAGCTCGTGCGGGCGGGCCACGAGGTGCTCGTCGAGCGGGGAGCCGGGGCCGGCTCCGGCTTTCCCGACGATGCCTACGAAGCCTGCGGGGCCACCATCATCGAATCGGCGGCCGAGGTCTTCGGCCGGGCCGAGCTGGTCGTGAAGGTCAAGGAGCCGCAGCCGGCCGAACTGGCCCTGATCCGTGCCGGCCAGGCGGTCTTCACCTACTTCCACTTCGCCGCCTCGCGGCCGCTGACCGAGGGTTTTCTGGCGACCGGGGCGACGGCGGTGGCCTACGAGACACTCCGCGACCCGGCCGGCCGGCTGCCGCTCTTGATCCCGATGAGCGAGGTGGCCGGACGAATGAGCATCCAGGAGGGGGCCAAGTATCTGGAGAAGCCGCAGATGGGGCGGGGCATCCTGCTCGGCGGCGTGCCGGGCGTGGCCCCGGCCAACGTGCTCGTGCTCGGCGCGGGCACGGTCGGGGCCAACGCCGCCAAGGTGGCCGCCGGCTTCGGGGCCAACATCGCGCTCTTGGACACGAATCTCGACCGGCTGCGGTATCTCGACGACGTCACGCCCCCCAACATCGACTGCCTCTACTCCGACCGGCACGCGATCCGCGAGCGGCTCGGCTGGGCCGACCTCGTGATCGGCAGCGTGTTGATCCCGGGCGCCCGGGCCCCCCATCTCGTCGAGCGGGAGGATCTGGCCCTGATGAAGCCGGGGGCCGTCATCATCGATGTCGCGATCGATCAGGGGGGCTGCGTGGCCACGAGCCGGCCCACCACGCATGCCGACCCGACCTACCTGGTGGACGACGTGGTGCATTACTGCGTCACGAACATGCCGGGGGCCGTGGGCCGCA
>JBIKXY010000169.1:0-6291 GCA_044355515.1 Pirellulales bacterium
CAGTTCGGGCACTCGCTGCCGTACGGCGCGGTGCTCCACGACAAGGGGGTGCAGTTCGTGGTCTACAGCCGCTCGGCGACGGCGATGCGGGTGCTGCTCTACGACAAGCCCGAGGACGCCGAGCCGGCGGAGGTGATCGCGCTGGATCCCGCCAAGGATCGGTGGGGCGACATCTGGAGCATTCTGGTGCCCGGGGTGGGGCCGGGGCAGCTCTACCACTTCCAGGCCGACGGCCCGTTCGACCCCGAGCTGGGCCAGCGGTTCGACGGCCAGGCCCGGCTGATCGACCCCTATGCCCGGGCCCTGGCCGGCGAGTTCACGATCGGCTCCGACGGGCTGCTGCGGCCCCCGAAGTGCGTCGTGATCGACGACGCCTTCGACTGGCAGGGCGACCGCCACCTCCGCCGCGGCCTGGCCGACACCGTGATCTACGAGCTGCACGTCCGCGGCTTCACGGCCGACCCGTCGAGCGGCGTGGCCCAGCCGGGCACCTACGCGGGGGTGATCGAGAAGATCCCGTACCTCCAGTCGCTGGGCGTGACCGCGGTGGAGCTGATGCCGATCCACGAGTTCGCCTCCGCCATGCCCTCGGCCGACGGCACGAGCCGCGGCAACTACTGGGGCTACGACCCGCTGGCCTTTTTTGCCCCTCATCGCGGCTACGCGGCCGGCAGCGAGCCGGGCAGTCAGGTCCGCGAGTTCAAGGAGATGGTCAGGGCCCTGCACGCGGCGGGGATCGAGGTGATCCTCGACGTGGTCTTCAACCACACCGCCGAGGGCAACCAGCTCGGGCCCACGCTCTCGCTCAAGGGGCTGGAGAACCGCGTCTACTACATGCTCGGCGACGGCGGGTCGAGCTACAAGAACTACACCGGCTGCGGCAACACGATCAACGGCAACCACCCGATCGTCCGCGAGCTGATCTTCCTCTGCCTCCGCCACTGGGTGCACAACTACCATGTCGACGGCTTCCGCTTCGACCTGGCCAGCATCCTCTCCCGCGACCGGAACGGCGAGATCCTTCCCAACCCGCCGATCATCGAGGTGATCACGGAGGATCCGATGCTGGCCGACACCAAGATCATCGCCGAGGCCTGGGACGCCGCCGGCGCCTATCAGGTGGGCTCGTTCGCCACGCTCCGCTGGGCCGAGTGGAACGGCCGCTACCGCGATGATGTCCGCCGGTTCTGGCGGGGCGACTTCGCCCAGACCGGCCACCTGGCCACCCGGCTGGCCGGGTCGAGCGACCTCTACGGCGACGACGGCCGCCAGCCCTATCACAGCATCAACTTCGTGACCTCGCACGACGGCTTCACGCTCGCCGACCTGGTCAGCTACCGCGAAAAGCACAACGAGGCGAACGGCGAGGGCAATCGCGACGGCGACAACAACAACTTTTCCGACAACTACGGGGTGGAGGGGCCGACCGCGCGGGCCGATGTCGAGGCCGTGCGGGCCCGGCAGATCCGCAACCTGCTCGCCACGCTCCTGCTCAGCCAGGGCGTGCCGATGGTGCTGGCCGGCGACGAGTGTCGCCGGACGCAGCAGGGCAACAACAACGCCTGGTGCCAGGACAACGCCCTGTCCTGGTTCGACTGGCAACGCGTGAAAGCTCACGCCGACCTGGTCCGATTCGTGGGGGCCCTGACCCGATTTCGGCTGGGCAATCCCACCCTCAGGCGACCTAGCTTCCTGCTCGGGGGCGTGAGCGCCAGCGGCACGCTGCCCGACGTCGAGTGGTTTTCCCCCGAGGGGGCCCACATCGACTGGTATGCGGCCGATGCCAGCCTGACCTGCTTCTTCGGAGCCCCGACGGCGGAGGAACTCGCCCGCGACCCCGACCCGGCCGCCGGCGGCACCGAGGGCACACCCCGGCATGTGCTCGTCTTCGCCCACGCTGGTTCACTCCCACGCACGTTCTGCTTTCCCGACGCGGAGCCGCTCCGGGCCCTCGAATGGCGGACGTTCATCCAGACGGCCGCCCTGCCGCCCGCCGATATTTTTCCCGACGGGCAAGGCCCCCTCGTGGACGTGTCGGCGCCGCTCGTGCTGCCGGAGCGGTCGCTCGTCTGCCTGGTGGCCGACGCCGTCCGGCCATCGGCCCCGCGATCACGGATTGCCCCACGCCGGGGTTGAGCGATACCCTTTTCCAGTCGATCACCGCCCGTCACCCACCACCGGAGCCCCGCCATGCCGCGTTACGCTCGCCTCCGCCGCTGCCTGCTCCCCGCGCTCGCAGGGGCCATCCTCGCTTGGTTCGGCACCGGCTGTGCGCCCGCCAAGCCGACGCCGGCGCAGAAGATCAGCGCCCAGAACAACGGCGACGACCATGATCACGGCAAGGACCACGACCACGACCACGGCGACCATGCCCATCCCGAGACCCTCGCCACGGGCATCGCCGAGCTCGAGGCCACCGCGGCGGAGATCGCGACCAAGCTCGCCAGCGGTGCCGAGGCGGCCGCCGACGACGCGGTGCACGCCGCAGGCCACCTGCTGGAAGACCTGCAGAGACTGCTCGAGCAGCAAACCGACCTCTCGGCCGACGCCCGGGCGACGGGCAAGAAGGCGCTCGACGACCTGTTCGACTGCTTCGACAAGCTCGACACGGCCATGCACGCCGGGGCCGACGAAGCCAAGCAGACGGTCGCCGACGTTCACGCGTCGGTCAAGCAGCAGATCACGGGCGCGCTCGACTCATTGAAGGACACGTTCAGCAGGGAGGCGAAGTGATGCAGCGGAAGCGGACGTACGGACACCTTCTGATCGGGCAGGGGCTGATCGCGATCGTAGCGCTTGCCGCGACGGCGCGGTCCGAGATCGACGCCACGGCGGTGCGGGAGTCGCTCGTGCTCCCGGCGGAGCCGGCCGGGGTCGTCTCGCTAGCCGATGCCCGAGGCACGCTCGGCCTCGAGCCCAAGCCAGTGGTCGTGGCGGGCCGGATCGGCGGCAAGGGAATGGAGCCGTTCCTCGAAGGCAAGGCCTCGTTCTCGCTGCTCGAGATCCCGGCCGACGACCACGCTGAGAAGCCGGGCCACAACGCCGACGACTGCCCGTTTTGCAAGAAGCGGCAGGCCAACGCGACGATGGCCGCCGTCCAGTTTCTCGGCCCCGACGGCAAGCCGCTCCCGGTCGATGCCCGGAAGCTGTTCGGCGTCGAGAAGGGGCAAGACGTGGTGATCCGCGGCACGGGGGTGTTCGACGCCAAACTCGGGGTGCCGATCATCCAGGTCACGGCCGACGGGATCTTTGTCCGCCCGCGGAGGAAGTGAGGCGCTGGCGTGCGGGCGGCCTTCAAGGAGTGGGCGGCGATCTGCCGGGCGCTGGCCGGCGGCCGCCAGGACGTGATCCTGCGAAAAGGCGGGATCGTCGAGCCGGGCGGCGGATTCCGGCTCGAGCGTCGAGAGTTTCTCCTGCTGCCCACGTTCCTCCACCAGTCGCCGGAGCAGTTGCTCCCCGAGGCTCGAGACCTGCTCGCCGGCATCGACGCCGAGCGGCCCCCGGCGGGGAGCGTCGTGTTATCCCACATGGCCAGCGTCCGCGACGCGATCCGGATCACCGACCCGGCCGACCTCGACCGGTTTCGGAGCCGCCACGTCTGGAGCGACGCGGTGGCGGCCGAGCGGTTTCACCGCTGGAAGGACGAGCTCCATGTGCTCGAGCTGGTCGTCAGGCCGCTGACCAGGCCGGTCGTGGTCCCCTGGCACGACGACTACGGGGGCTGTAAGTCGTGGATCACGCTCCACGACGACGTGCCGGTTTGAGGGTCAGGCTGGACGACGGCGAAGTTGCCGCACGAGCGTGGCCGCGTAGGCGGCCACGGTCAGCGGCCCGAGCACCCAGGCCGCGGTGGTGATCACCTGCAGCATCTGCTCCCGGCCCTGGGCCTCGCAGATGAGCGCCGCGGTGTAGAGCCCGTAGAAGGCCAGCAGCACCACCCCCTCCCACCGCTCGATCGCGTGGCCGATCAAAACCACCGGCAGGCAGGCCAGCGCCACCAGCACCATCACCGGCAGGTCCTGAGCCAGCGCCTCGGCACCGACCGGAATGCCCCCCGGGGTGAGCAGGCCCGTGAGGCCGAGCACGCACATCAGGTTAAAGATGTTGCTGCCCACGACGTTGCCGACGGCGATATCCCGCTCCCCCTTGATGGCGGCCACCAGGCTCGTGGCCACCTCGGGCAGCGACGTGCCGGCGGCGACGAGCGTCAGGCCGATCACCAACTCCGACATGCCCCAGCCGCGGGCGATGGTCACCGCCGAGCCGACGAACAGATCGGCTCCCACGACGAGCATGCCCAACCCGGCCGCCACCAGCGCGAGAAACAGCAGCATCCGCCCGGGCGTGGACGGCGTCTGCTCGGAGAACTCCGCCGAGTATTCCCCCAGCACCGCCGCCGAGTTCTCCCGCCGGCTCTTCCGGATCAACCAGGCCGTGTAGGCCACGAGCGCGGCCGCCAGCAGGCCCCCCTCCAGTTGGTCGAGCCGGCCGTTGAGCACCATCCCGTAAACCACGAGCGACACCAGGATCAAGAGCGGCACGTCGAGCCGCACGAGCTGCTGATCGACCCGCAAGGGCACGATCAGGGCGGAGAGCCCGAGGATCACGAGCACGTTGAAGATGTTGCTACCGACCACGTTGCCGACGGCGATCTCCGGCTGCCCGGTGAGCGCGGCCCGCAGGCTGACCACCAGTTCCGGGGCACTCGTGCCGAAGGCCACGACCGTCAGCCCGATCACGAGCGGCGAGATCCGCACGGCCGCGGCCAGCCCCACGGCCCCGCGGACGAGCACCTCCGCCCCGGCCGTCAGCACCGCCAGCCCGAGAGCCAGCCACAACCACGTCATCGGTGTCTCCTCGTGAGCGGGCCTCGGCCCGGCGAACGCAGCATCATAGGCGGCGACAGCGGATTGTCTTGACGGTAGAGACCGGCCGCAGAAGGCCGCAGTGCCCTCCGTGGACAGTGTCCTCCACATCGCACAGCGTTCCACTCAGCCCATCCATGGACTGCTCGGGGTTGCCCGTGCCCCGGAGCCGGCCTTGCTGGCGAGCGCAGCCCGGAGGGCGAAAGCGTGGCCAGCACGGAGTGAACGAAGGGCACGATGCCCGGAGCGAACGTCCGGCGATGGGGCACGGGCAACCCCGAGCCCGCGTGCGCAAGGCCCCCCTACCGCACCACCCGGGCCCCGCCCCCCTTGATCTGCTTCTCGACCTCGGCCCGGGTCGCCATCGAGGTGTCTCCCGGGGTGGTCGAGGCCAGGGCGCCGTGGGCGGCGCCGTACTCGACGGCCTTCTGCGGATCGTTGAACTCCAGGAACCCGAAGGCCAGGCCGCTGGCGAAGCTGTCGCCGCCGCCAACCCGGTCGAGGATCTCGAGCTCGGGGTACGTGCGGCTGTCGTAAAACTTCCCGTCGTGCCAGCAGATGGCGCTCCAGTCGTTCTTGGTGGCCGTGATCACCCGGCGGAGGGTGGTGGCGGCCACCTTGAAGTTCGGAAACTCCCGCACGGCCCGCTCGATCATCGCCTTGAAGGCGGCAGAATCGATCTCGGCGAGCGAGTGGTCCACGCCCTCCACCTCGAAGCCCAGCGAGGCGGTGAAGTCTTCCTCGTTGCCGATCATCACGTCCACGTGGCGGGCGATCTCGCGGTTGACCTCGCGGGCCCGGGGCTGGCCGCCAATGCTCTTCCAGAGGCTGGGCCGGTAGTTGAGGTCGTAGGAGACGATCGTGCCGTGCCGCTTGGCCGCCTGCACCGCCTCGACCGTCAGGGCGGCGGTCGTCTCCGAGAGGGCGGCGAAGATCCCGCCCGTGTGGAACCAGCGGGCGCCCACGCGGCCGAACAGGTGGTCCCAGTCCACGTCGCCCGGCTTGAGCTGGCTGGCGGCGGTGTTGCCCCGGTCGGGCACGCCCACCGCGCCGCGGATCCCGAAGCCCCGCTCGGTGAAGTTGAGGCCGTTGCGGACGCTCCGGCCGATGCCGTCGTCGGGCCGCCACTGGACGTAGTCGGTGGCCACGCCCCCCTGCATGATGAAGTCTTCGATCAGGTGGCCCACCTCGTTGTCGACGAACGCGGTGACCACCGCGGTCCTGAGCCCGAAGCACTTCCTCAAGCCCCGGGCCACGTTGTATTCGCCCCCTCCCTCCCAGGCCTGAAACTGGCGGGCCGTGCGGATCCGCCCTTCGCCGGGATCGAGCCGGAGCATGATCTCGCCGAGCGAGACCTGGTCGAAGCCGCAGGATTCCTTGGGCTTGAGGGCGAGTGGCATGGGGCTCACGCGGTGGGGAGGGCGGC
>JBIKXY010000170.1:0-6277 GCA_044355515.1 Pirellulales bacterium
CCGACCGACGTCACGAACAGGCTGCCGCTGGCGGAGATCGCGCCGAGCTCGATCGAGGTCGAGTCGGTGAGGGTGATCCCGGCACCGCCGGTGGTCGTGGCCGAGACCGGGCCGCCGAAGTCGTTGGTTGTCCTGTTGAGGGTGATCGCGCCCGTGCCCGGGTTCAGGACGACGGCGCCGCCGGTGGTGATCCCTGCGGACGTTTGCGTGATGTTGCCGGTGGAGTTGATCGTGAGCGTGCCCGTGCCGACGCTGACCGCCCCGAGCTTGAGGGCGTTCTTGTCGGTCAGGTCCACGGCACCGGTGCCGGTGGCCGTGAGGTTGACGGTGTTCTGGAAGTCGTTGCCGGCATCGGTGAGCGTGATGCCGCCCGAGCCGCCGTCGAAGGTGGCAACGCCGGTCACCGAGAGCGGCTGGTTTTGCGTGATGCCCACGGCGGTCACGTCGAGCGTGCCCGTGGTGGAGATCGCACCGAGCAGGATCGCCGTCTTGTCGACGAGCGAGATGGCGAAGCCGCCCGTGTTCTGGGCCGAGACGGCGCCGGTGAACTCGTTGTCGGCGTCGTTGATCGTGACCACGCCGGCCCCGCCGTCGAAGCTCGACGTGCCACCGACCGTGAGCGGGCCCGACTGCGTGATGCCGAGGGCCTGGATTACCAGGTTGCCCGTCAGGCTGAAGGCGTCGAGGACGAGCGGGTAGAGCGGGTTGGCGACCGTGACGTCGACGAGCGACGCACCGCCCACGCTCACGCCGCCGCCGAAGTTGTTGAGCGTGTTGTCGAGGCGGATCGACTTTCCGGCGGTCAGCGTGGTGAACGTGGCGAGCCCGGTGGCCGTGATGCCGGCGGTCGGGGCGTCGACCTGGTCGATGTCGCCGGCGGCCGAGGCCGTGTAGGTGCCCGTGGCCACGGTCGGCCCGAGGACGAGGTCGTTGCCGTTCTTCACCTCGACGTTCAGGCCGGTGAGGCTGACGGCGCCGATGAAGGCGTTGCCGGCGCGGTCGAGCGTGATGTCGAAGCCGGTCGACGTGACACTCGTCGCGCCGGCGACGGAGACGTTGCCGGACTGGGTGACCGCGCCGCCGGCGATCACCGTGAGCGCGTCCTGCGTCGTGATGACCCCGAGATCCAGTTCATTCGAGTCGGTGATCTGGATCGCATTGGTGCCGCTGTTGTTGGCCGCGACGGCGCCGGTGAAGTCGTTGCCCGCGTTGGTGAGCGTGATCACACCCGCACCGCCGTTAAAGGTCGCCGTGCCGGCGGAGGCTGCCTGCGTGATCGGGGCGGCCTGCGTGATGCCGACGGCGGTGACCGTGAGGGTGCCCGAGCCGAGCGTTGAGGCTCCGAACTGGATCGCATTCTGGTCGGTGATCGCGACCGCGTTGGCGCCCGAGTTGTTGATCGACACCTGGCCCTGGAAGTCGTTGTCGGGGTCGGTGAGGGTGACGGCGCCGGCACCTGCGTCGAAGGTCACATTGCCGGCGACGGTGACACCGCTCGCGTCCTGGGTCACGCCGACCGAAGTGACAGTCATGCTGCCGACGGAGATGGCACCCAGTTGGATCGAGTTGGAGTCCCTGAGGATGACGTTCGCGATGGCGGTCGTGGTGGCCGAAACGGCACCACCGAAGTCGTTTGTCGACTGGCCGAGGCTGATCCAGCCCGTGCCGGGATTGAGGACGACGGCACCGCCGGTGGTGATTCCGGTGCCAAACTGTTGCGTGATGTTCCCCGAGGAGTTCACGGTGAACGTGCCGTTGCCGACGCTGACGGCCCCGAACTGGATGGCATTAGCGTCGGTGATCGCGGTCGTGAACGCGTTGTTTTTGTTGTTGGTGATCGCGACCACACCGGTGAAGTTGTTGCCCGACTGCGTGAGGGCGATGTTGCCACTGCCACCGATGATGGCTCCCCCGGTCGTGATCGCGCCCCCGGTCTGGTCGAGGCTCGTGCCCTGGAGGACGAGGTCGCCGGCGGGGTTCGTAATGTTGCCGCTGATCGTCAGGGGTCCGCTGATGGTCGTGATCGAGACGTACCCCGAGACGGTGACGGGGCCGCTCACGGTGAGGCCGCCGCCGGTTTCCTGAAGGTAGAGGGAGCCGCCATCGATGGTGACCACACCAAGCTCGCCGATGGCGTTGGTAGCGTTCGAGACGGTGAGCGTCGAGTTCAAGTCGACCGTCAGGATGCTCGCCGTGATCGACGTGGTCCCCGACTGATTGAAGTCGCCCGTCGTGTCGTTCGCGCCGATCACCACCGTGCCGCTCGCAGCGGTGATCGTGCCGAGCGAGTTGGTGCTGCTGCCGCCGTCGAGGATCTGCACCGCTGTCGCGGAGGAACTCGTGGTGACGAGCGACCCCTGCAGGATGATCGTGCCTCCGTTGCCATCGACGAGGATGTCGGCGGAGCCGCTGTTGATATCGGAGGCACCGAGCTGGTAAATTCCTGAGCCCGTGAGCGAGACGTTGCCCGTGGCCGTGATGTCTTGCGAGACCTGGATCAAAAGCAGGCCCGTGGTGGAGATCGTGTAGGCGCCACCGGCGCTGCTCGCGCCGGTGAGCGTCAGGCCGCCCGCGTCGGTGAGCGAGAAGGCGCCGCTCGTGGTCACGGTGCCGAGGTTCGCGATCACGTTCGTGTTGGTGAGCGTGACCGCGGCGTTCGTGTCCACCGTCAGCGTGTCGGCCGTGATCACAAGGCCGGTGTTCTGGGTTACCGCCCCGCTGATGTCGTTGACGCCGATCGCCACCGTGCCGTTGGCCGCCGTGATCGTGCCGAGGGCGACCGTCGATGCGTCGCGGATCGTCACGACCGTGCCGGAGCCTGTCGAAACGATCGAGCCGTCCAGATCGATCGTGGAGGCCTGGGCGTCGATCGTCACCGTGCCGCTGCCGGCGTTGATCGTGGTGGCCGTCGCCTGCGTCACCCCGGCACCGGTGAGCGCCACGGCGCCCGAAGTCGTGGCGACGTTGGCGTCGATGGCGAGCGCGCCGGTGGCGGTGACCGTGACGTCACCACTGCCGTTGGCCGTCACCGCGTTGGAGAGCGTGATCGCTCCCGCGGTGGTGCTGATCGAGATGTCGCCGTTGCCGCCACCGGTCGTGATGGTGCCCCCGGTGGTGATCGCGCCGGTGGCGGTGATCACGATGTCGCCGGAGGTGACGGTGTTCACGCCACCAGTCGCATTGCCGAGCTGCACGGCCCCGATGTTGTTGACGTAGATGCCGCCCGTCGTGCTCGTGAGGTCGAGCTCGGCGGCCGTGGTCTCGATGTCGTCGATCGTCGTGCCGCCGTCGCTGGTGCCGATGCCGGTGCCGGCGGTGATCGTGACGACGTTGCCCGTGATGTTGGCCGTCTCGCCGGTGAGGACGTCGATCACGGCGCCGCCGGTGGCCGTGAGGGTGACGTTGCCGGTGGTCGTGACCACGGCCAGCTCGATGTCGAGGGCCGCGGTCATCGTGATCGCGCCCGAGCCGGTGGAGTAGACCGTGCCGTTGACCATCGTGATGTCACCGGTGAGCGCGGTCGCCGAGATCGTGCCCGCGCCGGTGGTGGTCACGTCCTGCGCGTTGTGCTCGATCTTGCCGCCCACGAGCACGATGTCGCCGGCCGAGGTACTCGTGACGGCGTGGTTGATGGTGAGCAGGTAGCCCGTGACGGCGTCGGAGCTCTTGAGCGTGATGTCGCCGGTCGAGGTCGTAATCGAACCGGTCGTCGTGAGGTTGCCCCCCTCGCTCTCGAGGTAGACATAGCCCGTGCCGGTGCTCAGGTTCTCGGTGGCCAGCACGAGCGTGGCCCCGGCGATGCCCTTCACGGCCGTGTTCGAGCCGATGTTCCCGCCCAGGGTCGAGAGGGTCATGTTGTTGGCGTCACGGACCGCCACGAACGCCCCGGTCGCCTTGAGCGTGACCGTGCCCGTGAAGTCGTTGTCGGGGTTGAGCAGGTCGATGTCGCCGGTGGCGGCGATGAACGCCGTCGTGTCGGCCTTGATCGAACTGGTGCCCGCGGTGGCCGACTGGGCGATGCCCACGGCGGTGAGCGTGAGCTGCGAGAAGTTGGTGACGCTGCCGGAGTTGAGGGCCCAGAGGTCGTAGGTCGCGAGGTCGAGCGCACCGGGCGTGGTGATCGTGGTCGTGCCGTCGGTGACCACGTCGCCGGCGAAGGTGAGGCCGCCGGTCGAGTCCTTGAGGGCGAAGGCGCTCGTGCTCGTGTACGGCCCGAGGAAGGCGACCTGGTTGGAGGCGTTGGTGAGCGTGACCTGGCCGCTGTTGCCGGCGAGCGTGCCGGTCACGAGCGGGCCGGTCTGGGTGATGCCGCCGGTGATGCCGTTGACCCCGCTGCCGCCGAAGGTCGTGGTGCCGGTCGAGCCGGTCGTGATGCTGGCGAAGGCCACGGAGGCCGCGTCGCGGAAGAGCACGGCGGTCGCCGAGTTGCTCGTGGTCGTCACGGTGCCGAGCAGCGAGATGCCGCCCTCGGTGGTGCCGTCGTCGCCGTCCATGAGGATGTCGCCGGCGTTGGCGTTGATCGTGGAGCCCGCCGACTGCGTGATGCCCGCCCCCTGGAGCGAGATGTTGCCGTAGGCGGTGATCGACTTCGCCCCGACCTGGAGCGACCCGCCGAGCGTCTCGAGCGACACGGCGCCCGCGTTCGAGCCGTCGCCTGCGGTCACGTTGGCCAGCAGGATCAGGCCGAGCGTGGAGTCGCGGAGCGAGAAGTTGCCGAGCGTGACGATGCCGTTGAGGTTGTCGATCGTGTTGCCCGAGTCGGTGGCGAGGTTGACCGAACCGGCCGTGTTGACGACGAGCTTGTTGGCGGCCAGCGGGCCGACCTGCGTGACGGCTCCCGTGATGTCGCCCGACACGCCGATCGTGACGGTGCCGAGGGAGGCCGTGACGGTGCCCAGCTGGACCGTGCCCGCGTCGCGGATGGTGATCGCCGACGTGCTGGCCGACGAGGTGTCGGTCACGCCCGCCATCACGATGTTGCCTGCGTTGGCGTCGAGCGTGATCAGGCCGGTGCCGGCGTCGATCGTGGAGGCGGCGTCCTGGATGATGCCGACGCCGGTCAGGGCGAAGGTGGCCGTGCTGCCCGCATTGGCCACGACGTCGTAGGCGTCGAGGTCGAGGGCACCACCCGCCGTCGTGATCGTGACGTTGCCGGTGTTGACCGTGATGTCGCCCGCCAGCGTAAGACCGCCGGTGGCGTCGTTGAAGGCGAACGCGGCGGCCGCCCCGGTGATCGTCCACGGGCCGAGCGAACCGATCTCGTTGGCGAGCGAGAGCGTCGTCGCGCCGCCCGACGCCCCGGTGAGCACGCCGGTCGTCTTGATGATGCCGAGGCCGCTCTGCGCCACCGTGTTGAACCCGCCCGGCCCGTTGAGCGTGACCGTGCCGGCATTGCCCTGGATCGGGCCGGCGATCGAGATTCCGCCGCTCAGGTTGTCGAGCGTGACGCCCGAGCCGTTGATGCTGCCCGTCGCCGTGATGTTCAATCCGGCGCCGCCCGAGGTGGTCAGAGAGACCAATCCGCCGTTGGCGTTGGTCACCGCCCCCGAGACGTCGAGGCCGAGCGTGGAATCGACGACGGTGATCGCCGCGCCGGCGGTGAAGCCGCCGATCGCTCCGAAGGTGTTGCCGGCATTGGTGAGCGTGACACTGCCGCCCACATTGCCCGACAGCGTGCCGGTGTTGATGGCGGCGATCTGGGTGACGTTGCCGGTCAGCACGTCGCCGCCGGAGCCGCCGAGCACGACGCTGCCGCCCGTGTTCGTGGTGATCGAACCGATCACCACGTTGCCGCCGGCGTCGAGCAGCTGGACGGTGCCGTTGTTGAGGCCCGTGGTCAGCGACGTGCCAGTCAGATTGATGGAGCCGTCCTGGGCATCGATCGTGATCGTTCCCGTGCCGCTGACCGTGCCGCCGCTGCTCGACACCGACACGCCGGTCAGGGTGACGTTGGAACCGGTGATGTTCTGGCCGTTAAGGTCGAGCAGGCCGGTGGTCGTGACAGCCACGTTGTCGGTGCCGGTCGTCCAGCGGCCGATGGCTCCGGTCAGCGTGAGGCCGGCGAGGTCATTGACCGCCACGGCCCCGCCGTAGGTGATCCCCGAGACGTTCGTGATCGTGTTGGCCTGGTCGAGCGTGACCGAGCCCCGGGTGTTCACGTTGACGGTGGCGACGTTCAGGATCTTGCCAGTCGTCTGCGAGATCGCGCCCGAGGACGTGTTGCCGTCGTTGATCTGCACGCTGCTGCCGGCACCCGTCGCGTTCACCTGTGGCAGGA
>JBIKXY010000029.1:0-19367 GCA_044355515.1 Pirellulales bacterium
TCGAGGCCCTGACCCGCCCATGATCACGTCCGCTGTCCGGGCCGCCACGCTCGTCGTGCTCGGCGCCAGCGCCCGGGCCATGGCGGAATCGGCCGCGCGGGCAGGCTTCCAGGTTCACGCGGCTGACCTCTTCGGCGATCTCGACCTGCGTGCGGTCGCCACGTCCGCGGTCCGTGTGCGGTCCTATCCCGCCGGGTTGCCAGCCATCGCGGCGTCCTTTCCGCCCGGACCGTGGCTCTATTGCGGCGCCGTCGAGAATCATCCGGATCTGATCGCCGCGATCAGCCGCGACCGTCCGCTGGCGGGCTGCAACCCCGCCGCGGTCACGGCCGTCCGCGATCCGGCGCGACTGGCCGCGGTGGTCCGCGCGGCGGGTCTCCGGTTTCCCGAGACCCGGCACGATTCCGCCGGCGTGCCTGGCGACGGCTCATGGTTGACGAAACCCCTCCGGTCGGCGGGAGGCCACGGCATCGCGCTCTGGCGAGGCGACGTCGACCAGCGGGCAGCATCCACCGACCGTGTCTGGCAATACCGCGTGCCCGGTCGTTCCTGGTCGGCGTCCTACCTGGTGGGGGCGGGCTGCGGCCGGCTGATCGGGGCGAGCCGGCAGTTGCTCGGCCGCCGCTGGTGCCACGCGCCCCCCTCGGCCTTCTGCGGCAGCGTCGACATCGCCCCGGAGTCGCTCGCCGCCGAGTTCCACGACCAACTCCTGCGGCTCGGCGGCCTGCTCGTCGAACCCTTCGGCCTGGCGGGACTCGTGGGCGCGGACCTGATCGTCGACGGACGCGGCCGGATCCATGTGATCGAGATCAATCCTCGTCCCACTGCGTCGATGGAACTCATCGAGCGGGCCACGGGGCTTTCGTTGGCCGCCGCACATCTGGCCGGGTGCGGCCTGCCCGTGCCGTCCAGCGGCGAGACCGGGCCGCGGCGGGGCACATGGTCGAAGGCGATTCTGTTCGCCCCGCGCGACCTCGAGATCAACGACGCGGTGCTCGCGACGCTCCGCGCGGTCGCCGGCGAGCCGCACGCCGGCTGGCCCCTGCTGGCCGATCTTCCCCGACCACCGCAGACGATTCCCGTCGGGAGGCCCGTGTGCACGGTCTTCGCCCACGGCGACTCGCCCCGCCAGTCGCTCGCCGCGCTTCAGCGCCGCATGCGAGCCGTCAGCCGGCCATTCGCCGTTCCGTCGGCAGCGGGTCGGCGTGGAACTGCATCAGATAGGCGTCTTCGGTCGAGTCCTGATAAAAGTCCCTGAGCACCGAAGTTGCCCGAAAGCCGAGCGCACGGAAGAAAAGTTGCGCGGCCAGGTTGGTCTCCCGCACTTCGAGCACGATCCGGCCGCGGCGATCGGGCGCGAGCTTGCCGATCAGCTTCTCCATCATCCGCGTGCCGATGCCCAGCCGGCGATGCGACCGGAGGACGGCAAAGTTGATGACATGGAGTTTGGAGCGGTGCAATTCGTAGATCATGAATGCCACGACGGAGTCGGCCATCTCGGCCACCATGCCGATGCAATTCCGTTGGCGGAGACAGCGGGTGAAATCCTCCTCCGACCAGGGAAACTCGAAGGCCTCCCGCTCGATGGTGGCCACCTCCGGCATGTCCCGCCGGATCATCCACCTGACGTGGATCCCCAGCCCGCTTGGTTCGAACGCCGTCACGAACGTTGTCTCCCGATCTCGTGCGATCCGTCTGCCGCGGCAGCCGGATCGGCCCCGCGGGGTGCGAACCGTAGCAGGGACACGCACCGCCGCCAAGGCGACCTCCTGAGCCGGCAAAGCACCCTTGACCGGCCGCTCCGGCGGCTCCTACTCTCCCGGCCCCCTCGTTTTCCCCTTGCTTCCGCACCTCCCACTGGAAGGACCGGACGATGGTCCACGCACGCCTGTCCCGCGGCTCACGGGTCGGCTGGTCGCTCGTCGCCGTGGCCTCGCTGGCCGCCGGGTGCGCCGGCCCTGCAATCCGCAGCCAGAGTCCGGAGATCGAGTCGCTCGCGCAGCTCGAGGAGGGCACCAAGCTCGTCGGCGACTACACGGCGCCCTGGGGACTCGCTCCCAAGCGGATCGAGGCCCCGGCGCTCATCACGGGGCTGGCCGACACCGGCAGTGATCCGCCGCCGGGGCCGCAGCGGGCCGCGCTGCTGGCGACCATGCAATCTCGCGGGGTGATCGAGCCCAACTCGCTGCTGGCAGCGCGGTCGACCTCGCTGGTCTGGGTGCACGGCTACCTTCCGCCGGGTTGCCGCAAGGGGGACCGTTTCGATCTGGCCGTCGAGGTGCCCGCCAGTCACGACACCACGAGCCTCGCGGGCGGCTGGTTGATGGAGACGCGGCTCGCCGAAAAGGCCGTCGTCGGCAGCGTGATCCGCGACGGCCACGAACTGGGCATCGCGGAGGGACTGCTGCTGGTCGATCCGGTCTCCAGCGGCACTCGCGACTCCAAGTCAGGGTTACGGGCTCTGGTGCCCGGCGGCGGCGTGTCGCTGGCCGACCGCGAACTGGGGCTGATCATCGCCTCGGAGCACCGTTCGTTCGCGATGTCCAAACGGCTCGGTGACTGGATCAACCGCCGCTTTCACACCGTGATCAAGGGCACCAGGCGGGGCGTCGCCGATCCCAAGACCGACCGCTACATCGAGCTGCAGGTGCCGCCGCTGTACCGGCATAACCTGGGCCGCTACATCCGCGTGGTGCAGTGCGTGGCGGTGATCGAACCTGCCGAGGGCCGCCATGCCCGAATGCAGTTGCTGGCACGGCAGTTGGCCGACCCGGTCACGGCGCCGGCCGCCGCCCTGCGGCTGGAGGCGATCGGCAAGGATGCGATCCCCGCCCTCCGGCAGGCGCTCGAAAGCGGCGACGCCGAGATCCGGTTCGCCGCCGCCGAGGCCCTCGCCTACCTGGGCGAGTCGGTCGCCGCCCGCCATCTGGCCGAGGCGGCCCGATCCCTGCGGAGCGCACGGCCGGCGGCGCTGGCCGCCCTCTCCGTGCTCGACGACGCCAACGGCATCGATGCCTTGGAGGAGTTGCTCACCAGTCGCAGCTCGGAAACCCGGTACGGCGCGTTCCGGGCCCTGCAGCGGCTCGATCCCGGGATGCCGCTGGTTCGCGGCGAGCGGCTTGGCGACGCCTGCCGGCTGCACGTGCTCGATGTCGATGGGCCGCCGCTGATCCACTCCACGCGGCGGGAGCGGCCGGAACTCGTGTTCTTCGGCCCCGAGCACCCCGTGAGCCGTGGCCTGCGGGCCGAGGCGGGCCGTTCGATCGTGGTCGTGGTCGACGGCCCGATGGCCACGGTCAGCCGGTTCGTGCCGGGCCAGTCGGACCAGGCGGCCGAGGTTCCCGCCGAGGCCGCCGCCATCGTGCGGGCGATCATCGACCTCGGCGGCGGCTACCCTGACGCGGTGCAGTTCCTGCAGCGGGCCGCCGCGGGCCGTCATCTGGCCAGCCGCCTGGCCTTCGACGCCCTCCCCGACGCCTTTGACGGCCGGCCGGCGATCCACGAGGAGACCGGCACCCGCGCTGGCGAGGACGCCGCCGACACCGGCGCCGCCCAGAGCCGGGAAGAGCGGACGGACGAACGCTCATGATCTGCCTCAAGGCACTCGAGCTGTTCGGTTTCAAGAGCTTCGCCGACCGGACCCGATTCGACTTTCCGCCCGGCGTGACGGCCGTCGTGGGGCCGAACGGCTCGGGGAAGTCGAACGTCGTCGATGCCATCAAGTGGGTGCTTGGCGAGCAGTCGGCCCGCAGCCTCCGCGGCAAGGAGATGTCCGATGTCATCTTCGCCGGATCGACGGGCCGCAAGCCGCTCAACATGGCCGAGGTGGCCCTGATCTTCGACAACCGAAGCCGTCAACTGCCCCTCGCGACCGACGAGGTGCAGATCATGCGCCGCGTCTACCGCAGCGGTGAGAGCGAGTATCTCATCAACGGCGAGACCGCGCGGCTGAAGGACATTCGCGAAGTGTTCTCCGGCACCGGTGCCGCGACCGAGGCCTATAGCGTGATCGAGCAGGGGCGGGTCGACGCCCTGCTCACCGCCTCCGGTCGCGACCGCCGCGCCGTCTTCGAGGAGGCGGCCGGCATTACCCGCTTTCGGGCCCGTCGAGCCGAGGCCCTGCGGCGGCTCGAGCGGGCCGAGCAGAACCGGCAGCGGCTGGCCGACATCGTGGGAGAGGTGTCGAGCAGGCTCGAGACGGTCCGCAATCAGGCCGCCCGGGCCCGCCGCTGGCGGAGCCTGAGCGAACGGCTCAAGACCCTCCGGCTGGCGGCGGCGACCCGCGACCTCGCCGGCGTTGATGCCGCGGTGGCGGCGGTCGAGGAAGCTCTCGCGGCCGATCGGGCCGCGCTGACCGCGGCCGAAATCCGCGGCGCGGCGGCGGCCGAGTCGCTCGCCGCGCTGGCCACGGCGATCGAGGCCCACGCCGCGATGCTCACGGAGTCGCGGGCCGCGACCGCAGGTGCCAACCAGCGGGAGGCCGCCGCGGTGACCACCCTCCGCTGGCAGCAGTCCCGCCGTGGCGATCTCGAAGCCGGGGTCGCCAGAGCCGCCGAGGCTCGCGAGCGGGCCGTCCGGGCGATCGCCAGCGCCGCCGCCGAAGCCGCGGCCGGCACGGAGCGGAGCAGAGCGACCGCCGCCGCGCTGGCCGCCGTCGAGGCCAGGCTCGCGGAGTGTGCCCGACTGGCGGCCGGTTCGGGCGACGACTGGAGCGCCGCCCGAGCGCGGCTTGCCGCCGCCACGGGGGCGCTCGATGAGCGGCGTCAGATCCGGCTGCGACTCGAGACGACGGCGGAGGCAACCGGGGAGCGGGTTGCCGAGGCGTTCGCGAGCGTCGATCTGGCTCGGGATGCCGCGGCAGCCGCCCGTGAGCGGCGGGCCCGGCTCACGGAAGCCCGCGCGGCGGGTGAAGGACACATCCAGTCGCTGCACTCGCGGCTGGCCAAGACGGGCCGCGAGGTCGAGGCGGCCGAGGCCGCCCAGCGCGAGGCGAACTTCCAACTGCAGACCGCCTGGCTGGAACTGGCCGACTCCCGGGCGGCGGCCGAAGCCTGCCGCGAACGCCGCGACCTGCTCCGTGATCTCGTCCTCAGGCACGACGGGCTCTCGGATGCCGCCCGCGGCCTGCTCCAGGATGACCATGCGCCCGTGCCCGGCCTGACAGGGATGCTGGCCGACGCTTTGGTGGTGCCCGTCGAGTGGGCGGCGATCGTCGATCTCGCGCTCGGGCAGGTCGCGCGGAGCCTGCTCGTGGCATCGCTCGACGAGGTGATCGAGTGGCACGCAGCTGCCCCGCACGGCCCCGCGGATGGCGGCCGGATCGGCTTCGTGTCCGCCGCTGCGCTGCCCGAGCCCGGTGATTTCGAGCCGCCGCCGGAGGCCGGCATCGTGGGCCGGCTTGATCGGTTGGTGACGGCCGATGCGGCCCCCGGCGACGCCGCGCTCGTTCGCCGGCTGCTGGGCCGCGTCTGGGTCGTGGAGTCGCTCGGCAGGGCGGCCGCCCTCCTCCAGCATGCCCCCGCCGGCACGCTGCTGCTGACCCGCGCCGGCGAGTCGCTCTCGGCGGCGGCCGGGCTCGAGATCGGTACGGGAACCGCGCCGCTCGGGCTCGTAGCCCGCCGCAGCGAGCTCCGCGAACTCGAGCAGAGGGTGAGCGAACTGGCCTCCGCGGTGGAGCGGGCGACCGCGACCGTCGCCAGCCGGGAGGCCGAGCTGAAGCGACTGGCCGGCGACCTGGTCGCCGCCCAGGGGCGGCGGCAGCAGGCTGCTGACGCGATCGCGCTGGCCCGGGCCGACCTCGAGCGACTCGGTCGCGACGAGCGCACCGCCGACGAGGCGATCAGCCGGGCCGACGAGGCGGTCCAGGAGGCGGAACGCAGGGCGATCGCCGCGGAGGCCGCCGCCCGCTCCGCCCAGGCCGCCGTCGCGGAGGCCGGCAGCGAGGTCGCCGATGCCGAGGCCGAGCTGTCGCGACGTCGCGAGGCTGTCGAGCGGCTGGAGCGGAGCCGCGGCGAGTTGATCGAGGATCTGCAGCGGCTGAAGGTCGAGCGGGTCGCCCTGGCCGAGAAGGCAGACCGCTACCGCGACGAGGCGAACTCCTTGGCCGACCGCGTCCTCCGCCGGCGCGAGGAGGTGACCGCGGCGGACCTCGGGACGGCCGAGGCCGGGGCGAGGCTCCGGGCTTGGGAACTCGAACTACTCGGGGCCGGGGCGGCCCATGCGGAACTTGCCTGGGAGGCCGAACGGGCCGGCGGAGTCCTGGCCGCCGCGGAGGATGAGGCCGCCCGCTTCGAAGCCTGGCGTCGCTCGGCTGCGGCCGATCAGGACGCCGCCCGGGCCGCGGCCTTCAGCCTCTCCGAGCGGATTCATGCCCGCGAACTGGAGGCCGGGGAAGCGAGCCACCAGCGGGTCCGGATCGTGGAGCGGATCCGCGACGAGTACGACCTCGACATCGACGCCATCGCGGCGGCCGCGCCGGCGCAGGCGGCCGCGCCGGCGCAGGCGGCCGCGCCGGCGCAGGCGGCCGCGCCGGCGGAAGCGGTCTTGCCAGCCGCCGGCGCTGCCGAGCCCGAGCCGATCCCCGCCGACCGGCGCGAACTCGAGACGGCGATCGAGGAACTCCGCCGCAAGGTCGCCCACATGGGCAGCGTCAACCTCGAGGCCCTCGCCGAAGCCGAGGAGCTCGCCGTCCGGCTGGCGGCCCTGGAGGCCCAGCTGCACGACGTGACCGCGGCCCGCGAGTCGATCGAGCAGCTGATCGCGCGGATCGACGACGACAGTCGCCGGCTCTTGGGGGAGACGATCGAGACCGTCCGCGGCCACTTTCGCGAGCTGTTCGAGCGGGTCTTCGGCGGTGGTCAGGCCGACCTCGTGCTCGAGCCGGGCGTGGACCTGCTCGAAACCTCGGTGGAGATCGTCGCCCGGCCGCCCGGCAAGGAGCCTCGCAACATCTCGCTGCTCTCGGGGGGCGAGAAGACGATGACGTGCGTGGCCTTGCTGCTGGCGATCTTCCGCTCCCGCCCCAGCCCCTTCTGCGTGCTCGACGAGGTCGATGCGGCCCTCGACGAGGCCAACGTGGACCGGTTCGTGGGAGTGCTCCGCGACTTCCTCTCCGCGACCCAGTTCATCGTCGTCACCCATTCCAAGAAGACGATGGCCGCGGCCGGCACGCTCTACGGGGTCACCATGGAGGAGTCGGGTGTCTCCAAGCGGATGTCGGTCCGGTTCGAGACGGCCGCCGCCTGCACGAGCCGGGCGGCCTGAGCCCCCTTTTTCCCCTTCGTCCGCTGCGTCCCCGAAGTTCGGCTCAAGTCGCACGACACGATCTTTCGATCTACAGGCTTGGATGGTCACGTCACGGACGTGTCCGGGAGCGATCCCGGCCGCCCGCAGGCGTGGCGCAGGGGGGGAATCCTGCGAGTCCAAGGCCGATCCCGGCCCACGCCCGTTTTCGGGCGTTGGCCGGCGACTGGCCCTTCTCACGCCCCTCCTGCGCCCGCGGACCCTTCCGGCGCGGGGCACCACGGTGCGGCGCTCCCCGCGTGGCTCGATCGATCCGCACCACAGGGGGGCCGTGTCCCGCGGGTCTCGAACCGGCGGACTGGCCATGTCGATTCCGGACACGAAAGATCCATTCATGGAGTCCAAGCGATGAAGGTTTTCACGACAGGCCAGGTCGCCAAGATCTGTAAAGTTGCTCCCCGCACGGTGAGCAAGTGGTTCGACTCCGGACGGCTCCGGGGCTACCGCATCCCGGGCAGTCAGGACCGCCGGATCCCGCGGGAGTATCTGATCAAGTTCCTCAAGGAGCACGGCATGCCATTGGGCGACCTCGAGGACGAGGCGATGGCGAAGGTGCTGCTGGTCGGCCAGGACCAGGTCCTGATCGAGAACGTCAAGCGGCACCTCCCCGTGGAGAAGTCGTTCAAGATCCAGGTTGCGGCCAGCGGCTTCGAGGCCGGGATCCAGGCCGAGAGCTTCCATCCCGACTGTATCGTGGTGGACTACTCGATCGGCCGGATCGACGCCCAGCAGATCTGCCAGAACCTGAAGCGGAATCCCGAGTACGCCGACACGATCGTGATCGCCCTGTTGCCCGACGACGGGTCGCAGATCACGGTCGACCGCAACCACGTCAACGAGAGCTTCAAGAAGCCGTTCGACGTGGCCCTGCTGGCCGAGCGGCTCCGCACGCTCATTGGCGCCAAGAAGGAGCTGGTCTGAGGCCGCGTTCCCCGGCGGCCCAAGGCCGGCGAAACGGGTCTCGACCCACCGTACCGGCGACTCCATGACCGCGGCCCGGCCTCCCCTCGGGGAGCGCCGGGCCGTCGCGTTCGCCACGCGGGCTGGTATCATCTCCCCCCATGAGCGACCCCTCCCCGGCCGGCCTCCGGATGATCGATGTCGGCGGCAAGACGGTGTCGCTGCGGACGGCGCGGGCCTCCGCCCGGCTGGTGGCCCGGCCCGAGACGCTCGCCCAGATCCGCTCCGGCAGCCTGGAGAAGGGGGACGCCCTGGCCGCCGCCCGCCTGGCCGGGATCATGGCCGCCAAGCGGACGAGCGACATCGTGCCCCTCTGCCATCCGCTGCCGCTCGACTCGGTCGAGGTGGCGATCGACTGCACGTCGGCCGACCATGTCGCCATCCAGGCCACCGTCCGGGCCACGGCCCGCACCGGGGTCGAGATGGAGGCGCTCGTCGCGGTGACGGCCGCGGCCCTCACGATCTACGACATGGCCAAGTCGATCGACCCAGGAATGGAACTGGCCGGCGTCCGCCTGGAAGAGAAGACCGGCGGCGTACGGGGCGACTATCGGCGGCCCACGGCCGGGGGCGACTGAGCCAGGATCGGCTCGAGCTCGTCGACGAAGTCGCGGACGTCCTTGAACTCCCGATACACGCTCGCGAACCGAACGTAGGCCACCTGGTCGAGCCCCTTGAGCAGCTCCATGATCCGCTCGCCGATCACCTGGCTGGGCACCTCGCTCTCGTAGGCGCCGTAGAGCTCGGCCTCGACCGCCGCCACCGCCTGCTCGATGTCATCTTCGGTGACGGGCCGCTTCCAGCAGGCCTTGGCCAGCCCCCGCTTGATCTTGTCGCGGTCGAAGGGGTCGCGCACGCCCCCCTTCTTGACCACCGTCAGCAGTTGCCGCTCGATCCGCTCGTAGGTCGTGAACCGGCGGCGGCAGCCGAGGCACTCCCGGCGGCGGCGGATCGAACCGCCATCGTCTCCGGCTCGCGAGTCGATCACGCGGTCGTTATCGGCTCGGCAGAATGGACAACGCATCAGACCGGCCTCCCGCGGGTGAGCGGAATGTAGAGGCCCGGTCACGAAATCGGCAAGCCGGCGAATCCGGGCTTCAGCCTCGGGGATCGGCGGCCCCGTCGAGCCCGGCATTGACTTCGGACTCAACTTCGGCGGCGACAGGCCTGGTGGCCCTGGCCAGCTTCCAGTCGCGCCGCTGCCGGGAACTGGGAATCTGCATCGCCTTGCGATACTTCGTGACGGTCCGCCGCGCCACCGTGATGCCCCGCTTGCTCAGCTCGTCTACCAGGTCATCGTCGCTGTAGGGCGAGTCTTTGGGTTCGCCGTCGACGATTTCCTGGAGCTTGAGCCGCACCGTGTCCCAGGCCACCTCGTCGCCGTCGGCGCTGGTGGTGCCGCCGACGAAGAACTTCCGCAGCGGATGGATGCCCCGAGGTGTCTGCAGCCACTTGTCGTCAACCGCCCGGCTGACCGTGGTGACGTGCATCCCGATTCGCTCGGCGATCTGCTGCATCTTGAGCGGCTCCAACGCCTCGGGGCCTTCGACCAGGAACCGGGTCTGATGATCGACGATCGCCTGGGCCGTCTTGAGCAGCGTGCTGCGTCGCTGCTCGATCGCATCGATCAGCCACTGAGCCGAGTTGATCTTGCGCTTGATGTATTCACGGGTGGCCGGATCGGTGTCAGGGGACGCGAGCATCTCGCGGTAGGTCGGGCTGATCCGCAGGGCAGGCAGGTCGATCTCCTCGAGCCGGCACTTCCACGTTCCGTCGGTCTGCTGATCGGCATAGACATCGGGCTTGATCGGCACGACGATCGGCGACGAAAAGACCGCCCCCGGCTTCGGCCGCAGCATGTGAAGCTGGTCACGGAGAGCCTCGATCTCATCGAGCGACAGCCCCATCTTCCGCTCGATTACCGGCAGGCGATTGCCGCCGAGATCCTCGAGATGGTCGGCCACGAGCCGACGCAATTGCCGGGCGTGCGGCATCTCGGGGCGGATCTGCAGCAGCAGACACTCCCGCAGATCCCGGGCCGCCACACCGGGCGGGTCGAGCCCCTGCACGACCTCGAGCGCTCGCTCGAGCTGGGCAAGCTGGTCGCCGGGGCCGTCGGGATCGACGAGTTCGGCCAGCGGCATCGGCAGGTAGCCGTTGGCATCGAGGTTATAGATGATCTTGTCGGCCGCGAACCGCACCGGCTTGGGCAGGTCCTCGCTCGCCAGTTGGGCGTGGAGATGGTCGCAGAGCGTCTCGGGCCGCTCCTGCATATTGGCCATCAGGTCGAGATACCGGTCACCCGCCTGCTCGATCTGCGCCGCGGAGGGGCGGCTGCGGTCGTCGTCGCTGTCGGGGTACTCGGCCGACCAGTCGTACGACCGTTCGAAGTCCGCCTGGTTGGCATGCTCGTGATCGACGACCAACGGGGTTTCATCGACCGTCTTGGAGGAGGCCGACGGCTCAGCGGCCGCGTCCGCCCCGGCGGACTCCGCCGCCGACCCCTCATCCTGGCCCGCCTCGTCCACCTCGAGCGTCTCGTTGTTCTGGATCTCCTGCTCGATCCGCTCCTCCAGCGCCAGCACGGGCAGTTGCAGGATCTCCATCGACTGGATCATGCGCGGCGCAAGCACCTGCTTCTGCGCCAACCGCATTTCCTGGCCGAACGACATCCGCATCGCCGTCATGCTCCGAGCCGCGAGACAGCCGTGGCTGTCGTTTCCATATAGGATACCTCAAGGAGCTGGATCGCCGCCCGGTCAGGATTGCGTGAGTGCGGGCCGGACGTTGTTCCGGCAGGCCGATGGCGTGCAGCAAGCCCCCGGGGCTCCCTGTCAGTCGGCCCAGCGGCGGCGGCCGGCGATGGCGTCGGCGAGCATTTCGCGATTGGCCTGTTCCAGTGACGCGCCCACGGTGAGCCCGCGGGCCAGCCGTGTGATCTCCACGGGCAGAGCGGCGAGCCGCTCCGTGACAAGCAGGGCGGTGGCGTCACCCTCCACATTGGGCGTGGTGCCGAGGATGACCTCGCGAAACTCGCCGCCGCGGACCCGGGCCTCGAGAGCGTCGAGCGTGAGCCGTTCCGGCCCCCGGCCCTCCAGCGGGGCGAGCCTCCCCTGGAGCACGTGATAGAGGCCCCGGTAGGCCCCCGCCTGCTCGAGCGCCAACAGATCCCGCACCTGCTCGACCACGCAGAGCAGCCCGCGGTCGCGATTGGGATCGCGGCAGATCCCGCACTCCTCGTCTTCAGCCAGGTTGCCGCAGGTGGCACAGGGACGGAGGTTGTCTTTCACCGCCCTGATCGCGGCCGCGAACTCGAGGGCCGGTTCGCGGGGCATCATCAGGACATGGTAGGCCAGCCGCTCGGCGGTCCGGCGTCCGATGCCCGGCAGGTCGGCGAAGGCGGCCACGAGCCTGGGCACGGCCCCCTGCCCATCCGCCCGCCGCGACTCGGAGTGTTTCTCAGCCATCATCACCCTCGGATTCCTCGTCGGTCGGCCCCGGTTCGTCGCCCGTCGCGGCGCCGGCCCCTCCGCCTGCCGCCACCTCGACCACCGCCGGCTCGACCTCCCGCGGTCGCAACGGCTCCACCTTGCGGATCGCGGCGTCGAACAGGGTGCGGGCGTGGGCCACGAGCGGATGGTCGGTAGCGGCCCGCACGAGCGCGGCCTGCGAGGTGACGCCGGGGGGCGGCGACCGCTCGGACTCGGTGCCGGCAGGCTTGGCCGGTGCGAGCAAGATCGCATGCCGCACCGGCCCGCCCACCCGGGCCGCGAGCCCGGCAGCAATCGACGCGACCGAATCTGGTCGCCGAAGAAACGAGGCCGCCGTGGCGGCGTCAGCCGGCAGCGAGACCTCGAGCACCCCGTCTCGCCATGCGGCCGAGGTGGCCGTGGCCGCGAAGTCCGCGGCCAGCCCGTCGAGCGACGCGGTGACGACCTGCCAGAGAGCCAGCGGGTCGCCCGGTGGCAGCGTTACGGACGGCGCCGGCGTCGCATGACGCTTCTCCGCGGCGGCGACCGGCCGATTCGCCGCGACCGGCTCCGCCTTGATGATCGGGTCCGCCGGTGCCGCGGGCCGCAGAGGCGGTGCCTCAGCTCGGAGGACCTGAGCGGCAGGCGCTGCCGGCTCAAGCGTCAGGTCGGCCGTTTTTTTTTCGCGCGGCGCTGCGGCCGGAGGGGCCGTCGACGATGCCCCGGCCGCCACGCGATCGACGGCGGCGGCCAGGCTCTCGAGATCCTCGAGGGTCGCCAGCCGAACCACGGCCATCTCGGCCAACACCGCGGCATGGCCGCTGGTCCGCATCCGGCCGAGCGCCTGATCCAGGATCTGCAGCATCGCCAACACCGTCGCCGTGCCCAGGTCACGGCCCGTGGCCGCCACGTCGAGGCCGAGACCGTTCGATCCTGCGAGCATCACAGCAGGGCAGCCCACGCTCGCCAGCAGGCAGTCGCGCAGGGCCGCCAGCAGCTGCTCCATCACGCCCCCGGGATCGGCGCCGCCGGCGAGCGCGAGGTCGAGGGCCGCGAGGGCCCGGGCCGCGTCGCGGGCGGCCACAGCCGCGAGCAGCTCGCCGATCCGTTCCTCGCTGCCGGTGCCGATCACGGCGTGCACGTCGTCCACGCCGATCGGCCCGGACGCCGACCCGAGCAGCTGCTCGAGCAGCGACTGGCTGTCCCGCATGCTGCCGGCGGCCCGCCGCGCGATCAGCTCCAGGGCCGCGGCCGACACCTCGCCCCCCTCGGACTCCACGATCTGGGCGAGCCGCCGGGCGATCGCCGGGGCGTCGACCGTCACGAAGTCGAACCGCTGGCAGCGGGAGAGAATCGTGATCGGCAGCTTCTCAGGCTCGGTCGTGCAGAACACGAACTTCACGTGCCCCGGCGGCTCCTCGAGCGTCTTCAGGAGGGCGTTGAAGGCCTCCCGCGTGAGCATGTGCACTTCGTCGATGATGTAGACCTTGAAGCGGCCGCGGGCCGGACGCACGGCCACGTTCTGCCGGAGGCTCCGGATCTCATCCACGCCCCGATTGCTGGCGGCGTCGATCTCGACCACGTCCACGTCCTGTCCCGCGGTGATCGCGATGCAGGTGTCGCAGACGTTGCAGGGTTCGGCCGCCGGCCCCGCCTCGCACTCGAGCGCCTTGGCGTAGATCCTGGCGGCGCTCGTCTTGCCCACGCCCCGCGCCCCCGTGAACAGGTAGGCATGGCCGATCCGCCCGCTCTCGATCGCCCCGGAGAGGCCGCGGGCGACGTGCTCCTGGCCCACCAGGTCGGCGAACCGCTGCGGCCGATAGCGGCGGGCCACGACCTGATAGCCGGCGCCGCCGAGCTGGGTCTGGCTCGCGGCTGGGTCAGATGCGGTCATCGGGCGTGGTGACTTCGGGCTTCCGGTACATGATCCGGGGGTTGGCTTCGGCGTTGACGCCGGCTCCCGCCTTCCCCGGCCCTCGGCCATGTCACCTCGGCCGCCGATGAGAGGCCCACCGCACAAAGGGACGACTGCTTATGGCTGCTGCGGTTAGGCCCTGACCAGATTCACAGATCCCCATCACAGGGGCCTCTCATCGGCGACCGCGGGTGTCGTGACGCCGTCCGATGATTTTGTACGCCCCACCGCCGCGGCGGTCAAAGGCTCGCCGGCAAACCGCCCTCCGGCTGCTACATTTCCCGCCATGGCGGCCGCGAAGTCACCAATGATGCAGCAGTTCGAGGCGGCCAAGGCGCGCTGCCCGGGGGCGCTCGTGCTGTTTCGGATGGGCGATTTCTACGAGCTCTTCGGCGACGACGCCCGCGAGGCGGCCGCCCTCCTCGACCTCACGCTCACCAGCCGCGACAAAGGGCCCGACGCCCTGCCGATGGCAGGTTTCCCGTACCACCAACTCGACCCCCAACTCGTCAAGCTCGTGGCCGCCGGCCGCCGGGTGGCGATCTGCGAACAGATCGACGGGCCGGCTGCGACGGATGGCAAGCCGATCAAGGGACTCCTCCGCCGGGAGGTGACGCGAATCGTCACGCCCGGCATCGCCGCCGACGAGTCGCTGCTCGATCCCGACCGGAGCAACTTTTTGGTCGCGATCCTCCCGGAGCGGCGGCGGGGCGAGATGGCCGCCGACGGCTCGGGAGACGAGGCCCGCGGTCGTCTGGGCCTGGCCTGGATCGACGTGGCCGCGGGCCGGTTCGAGGCCGCGGTGATCCAGCGCGATGACTTCGCCGACCACCTCCTCAGGCTCGATCCGGCCGAGTGCCTCTGCGCGGAGCGAGACCGGCCCGACGCCGAGGAGCTCGTCAAGGCCGCGGGGGGCGGCCGGATGGTCACGAGCCGGCCCGACTGGTGGTTCGAGCCGGCCCCGGCCGAGGCGGCGCTCGCCCGGGCACTGGGCGGCCGGCGGCTCGAGGGCTTCGGCTTCGAACCGGCCGATGACGCCCTGGGCATCGCCGCGGCGGGGGGCGTGGTCGCCTACCTCGAGGAGAACGAGCCCGCCGCCGTGGGCCGGATCGACATGCTCGCGCCGTGGCGGCCGGGCCTGCGGCTGGAGATCGACGAGGCCTCCCGCCGCAGCCTCGAGCTCGTCCGCGGCACGGCCAGCGGTCGCCGCGCCGGGTCGCTGGCCGGCGTGCTCGACCAGACGAAGACGCCGATGGGCGCCCGTTTGCTCGGCGAGTGGCTCGCGAGCCCGCTCGTGGACCGGGCCGCGATCATCGACCGGCACGACGCCGTGGCCGCGCTCGTGGCCGATGCCTCGCGGGCCGCCCGGCTCGCCGAGCGGCTGGCCGGAATCGGCGATGTGGAGCGGCTGGTCGGCCGGGTCGTGACCGGCCGGGCCGGGCCCCGCGACCTCGAGCGGCTCGGCCACGCGGCCGCCATCCTCCCCGACGTGCTCGCCCTGCTCGCGGGTTCAGGCGGCCTGCTCGCCGACCTGCGGGAGAGCCTCGACCCCTGCGCCGACATCGCCGCGCGGGTCACCGCCACGCTCCGCGAGGGCTGCCCGGTGTTCGCCCGCGACGGCGGCTTCATCCGCCCGGGCTTCGACCGGCCGCTCGACGAACTCGCCGAGCTGGCCAGCGGCGGCAAGGCCTGGATCACCCGCTACCAGGCCCAGGAGATCGAGCGGACGGGGATCGCCTCGCTGAAGGTGGGCTACAACCGCGTGTTCGGGTTCTTTCTCGAGGTGGGCCGGTCCCACGCCGAGAAGGTGCCGCCGGAGTATGTCCGCAAGCAGACGGTCAAGAACGCCGAGCGGTACACCACCCCCGAGCTCGACGAACGGCAGCGGCAGGTGCTCGGCGCCGAGGAGGAGGCGATCCGCCGCGAGATCCAGCTGCTCGACGAGCTGCGGAGTTTCGTGGCCGGCGAGCGGAGCCGGCTCGACCGGGCGGCCGGGGTCCTGGCGATCCTCGACGTGCTCGTGGCGCTGGCCGATGTGGCCCGCCGCCGCGGCTGGGTGCGGCCCGAGATCACGGCCGGCGGCGAGCTCGAGATCGAGGCCGGCCGGCATCCGGTGCTCGAGGAGATGCTGCCCCCGGGCACGCTCGTGGCCAACGACCTTGTGCTGGCGGCCCGGCCTGCCGACGGCCCCCCGCCCGCCGGCGACGCCCCGGCGATCCTGCTCGTCACCGGACCCAACATGGGGGGCAAGAGCACCTTTATCCGTCAGGCGGCGCTCGTGGTGGTGCTCGCCCAGGCGGGCAGCTTCGTGCCGGCCAAGCGGTGCCGCCTGGGGATCGTGGACCGGCTCTTCGCCCGGATCGGGGCCGGCGACGACCTGGCGCGGGGCGCAAGCACGTTCCTGGTCGAGATGTCGCAGACCGCGCGGATCCTCAACCGGGCCACACCCCGGAGCCTCGTGATCCTCGACGAGGTGGGCCGGGGCACGAGCACCTTCGACGGCCTGGCGATCGCCCAGGCGGTGGTGGAGCACCTCCAGGGCAGCGTCGGCTGCCGGACGCTCTTCGCCACGCACTATCTCCAGCTCGCCGAACTGGCGCGGCTGCCGGGCGTGGGTAACGCTCAGGTGCTGGTCAAGCAGCACCGCGACGAGCTCGTGTTTCTCCATCAGGTGGCGGCCGGCGCCGCCGACAAGAGCTGGGGCGTGCACGTGGCCCGGCTCGCCGGCGTGCCCGTGAAGGTGATCGAGCGGGCCCGCGACCTCCTACTCGCGCTCGAGAGCGACGCCAGCGCCGCCCCGAAGCCCCGCCGCAAGCCGGCAGCCAGCGAACAAAAGTCGCTGTTTGAGTGAACGGACGATTCGCCGCATCAACGGGCCCTCGCCCGCGACGTCCAACGGCGCGGGGGAGCCGGGGGCGAAAGCCTCCGTCGCTGGGATATTTCGCACGACGGTCTCTTTCGCTTCCACGCCAAGCGAGCGAAATCTCCAGGCTCCTCCGGCTTCCACCCCCGGCTCCCGCTGGTCGTGAATACCGATGGACTGCGAGGGGGGAGGCCCATGCCAATCGAGACGGCCTTGGCAGCGAGCGAAGGCAGGATGCCGAGAGCGAGCTGCCACGGAGCGAGCGGACGGCAGGATGCCGGAAGCGAGCGTCCGGCGAGATGGCATGGGCCTCGCCCCGAGCCTGTGCGCGCAAGGCCCCCCGAGCGTCCGCGAGATGGCATGGGCCCGGCCCCGAGCCTGCGCGCGGCTCAGGGTTCCGCATGGAAGAGCGGGCCGACCTCGACGGTGAAGCCCGGCAGCAGCGGCGATGACGCGACGTCGCCGATTCCATACTCGCCGGCCGGCGCATAGCCTTCGCCGGCCAACGACAGGACGATCACCCGTCCCGCGGCCGGATCGACGATCCAATACTCGGGAATCCCGGCGGCCGCGTAGTCACGCCGCTTGTCCTCGTAGTCGCGAACCCGGCTGGCCGCGTCGTCACTGACGACCTCGACCACCAGATCGGCCGGCTCCCCATACCGCTCCCCGAACCGCTCGAGGTGGGCCGCGGCGTAGACGCAGATGTCCGGCTCGCGAAACGTCCCCACCCGGAGCCGCATCCGATACGGTGCAGCGACCGCGTCACCGGCCTGCCTCGGCCGCAGGAACGCCAGCAGCATCTCGAGCAGGGCGTGCACGATCTGTTGGTGGGTCTTGGTGGGCATCGCCGGCACCTCGATCGATCCGTCTACCAGCTCGACCAACTGCCCGAGCGGCTCGGTGAAGGAGAGATACGCCGCATCCGTCCACTCCCCCTGGGAGGGAAACAACGTCGCAATCGCCCAGGCCGGCTCAGGCAGCCCCGGCGAAGCCCGCGCGAAAAGGTCGGCAGATGCGGCCATGCCAAGATAGTACGGGCGTACAGGTGTTCGGTCAATCCCCGACTCGAAACCTCAGCCGCACTGGTTCATCTTGTCCCGCGGCGTGCCGGCCGCCACGAGTTCGGGCTGGGGCCGCGGGACGGCGATCGTCGGCTCGTCGGGGGCGAGGCTGACCGGGATGCTCTTGTAGGCCGGGGTCCGCGAGAGCGGGTCGGCGGCCTTCGGCACGAGCACGTTGCTCTCAGGGTAATACATCGCCACGCAGCCCGGGCGGATCTCCGGAAACGCCGACACGATCTGGCCCCGCATCTCGCCGGTAGCGCTCGCGATCCGGCAGCGGCCGCCCGCCGTGAGCCCGAACCTCGCGATATCGTCGGGATGGATGAGCACGATGTCCCGCCGGGTCTGGTTGCGGTACAGATCCTCCTCCTCGTAGACGACCGTGTTGAACTGCCCCTCGCTGCGGATCGTCATCAGGACGAGCCCCTCCGGGGCGGGCGGCAGCGTGTGGACGACCAGATGAGCCTTGCCGTCGGCCGTGGGAAACCTGGTCGTGTCGAGCGCCCGGCCGGGGATCGAAAACTCCTTCTTGGTCTTGTCGATCTCGGCGATCTGCTCGAGGCCGGGAACGATTCGTCCGATCGCCCGGCGGATCGTGCTGGTGTGGGCCATGTCGTGCCAGTTCACCGGGCCGCCCCCGCCCAAGACCCGCTGGGCCAGCTCGGCGATGATCGCCACCTCGGCCCGGGGACCAGAGTGCTCGTCGCTCGGGTGCCGCGGCTTGCCGCCGTCGGAGAGCCGGATGTAGCTGAACATGCTCTCCTGCGTGGAGGGCTCGGGCTCCTCGTCGCGGGCCAGCACCGGGAGGATGATCGTCTCCTCGCCCCCCAGGCCGCCGGCATGCCCCGTGTTGAGCGAGGTGCTGAGATAGACCACCGTGTCGATCTTGGCCATCGCCCGCTCGGCATAAGCGGCGTCGGGGCTCGCGCCCCAGAGGTTGCCGCCGAGGCAGAGGGCGAACTTCATCTGGCGAGAGTCGGCGGCGTCGAGGCACTCGAGCGTGTCGTAGCCCTTGATCGTGGGCAGTTTCACGCCGAAGTGGCTCTCGAGCCGCTCGAACAGGGCGGCCTTGAGCGTGGGCGTGACACCCACGGTGCCCATGCCCTGGATGTTGGAGTGGCCGCGGATCGGCTGCAGTCCCGCCCCGGGCCGGCCCACCATGCGTCGCACGAGCGCCAAGGCCGCAATCGCCTGCACCGTGGCGGCGCCATGGAGGTGGTGCGTCACCCCCATCGTCCAGGCGAACACGGCCCGCTTGCTCTCGGCGTATTGGGCGGCGAGGTCGTCGATCTCCCGCTTGCAGACGCCGCTCTTGGCCACGATCTCGTCCCAGGAGAGGGCGTCGATCGCGGCGGCGAGCTCGGGCCAGCCGGTGCAGTGCTCGCGCAGAAAAGCCTCGTCGACGATCGGCTCCCCCGCGGCGTTGAAGCCCCGCTCGGCCTGCAGCTCCACGAGCCGCTTCATCATCCCGTACACGAGCGCCAGGTCGCCGCCGACATACGGCTGCACGTAGGTGCTCGCGATCTCGGCGCCGAAGAACAGCGCCCAGGGATCGCTCGGCACCGAGAAGTTGACGAGCCCCGTCTCCACGATCGGGTTGACCACCACCACCTTGCCCCCATGGCGGCGAACGGTCATCAAGGTCCGCATCATCCGCGGGTGGTTGCTCGCCGGGTTGCCCCCGATCAGCATCGTGAAGTCGCTCTGCTCCATGTCGTCGAGCTGGATCGTGCCGGCCCCGGTGCCGATCACGGTCGCCAACCCCACGCCGCTGGCCTGGTGGCAGTAGTAGG
>JBIKXY010000171.1:0-6258 GCA_044355515.1 Pirellulales bacterium
GGGCAACAGCGAGGACAGCCACTTCGGCGACCTCCTGCCCACACCGGCGCGGAGAACCCGGCCGTGGGCGCCGCCCAGGAGATGCTCCGCAACCGGATCGCGAAGGTCTTGAAGAGCCTCTCCTACCGGGAGCGGGAGATCATCAAGCTCCGCTACGGCCTCGGCGACGGCTACAGCTACACGCTCGAGGAAGTGGGCCACATCTTCAAGGTGACCCGCGAGCGGATCCGGCAGATCGAGGCCAAGGCCGTCCGCAAGCTGCAGGCCCCGGCCCGCAGCGAGGAACTGAGCGGCTTCATCGACTGACTTCACGGCTGCAGGGGCAGCCCTGCCCCTGCAGCCCTCGTCGGCGGTGTGATCCGATGCGGTCAGTCACCCTCCTCGAAAGGACTAGCATGCGTCTCCTGCTCACGCTCGCGCTCTCCCTGCCCTGCCTTGCCGCCGGGGCGGCGGAACCGGAGGCCTTTCCCCGGACGACGATCGATCTGGGCTGCGTCGTCACCGACCTCGACAAGAGCGTGCGGTTCTACACCGAGGGGATCGGCTTTCGGGAGGTGACGGGGTTCGAAGTGCCGGCGGGCCTGGCGACCGACGCCGGACTCACCGATGCGCGGCCGCTGTCGATCCGCGTGCTCGTGCTCGGCGACGACGCGACCGCCACGAAGCTGAAACTGATGCAGGTGGCCGGCACGCTGCCCCGGACCGGCGACACCGACTTCATCCATTCCCACACCGGTTTCCGCTACCTCACCATCATGGTGGCCGACACCGACGCAGCGTTCGCCCGGTTGGAGAAGCTCGGCGTCAAGCCGGTCGCCAAGGGCCCCGTCGCCCTGCCCGACTCGCTCGCGCCCGGGCTGCACCTGACGTGCGTCCGCGATCCCGACGGCAACCTGGTCGAGCTGATCGGGCCCCGGAAGTGATCGGGTTTTCGGGTTTGTTGACCGGCCGGACCGCCGCCCGTAGGCTGCGGCTCGCTCGAGGGGGTCAAGCCCCCGTGCGATCCCGGTTCGATCCGCCCCTGCGAGGAGCTCTGTCATGGTTGTTGGTCGTCGCCCACTGGTTCGCATCTTCGCGATCACAGCCCTCATGGCAGCCGGCGTGGCCGGCTACGCAGGGATCGCCCTGGCCGCCTCGTCGCTCTGGGAGTGCAACTGGTGCCACCAGCAGTATCAGGGCGACTCACTTCCCGCCCCGCTCCGCTTCGCCAAGTGCCCGGCCAAGGAGTTGAAGCAGAACCACTTTTGGAGCAAGAAGGGCTGACCGCCGGGGAGCGTCATGACCGCGGGATCCTGCCCGCCCGCTCCAGCCAGGCCACCACCTCGGCCGCGAGCACGTCGGGGGGCCGGGTGGCGGAGTCCACCACGAGTTCGGGCGCGAGTGGCTCCTCGTAGGGGTCATCGATGCCGGTGAAGTTCTTGATCTCGCCGGCCCGGGCTTTCTTGTAGAGCCCCTTGGGATCGCGGCCCTCGCAGACCTCGAGCGGCGCCTTGACGTAGATCTCCACGAAGTCGTCGGCTGCCAGAGCCGCCCGGACGGCGTCGCGGTCGCGGCGGTAGGGGCTGACGAAGGCCGTCAGGGCGATGATCCCGGCCTGGGCGAACAGGTCGGCCACGGCCCCGATCCGGCGGATGTTCTCGGCCCGATCGGCAGCACCGAACCCGAGCCCGAACCGGGCGGCGACCTCCTCGCCATAGTGGTCGCGGAGCAGGGCCGGCGCGGCGTTGAGCCCCAGCCGGACATTGTCGCCGTCGAGCACGAAGCTGCGGCAGCCGCGGGCATGCAGCAGCCGGTCGACCGCGTTGGCCAGCGTGCTCTTGCCGCAGCCGGAAAGCCCCGTGAACCAGAGCACGCAGCCCCGGTGCCCCGCGGCCCGCTCCCGGTCGGCCCGACTGACGGCATGGTCATGCCAGCGGACATCCACCACTTCGCCAGTCGCTCGCTCGTCTGCCATCGTCGCTCCTCCGCGGCCTGCCGCCGCTCACCAGGCGTCGAGCCTGATCTCGAACTCGAGTCGCTCGGCGTCGCCACCAGGATCGCCGCCGCGGCGGTCGACCGCCAGCCGGATCGTATCGCCCGGGATCCGTCCTGCCACCCGGGTTGTGAGGCCGTCGAAGTCGGCCACGGCCGCGCCATCGACCGCCACCACCACGTCGCCCGGCCGCACGCCGGCCTGATCCGCCGCCGACCCGGGTTCGACCGACTGAATCTCGCAGGGCCCCCCGAAGGCGAGCGCGCCTACGCCGAGCTTGCCGCCGCGACGCACGTCGATGTCGGTGTCGGGCAGTCTGGCCGCCAGGGCGGCGATCGCATCGTCCGCCAGACCCGTCCCGAAGAGCTCGATCCGGGAGACGCCCTCGAGCCGCCCCAGCACCGCCAGCCCGCGCTCATCCACCGGCACCCCGTGGACCGCGACCGACTTCAGCCGCGGCAGCCGGGTGAGTTCCTCGAGGTCGCCACCGCCCCCCTTCCAGGCCCGACCCAACTCGACCCTGAGACCAGCCTCGGCGGCGGGCGGTGGATCGACGAATACGGCCCCCAGCGACCCGAGCCGCTCCCGGGCCGCCGCCCCCTGGCCGAGGTGGTGAAAATCGAGGATCGACGCAGCAAGCCGGGCCGCCGGCCGGACGCCCTCGGCGCAGGCCTCGAGCGCGGCTTCCGCCGCCGCGGCGAGCGGTGGATCGGCGGCGAGCATGTCGCGCAAGATCTCGATGCCGCGACTGGCCACCTCCAGGTCGCCCGCCTGGATGGCCACGGTCAGCGGCGCGACTGCCGGCCGGCCGGCGGCCAGCAGGCTCTTGGTTGCGGCCTCGCGGCGGGCGAACTGCGGCGCGCCGAGCTGCTCGATCCAGCCGGCGATCTGCTCGGCGGTGGCGGCGGCCGCAGACTCGTCGGAACGAGCCGCCGGCCGGCCGGCCGGAACCGTCAGGGCAAGCACCGCCACGATCGCACGCCAACGCCTGACCACGCTCATCTCCGCAGGATGTGCCGAATATACCGCGGCCTCATCGTGGCCGGCCCGGGAGCCAGGCGGGGGATACACTTGAGGCGGTCGCCCCCGGGGCGGTCGCCTGTCCGGCTTGGTCCCGGCTTTCTCCTCGCCCCGCCATGTCGCTCCACCTCACCACTCCGCCCCGCGGCACGCCGCCGCTGCCCGCCACCCGCGCCGAAATGCAGGCCCGGGGCTGGGACGAGGTCGACGTGGTGTTCGTCAGCGGCGACGCCTACGTGGACCATCCGAGCTTCGCCAACGGGCTCTTGGCACGGCTCTTGGAGGCGGCCGGCTTTCGCGTGGCCGTGCTGGCCCAGCCCGACTGGCGCTCCTGCGAGCCCTGGCGGGAGTTTGGCCGACCGCGGCTCATGTTCGCCGTCTCGGCCGGCAACATGGACTCGATGATCAACCACTACACGGCCAACCGGAAGGTGCGAAACGACGACGCCTACTCGCCCGGCGGCCAGATCGGCCGGCGGCCCGACCGGGCCACCCTCGCCTACTGCCAGCGGTCGCGGGAGGCCTATCCCGGCGTGCCGGTGGTGGCCGGGGGCGTCGAGGCCTCGCTCCGCCGGCTCGCCCACTACGACTACTGGAGCGACACCGTCCGCCGCTCGATCCTGCTCGACGCCAAGGCCGATCTCGTGGCCTTCGGGATGGGCGAGCGGACGATCCTCGAGATCGCCCGCGGCCTGGCCGCCGGGAAGGGCGTGAAGGAGCTCCGCGACCTCCGCGGCGTGGCCTACCGCCTGGGCGCGAGCGAGCCGCCCCCGACCGGCCCGGGGCCCTGCTGCCCCGACACGATCGAGCTGCCGTCCTACGAGCAGGTCGTGGCCGACCCGCTCGCCTTCTGCGAGCTGACGCGGATCGCGCATCTCGAGACCAATCCCCACAACGCCCGCCGGCTCGTGCAGCGGCACGGCCGGGAGGCGGTGGTGGTGAACCCGCCAGCCCTGCCCTTGGAAGAGCACGAGATGGACGAGGTCTACGGCCTGCCCTTCACGCGGCGGCCGCACCCCGCCTATGGCAACGCGCGGATTCCCGCCTTCGAGGTGGTGGAGACGAGCGTGCAGATCATGCGGGGCTGCTTCGGCGGCTGCACCTTCTGCTCGATCACCGCCCACGAGGGGCGGATCATCCAGAGCCGCTCCAAGGAGTCGATCGTCGGCGAGATCAAGCTCTTGGCCGCCCAGCCCGGCTTCAAGGGCACCGTCTCCGACATCGGCGGTCCGACGGCCAACATGTATCAGATGAAGTGCACGCGGCCGGAGGTGGAGGCCAAGTGCCGCCGGCTCTCCTGCGTGCACCCCACCGTGTGCAAGCTCCTGGGCACCGACCACGGGCCGCTCAAGGAGGTGATGCGGGAGGCCAGGAGCGTCGCGGGCGTGAAGCGGGTGCTCGTGGCCAGCGGCGTGCGGATGGATCTCGCCCGCAAGGACCCCGAGTATCTCCAGGAGCTCGCGGCCCACCACGTGGGCGGCCACTTGAAGGTGGCCCCGGAGCACACCGATCCGGAGGTGCTCCGGCTGATGAAGAAGCCCTCGGCCGACGACTACGTGGAGTTCGACAAGGAGTTCCAGGCGGCCAGCCGCCGGGTGGGCAAAAAGCAGTACACCGTCCCCTACTTTATCGCCAGCCACCCCGGCAGCGGCGTGGCGGAGATGATCGAGCTGGCGGTATTCCTCAAGCAGAACAGCTACAAGCCCGACCAGGTGCAGGACTTCATCCCCAGCCCCTTCGACATCGCCGCCTGCATGTATCACACGGGCCTCGACCCGATGACGAAGCAGCCCGTCAAGGTGACCAAGGGCCTCAAGGACCGGCGGATGCAGCGGGCCCTCTTGCAGTTCTTCAAGCCGGAGAACTGGTTCGAGGTCAGGCGGGCGCTCCTGGAGGCGGGCCGCGAGGACCTGATCGGCGGCGGCTGCGACTGCCTGATCCCCGCCCAGCCCCCAAAGGAGGCCCTCGACCGCCGCCGCCGGGAGGCCACGCAGGCCTTCACGGAGGAGACGAGCGGCGACCACATCCGCGGAGGGGAGCGGGCCCCGCCGCGGGGCAAGCGGGCCCGACCGCGCAAGAGCGTCGGCTACCGCCCCAAGCGCGGCGGGGGCTGAGGCTGTTTTTACGCCCGGCGGGCCAACTAGAGCGCGTCTGACATAGGACTAGCGCCATCTGGGCAATCTGGGTAGCGTGGGCATCTCCAAGGAGGTGCCTATGAAGCCGTACTCGAAAGAGTTCCGTGGTGAGGTGCTCGCGGACTGCGATAGAGGGCGGAGCACCCGTGAGGTCGCGACGCACTTCAACGTCAGTGAGTCGTGGGTGCGTCGGGTGAAGCAGGAGCGGCGGGAGCTGAACAAGGTTGCTCCGTGTCTGACGCGGCGGCGGACGCCGCGGTGGGCTCCGCTGGCGGATCGGATGCGGGAGGTGATTCGTCACAAGCCCGACCTGACGCTCCGAGAGCTCAAGGCGGAACTTGGTACGGAGTTGTCGGTTCAGACGCTCTGCACGGCGCTCCAGCGGCTTCGTCTGACCGTCAAAAAAAAGTACTCATCGCCGCGGAGCGGGAGCGGCCGGACGTCGCGGAGAGGCGGGAGGAGCTCAAGCGGGAGCAGCCGCTCCTGAACCCAGATCGGCTCGTGTTCATCGACGAAACGTGGGCCAAAACCAACATGACCCGGCCGCGCGGTCGGGCGCCCAAGGGCGAACGCCTGCTGGCCAGCGTGCCTCACGGTCACTGGAAGACGACGACCTTCCTCGCTGCTCTTCGCACGACGGGCCTGACGGCGCCCTTGGTCGTAGATGGGGCCATCAACGGCGAGATCTTCCTTGGCTGGGTCAGACAACACCTGGTGCCCACGCTCCGGCCGGGCGACGTCGTCGTTATGGACAATCTCGGCGTCCATAAGGTCGCGGGCGTTCGTGAGGCGATCGCGGCAGCTGGCGTGAGGGTCGTCTACCTGCCGCCGTACAGTCCGGATCTCAACCCGATCGAACTCGTGTTCTCGAAGTTCAAGTGGCTCTTGAAGAGCGCATCAGCCCGGACCGTCGAGGCCCTGTGGTCGGTCTGCGGCGACGTGCTCGACCGCTTCACCGAGGCGGAGTGCCGGAACTGCTTCCAGCATTGCGGCTACCGCTACACGTAGGCCGGACGCGCTCTAGCCCTGCCAGTGCTCGTTGAGCAGCGCGCCCTGACGCTCGATCTCGTCGATCGGCCGGAGGTCGCCCGCCGCCTCGGGCGGCACGATCGGAAAGTGCCGGGCGAGCGT
>JBIKXY010000030.1:0-19251 GCA_044355515.1 Pirellulales bacterium
GAGCTCGATCGACGCCGAGGCCGAACGAGAGATCCAGCGGGCCTTGGCGGCCCTCGTCGAGGGCCGCACGACGATCGCGATCGCCCACCGGCTCTCCACGCTCAGGAACGCCGACCGGATCCTCGGTTTTGACCGGGGCCGCCTGGTGGAGCAGGGCACTCACGCCGAGTTGCTCGCCGCAGACGGACTCTACGCCAGGCTCGTGCGGATCCAGACCCAGGTCTCCAAGCAGCCCACGGTCGATACCCTCTTGACCGAGCCGGAACCCGAGCCGGCCGAGCTCGCCGAGCCGCTCGAGACGGCCCTGGTGTGGCTGGAGCCGGGCGGGCACCGGTTCGTCGTCGGGGAGCATGGCCGGATCGAGCTCTGGCAGGGCGACCGCCGGCAGGCCGCAGGGGTGTTCGTCGTGCCCACCTTTCCGGCAACGCGGCCGGAAGACTACCTCTCCGTGCGGTGCTGGGACGACGACGGCGAGGAACGCGAGTTGGGGATCGTCCGCCGGCTGGCCGACTGGCCTGCCGAGGATCGCGGCATCGTGGGGCAGGCCATGGCCCGGCGAACGCTCGTCCGCACCATTCGCCGGATCCACGACGTGCGGCTGGCCCAGGGGTACCTCGACTTCGACGTCGAGACCGACGCCGGTCGAGGCTCCTTCACGTCCCGCTGGACGCAGAGCCAGGCCATCGACTTCGGCCCCGACGGCAAGCTGCTGATCGACGCCGAGGACAACCGCTGGGTCGTGCCGCGGCTCGAGGATTTGCCCAAGGCCGACCGGGAAAAGTTCGAGCGGTACGTCTACTGGTAAGGCTCCCACGCGCAGGGCAGGTCAGGCGACTCCGGCGGGCGGTTCACCGCCCGGTTCCAGCCTGCCTTGTGAACGCAGCGGGACTGTCTCATTCGCCAGCGCGGGTGGACCGGAGAAATCCCGACTGACCCTCATCGAACGCTCACACAGCGGGGGTAGCCTCCTCGACTCGAATCACGGCCCAGCGCCGAGATCGCCACCCCGTGGGGAAGGGTTGCCATGCTGATCAGCAGGATCGACGACAAGACGTTGGGCATGCTCTGCGAGCGGGTCGGAGTGGCCTTCGAGGTCGGCCACGATCCCTATCGGATCTTCGAACGCGAGGCCGGGGACGGGAACGACGCCTACGCGCGGCATATGAAGTCGGTCGCCGCCCTCGTCCGCAACGGCTCCACGCTCGCCGAGGCCGTCGAACGGCAGGGCAACTATTTCCCGCCCAACTTCGTCAACTTCATCGAGGTGGGCGAGAAGACCGGCCGGCTGGAGCGGGTGCTGACCAGGATGGCCGACTACTACAAGAATCTCGCCCACCTGCGGTCGAGCTTCGTGGGGTCGATCATCTGGCCGCTGGTGCAGCTCGTGATCGGGCTGCTCGTGGTCTCGGTGCTGATCTACATGCCGGTCATCATGGCGGACATGCAGGTGGCGGCCACGGGTGACGAGGGGGGGGAGGTGCCCGACCTGCTGGGGCTGGGCCTCGTGGGCTGGAAGGGACTGGCGATCCTCTGGGGCGGCGTGCTCGCCATCGCCGCGGTGCTGGTGACGCTGTTCGTGCTCGTGCGCAATGGCAAGTTGAGCTTCATCTCCGCCGCGCTGGCCCGCGTCCCGCTGGTGGGCCGTTCCCTGCGGACGTTCGACGAAGCGGCTTTCGTCCAGACGCTGGCCATGGCGATCGAGTCGGGCGTGAACGCCTCCGAATCGATCGCCCTGGCCTTCAAGACGTGTGCCTCCAGCTTGTTCCGTTCCAAGGCGGACCAGGCCCAGGACGCGATCCGTCGGGGCCGCGACATGCACCTGGTGCTCAAGGATACGGGCCTGTTCTCACCCGAGACGCTCGACGCGGTGCAACTCGGCGAGGAGTCGGGGCGGCTGGCCGAGACCCTCGACAAGCATTTCCAGTTTCTGCAGCTGAAGGTCCGCTTCGCCCTGACGACGCTGACACAGCTGGCCTCGACGCTGGTCTGGGTCGTCGTCTCGGCGCTCCTGATCTTCATCATCTTCCGGATCTTCGGCCGCTACCTGGCGTTGGGCCCGGGGGCCGTGGATGCGGCGGTGGAAAAGGTGCTGGAGAGTCGCCAAGCCCAGTAGCCCGGCGACCGAGCGACGCGTGGCCCCCGCTCGGTCCGCCGCCGCCCGCGGCCTGACTCTGTTCCCCCCCGCGCAGGCCCTCGACCGACAACGAAAGGACGCGAGACCCGATGAACCCGATCGACCAAGCCGTCACCGCAGTCGCCCCGCGGAGCACCGTCAACCTGGCCGTGGAACGCGACGGGATCCTGGCCCGACTGGGACGCCTCCAGCCGACCACCGACGCCTATGCTTCGGAGTTCGTCGACGCGGTGCTCGACTTCGCCCACACCGTGGGCACGAGCGACGTCCATCTCCAGCCCTCCCGCTCCGGACTGGAGGTGAAGTTTCGCAGCGAAGGCGTGATGCAGTCCCTCGGCAGCTTTCCCCGCGGCGCGAACACCTCGGTGATCAACCGCTTCAAGGTGCTCTCCGGCCTGCTCACCTACCAGAACGACATCCCGCAAGAGGGGCGGGTGGAGAAACCGAAGCACAGTCGCGAGATCCGCGTCAGCACGTTTCCGACGATGTACGGCGAGCGGGCCGTGCTCCGGTTCTTCGGGCACGACCGGGAGTTCACCACGCTCGACGCGCTGGGGAACGACCCGGCCGTCACCCGACAGATTCGCGACGCCCTGGCGGAGACCAGCGGGGCGATGCTGATCACCGGCCCGGCCGGCAGCGGCAAGTCGACGACGCTCTACGCCTGCCTCCGGCATCTGGTGAGCACCAACGACAACGCCCGCGCGATCGTGTCGCTGGAGGATCCGATCGAGGTGCCGGTCGATGGGGTGACGCAGAGCCAGGTGAACCTCCAGGCCGGGTTTGATCTCAAGACCGGCCTGCGGAGCCTGATGCGGCAGGACCCGGAGGTGATCGTGGTCGGTGAGATCCGCGACCGCGATACCGCGGAGTTTGCGATCCAGGCCGCGCTCACCGGGCAGCTGCTGCTGGGCACCTTCCACGCCGACACCTCGGCGACGGCGGTGACCCGGCTGATCGAGATGGGGATCGAGCCGTTTTTGGTCCGCAGCGGCCTGATCGCGGTGCTCAGCCAGCGGCTGCTCCGGATTCTCTGCCGCTGCAGCCGCGAATCGACCGATCCGGCCGACTTCGGCGGGCTGCCCGTGGAACGGGTCCGGCTGCCGGTCGGCTGCCCGGATTGCAACCAGACCGGCTTTGCCGGCCGGGTGATCATCAGCGAGTATCTGGATCTGCGAACCGGTCCGCTGGGGCCCTTGATTCTCCGCAAGGCCGACAGTCGGGAACTCTACCGCGTTGCCCAGGAGGCGGGCATGGCGACGCTCCTCTCCCAGGCGACGGCGCTCGTGCGGGAGGGCCGGACGAGCCCGTCCGAGGTATTCCGGGTGCTGGGCTCATCCACTCGCATGGAGTGACCGCCGGGGGCCGCGGGGCGGGGTTGGCGAGGCCGGCACTGGCAATTCAGCGTGGCTGGAGCTAGGTTCACGGCACGTGGAGGAGGAGAACCATGACCAACGACCCGGCGGTGCGGATCGAAGCGGTGACGCCAAAGCCCGGGGCCGATCCCGTGCACGTCGTTCGGATCGAGACAGCCACGCTCGTGGACGGGCCCGATCTCGATGATCTCCGCCAACGGGTGGAAGATCTGCTCACCACCCACCAGCGGGTGGACCTGTTGATCGACCTGGAGGGGGTGCGGATGCTCTCGAGCGCTGCGATCGGGCTTCTGGGCAGGATTCACCGTCAGGCCTGGGGGGCGAAAGGTCGGCTCAAGCTGTGCGGCATCGGCCCTGCCGTGATGCAGGTCTTCAAGGTCACGCGGCTCGACAGCGTGTTCGACATCCAGGCGACGCGGGATGAGGCGCTGACCTCGTTTTGAACCGCGACCCGGCCGCCTCCGCCCGAGTTCGGGTGCCCCGCGGTTCTCGGCTCGGTTGAACGAGCCGCGGTTCGCTGTCCCGGCTCAGGACGGCATGTGGCGTGGCTCGCTGGGCGTCGGCGCCCCCCCAAAAGAAGTGACGATCCGGCGGAAAAAAATTCATCCCTCCGCTTGCGGCCAGCGGGGCTGCCATGATATGTTCCGATCGGGTGAGGGGAACGGCGGGTGGCTTCGTCGGCGATCGGTCGCCGGCAGCAGAGCCCGCAGAGCATGGGGAGGATGTCATGAGTCCTGCTTTTCCAGTGCATGAAATCCGGTTGGGCAACGTCGAAGCCCGAATTTGGGAGGAACGGCATCATTGCGGCATGCTTCGGGACGACGATTTCCACGTCTCCATCCGCTGCCTCGGGGCACGATCGGGCGGGAACCACACGTGGTTCGAGGCGGAGGAACTCGCCAGCGTGGCCGACGTGACCGACATCGCCCATCACTGGATCCAGCTGCAGGTCTGCACGGCTCACTGAAGCGGTGGCCCGCTGAGGCGCGCGGCAATGGCTGCGCCGGCCATCGTCTGTGGTGGCCGCCCGCTCCTGCACGCTGCCTGCTAGCGACGCTGGGAGGCGAACGCAAATCGCTCCTGCCGCACGCCGTCGGCAAACTCCGCTTCCGACTCCAGGCGTCCATCTTCACGCCAGGTTCTGACGCTGCCGTGCTCCCGGCCCTCCCGCCAGTGAGACTCCGCCTGCTTCTGGCCGTTGGCATACCACGACTCGGCTCGCCCCTCGAGTTGGCCGTCGAAGTGCCGCTCCACACGCCGGCAGACGGACGCCTCGTCCCAGGTCCGGGAGACACCATGCCTGACCCCGTGGACCCATGCCTCCTCCCGCGCCCGCTGGCCGGTGGGAAAGAAGGCAAGCGCCGGGCCGTGCGTGCGGCCGTGCCGCGCGCCGCCCACCCCGGCCTCGACGGTCTTGTCATCGTCCCACCAGACGGTCCACCCACCGTGCTGCTTGAAGGCACCGGACGGGAGCACGTAGCCACTGACCGTCGCGATCAGGCCCCGCTGGTCGGGCTCCGCGTCGGCTCCGAGCCGGATGTCGCGGATCTCCGGGACCGCTCCGTCCGGGATCCGCATGTCGTCGGACACGAAGTCGTACTCGAACAGGGCCTCCGGACTCGGCGTCACCTCCATCAGGGGCACTGGGCCGTCTTCTCCGGTCTGGCCGACAAGCCCGATCACGGTCACGGCCGCCCGCGTGACGGCGAGCGACGCGGTGAAAACGCTCGCCGCGGCCACCACGGTCGCCGTGATGCCGGCGACCGACCCGAGCCTGAGCAGGCGTCGCCCGGCGTGATCGCGATCGGAGCCAGCCACTGCAACCGAGGCAGCAGTCCCAAATGGTTGCCGTCGAACACTACGGCTGCGATTTTCAATCGAATCGGGAATCACGCACTGGGAGGGCATGGCAGGGGCTCCTGGAACGACTCAACTGGCCCCGGTGAGACCGGTCGAGGCGGAGTGAACTGAAGGGATGCCGGGAGGGTGGGACAGCAGCCGGAGGACCGGCGACTGGTTTCGCCCGGGCGAGGGAGGGAAGGCGGGAGGGCGGAGGCGGGATCGACATCAACCGTCCGAAGTCTAGACTGCCGGCTGAGGATTCTGCAAGCAGTGCCTCCGACCTCGAGAAATCGGCTGCGAGAAGCGGTCTCGGCCGCGGTTTATCCGCCTCGATAGCGTGACTCCGGCCCCGCCCTCCGGGCGGACCGGCTCAGCCATGGCCGCGAAAGTTGGGCCGTAGCCGGTAGCGGCCCGACGCGTGCAATCGAAGGATCCCGACCAGCTCGCCGCCGGCGTCACAAGCGGCGGCAGCCGGCAGGGCGGGGGATGGCCCGCCGGCATTCAGCGGCACGCCGGGCTCGATCAGCCCGCCCCGCACGGCCGCCTCGAGCACCGCCTCCGACAACTCCACCCGCGGCAGGTGCGGAACGGCGGCCACGGCGGGCAGCAGGGCGGCGGTCACCGCTGCGGGAGTGGCGTCGGCCAGCGGCAGGGAGCCGGCCCGCTCGAAGGGCCCCACAGCCGTCCGCATGAGCCGCTCCATCACGGCCCTGGTGCCGAGGGCCGCGGCCAGGTCGCGGCCGATCGCGCGGATGTAGGTGCCCGTCGAGCACTCGACGTCCAGGGCCAGGCGCGGCCATGTGTAGGCCGTCACCTCCAGGCGGTCGATCCGGACCGGCTTGGCCGCGATCTCGATCGCCCGGCCCTTGCGCGCCAGCCGATAGGCCCGCTGGCCGCCGACATGAACAGCCGAGTAGTCGCAGGGCCGCTGTCTGATCGCCCCGCGGAAGGCGGGCAGGGCCGCGTCGATCTCCTCCCGCGACGGCCGCCGGGGCTCGGTCTCCTCGAGGACTTCGGTCTCGAGGTCGTCGGACGGGCTCGACCGGCCGAGCAGAAACCCGACCTCGTACCGCTTGGGGAGCTGGTGGAGGAAGTCCACGAGCTTCGTGGCATGGCCCACGCAGACCACCACCACGCCCGCCGCCAGCGGGTCGAGCGTGCCGGCATGGCCGACCGCCCTGAGCGAGAGCGCGCGGCCGACCGCATCGACCACCTGCCGCGACGTGGCCCCTGCGGGCTTGTCAACCGGGATCACACCCGTGAACGGGAAACGCATACGGCTCTCCAGCCAAGAGCGTACGCCGCTCGGCGGAGTCCGTGACAATGGCTCCTCAGCCGGCACATGCCTGCGGCAGTGTCTCGGACCGGGTTTTCGTTCCGTACGCGACGGCAGCGTGCTCCGAAACCGCCCGCTTCCGACCGGCGAGACTCGTCAGGACCGCCCAAAATTTGCAAATACCGCAAAACGGTGTTGTTATACGACGGTCCGCCAATCGGGTTGGGGGCGGAGAGGCCGGCTCAGCCGCACAGCCTCAGAGTTGATTCATTCCGTCGCGTTGACCAAGGAGGCTGGTTGTATGCCTGGAAGGCACGTCGCCCGAGACCCGCTGCCGGCCCGCCGTCGGCGTCGCCGGGCCGCTGCGCAGAGCCTGCAACGCGTCGAGCGGCTTGAAGAACGCCGTGTGATGGCCGTGGCGGCGTTCGCGGAACTCGTCTCCCCATCGGGCCGGGCGCTGGTCGTGCTCGATGCCGGGGTCGAGAGGGGCGGGCAGCTCGCCGGAACCTTTGCCGATGCGGCCGCGACGGTCGTGGTCCGCCCCGGGGCCGACATCTTCGCCGCGGTCGGCACCGCGCTCGAGCAGTTTGGCGACATCTCCGCGATCCATCTCGTCAGCCACGGCTCGCCGGGCCGGTTCTCGATCGGCGGTACGGTCTTCGACGCCGGCAGCGTCGACGAGTGGGGCGACGGCCTCGTGGCCTGGAACCGCGTTTCCGGCCCGGGCGCCGACCTCTACCTCTGGGGCTGCGACGTGGCCGGCGGCGACGGCGCCTTGCTCGTCGACAGCATCCACCACATCTCGGGCTTCGGCGTCGCGGCGAGCACCGACCTCACCGGCCCGGCCCGGCTGGGCGGCGATTTTGATCTGGAATACGTCGTGGGCGACGTGGCCAATCCCCGTCTCGTCGCCGGCGTGGACGTGCTCTGGGAAACGACGCTCTCCGATCCGCTGCTGACCACGGCGCTCACGCCGGCACAACGCACCGCACTCACCGCGGCGTTCACGATGATCGAGGACAAGATCGGCACGCCCGTGGCCGCGATCACCACGGAGCCGGGACGGGGCGACAACACCGACGTGCCCTTCGCGGGCCGCACCGTCAGCGACCTGTTCTATCCGTCCACGGGCGAAACCGACGACGATGGAAAAGCGAAGGTCGATTTGACCAAGGCGCTCCAGCCCCACCTGGTCGGCGAACTCCTGAAACTCAAATCCACGGCGACGACAACGCTCGCGGAGGCGACGGTGACGCCCGCCGGCTTGGTCACGAGCCTCGAAGCCAAGCTGACCCAGCTCGTCGGGCCGACAACGTTCTCCGGTTTGACCCCGATTCCGGGGCTCAACGCCACGACGTCGTCGGTCAGCGTGACGGCCGAGACGATCCGGTTGGGCGGCACAGCGACCGCCGTGACGTTCACGCTCGACGTGCTCGCCATGCGGGGGGCCGACACGCCGCTCGACCTCGACACGGTTGCCGAGGATCTCGGGATCACGCTCGTCTCGCCCCCGCCGGTGAACGTCGGCGGCGGCGTTCGCTACAAGATGACGGTCAGCCTCGGGCTCGCCGACAATGTCGTCACCGTGAGCTTCGACGAGACCAAGACGGGCGGCTTCGGCGGCCTCACCTTCGAGGAGCTGACCACGGACGTCACGTTGGGGATGATCGGGGGTGAGCTCAAGAACGCCTCCGGTTCGGCCGGCGTCCTCATGCCGCTCGATTTCGGCGGCGATTCGTCGCGGACCGTGGCCGACTGGAACAGCGCCACGATAGACGCGTTCGGCGACCCCACGGGCACTGCGGAGTTCACGCTCCCGATCGAGGCGAAGATCGGGACCACGACCGTGACGACGGCCAACACGCAGGTCGTGGTCGCCGACGCGAACATCTTCGACGAGGAGCCGGCGGTCTACACGACCACCGACTTCGACACCGTCCGCTGGTTCGCGGGGATCACGCCCGAGCGGGTGATCCAGCAGCTGCTCGACGTGGGGGGCATCTACGGTGCCCTCGGCACCTCCGGGAGCGATCTGTTGGGCGTGACCGTGCCGTTCGTCGCCGACACCTCGCTCGGCGACCTATTCGACTTCAAGGCGCTCTTCGACGCCCAGATCGGCGCGCACATCGACATCTACGAGCCGATCCTCAACACGATCGGCCGCGACGAGCTGATCGACTTCCGGCTGCCGATCAGCGACGACGAGACGCCCGTGCCGTCCTTCTATTCCGACCTGCGGGGCAGCTTCGCCTTCGGGATCGTCGTCAACGAGACCTTCCCGGTGCACACGGTGAGTCTCACCGCCCGGGACCGCAACACGCTCGCCGACCTCGTCGCCGACATCAACACGTCGCTGGGAGCGCTCAACGGCAACGCGGGCATCGGCATCGCCGCCTCGGTGGTCTCGAGCAAAATCGTGTTCAAGGCCACCGACGTCGCCGTGCAGTCCTTCGCGATCGTGCCGGTGGCGGCGGACTCGGGCAGGCTCGCACCCACCGCCGCCGCCTCGTCCGCGACGATCGGCTCGCTCGCCCCGGGCTGGTACACGGTCACCGGCACGAAGACGGGCACCGTCACCGGCACGAACTTCTACGGCCTCGACACGCCGCTCGGCGCAGCGGCCGTTCATGCCGGGCTGCTCGCCGATGGCGAGACGGGGGTCGTGCGGGTCGGCGCGACCATCGGCAACCAGATGGCCATCGGGTCGAAACGGCACGACATCACGAGCACGACCCAGCTGCTGCCCCCGGTAGACGTGCGGCTCGTCTCCTCCGGCGCCGTCGACCTGGGCCGGCTCGGCGTCACGCCGCTCGGCGAGCCGCTGACGGTGCTCGAGACGCCCGAAACCGCCGGCCTCACCGCGACCCTCCCCCTGCGGGCGACGACCGGGGCGGCGAGCTTCCGCGTGGGCAACACCACCGCCACCACCCTCGTGACGGTCGCCACGCAGGCGAACGCCTCCGTCACGCAGACGCTCGCCGCCGTCAACGCGGCCCTCGTGACCGCCGGCGTGTCGGCGAACGTGCAGGCCCGGCTCGTGACGTCGGGTGGAACGGTGATCTCAGGCGAGCCGACCGGCTCGGCCTACCTGCAGTTCTATCTGCCCACGGGCAGCGCCTGGACCGCGATAGCCCTCGCCCCCGAGAGCGACGTTCTGGCCGACACGGTGGTGGAGCTCGGCTTCCTGGTCGGCGACCTCGCCGCCCGGCCGCGGCCCGCTACCCTCCGCACGTTCGACGACTTCCGAAGCACCACGCTGTTCCCGGGTATCTCGATCACCCCGATCTACACCGCTCCGAGCGGCTCGACCCCCGGGCTCGTGACGATGCAGTTCTCGGCCACGGGCTCGGGCACCGCCACCCGTCCGGCCGAGGCCTCCTTCAAGACATCGCCCCTCGGGGCCGTCACCTTCGCCGACGACTCGACCGTCTCCCTGCCCACGACCTACGGCCTGAACTTCGGCGTCCAGTTTGGTATCGGGCCGTCGAGCCCGGCCGTGCTCGTGGCCGGCGCGGCCCCGGTGGCCAATGGCCGGCTGACCACCGACGCCACGCTGTCGCTCGACCTCGTGATGCAGGACCGCTACACGGTCACGGTGGAGAAGGACTGGACGACGTCGAACACGACGGTCCAGGACCTCGTCGGCGACCTCAATCGGGCCCTCGGCGTGGCGACGGCCAGCGGCGGCGGCACGGTCGACCTCATCGCCGCAGACCGGCTGATCGCCCGCTACGGGCAGTTCTCGGGACGGATCGAACTGGTGACGGCGTCGCGTGCCAACAGCGGCAACGCCGTTGCGATCACGCCGGCCCTGCTCGGCGGCGAGCTCGCCGCCGATCTCGACGTGTCGTTCACCTACGCCGGCCGAACCTGGACGGTCACGGTTCCCGCCACCGCCACCGCCGCCGCCGACACGCTCCAGAGCCGGATCGGCCAGCTCAACACGGCCCTCGCGAACGCCACGCCCGCGACCGGAGAGGGCGAGTCGCTCTACGACCGCGTCTTCTTCACGACGCGGTCCACCGCCGCGGGCGGCGTCGAGGTGCTGCTCGCCTCGGTCGATCCGCCCGCCGAGGCCTGGCCGGCCACGGTTCGCCTGCGGGCCGCCCGTACGAACGCGGCCGTCACGGCGCTCGGCTTCTCCGACGGCGGCTCGGGCTCCACCAGCGAGATCGTGGCCCGCGCCTCGGGCGTGACCGCCGCCGTCACGCAGCACGCGAGCGGCCAGCCCTTCGCCACCGGCACGCTCCACACGACGCTGCCGAGCCTCCCCGGCTCGACCATGCTCGGCTTCAACACGATCGCCTTCGGCGGTTCGAGCGGCGAGATCGACGCCAAGGTCGCTCTCACGGTGCCCGCGGCCGTCGCCCCGGCCGACGCCGTGGCCGATCTTGCCGGCTCGTTCAACCGCACGCTCACGAAGTCCGACGGCACCGGTGCGGCGTCGGCCGGCATCACGCTCGCCAACCTCACGGCGAGTTCCACGATCGCGGCCGATGCCACGATCGAGATCAGTGTGCCCGATCTGACCGACATCACCACGGTCGTGGACCAGGCGCTCGGCGTTCCGGTGCCGGTGCCCTTCCAGAGCGTCGCCGACGACGGCTTCACGCTCACGGCCGACGCCACGATCGTGTTCATCGCCAACTCGGCCACCTACACGGTGAAGGTCACGCCCGCCCAGGCGGCCGGCAACGCGTCATTCGAGCAACTCGTGGCCGACTTCAACGCCTCGCTCGCGGGCAGCGTCGGCATCGGCGGCACGACCATCCGCCGGCGGGGCGACGCCGCGGCCGCCGCGGCCGGCGACCTCTCGGACGAGTTCGTGATCAAGGCCGTGGGCGATCGGCTCCAGGTTTTCGCCCGCGTGCCGGCGGCCAATCCCGACTACGCCTCCGCCGCGCTCCTGCCCGACGTCAACGCCTTCGGCGAACTGGGCCTGCAAGGGTCGTTCGGGATCGCCACGGTGGCCGATGCCCTCGCCGAGGCCCTCGGCGTCTTCGACACGCTGCGGTTCGACGTGGCGGCGCTGGCCGTCACGGAACTGCCGCTGCTGAACCAGCCGCTCGCCGAGTTGATCACGCTCGACACCGGCCTGGCCCGGCGGATCGACGCCCTGCGAACGGCGAACGTGACCGGGCCCGCGGGGCTCGCCCCGGCGATCTCGCGGGCCCTGGGCATCACCGCCGACATGGTGAGCGTGGCCTTCGATGACTCCCGTTCCGCCTACCGGATCGACGTCGCCTACGACACCGGCACGGCGATCTCCCGGAACCTGAACCTCGACCTCGAGCCGTTCTTCGCGCTGCTCGACGAGCAGATGCCCGAGGGCCTCGGGATCCTGAGCGACGGCGGCGGATCGAGCCCGCTCGACATCGTCCTCGGCGGTACGAGCGTGCTCTCCGTGGGCATCGACCTCACGGATCCCACGAGCCCGCGGACCTTCCTCTACGGCCACGACGGGAGCGACGAGTACGACCTCGACAACGGCACGTCCTTCGAGATCACGCTCCGGGTCGAAGGGGAGGAGATCGCGTTCACGGCCGGCGTCGGCGCCTTCGGCCTCTTCATTCGCGGCGGCACCGCCACGATCGGCGGCGAGGTGATCACGGTCGACGGCGAGGATCAGGTGGCCGGCAATGCCGCGGTCCGCATCACCCTCACCGACGGCGTGCCCGACTCGGTCTTCTATCTCGCGCCGCAGGGCTCGGAGCTCAACGCCCTCGACGCCGCGAACTACGCCGCGGCCTTCAGCGGCGTGCTCGACGTCTCGTTGCCGCTCTTCGCCCCCACGGAGTTCATCCCGCTGCCCAACACGCCCGACCCGCGGGTGACGCTCTCGATCAGCGACCTCGGCGGGTTCGTCGAGGCGAGCGACGCGCTCGTGGCCGCAGCCGACGCGATCGCCAGCCTCGTGAAGACGCCCGCGCTCGGCACGGTGGACGGCAAGAATCTCGCGGCGTGGCGGGAGGAGCTGGACGACGCCCGCGAGGCCGTCGCCGACGTGCTCTCGGTGAACGTGCCCGATCTGGCGGCCGCCGCCGAGGGGGACACGCCCACGCTCATCGATCTCCTCCGCGACCCCGCGCTGTTTCTCGACGGGATCGACGTCTACCTGGGCACGATCGAGACGGCGCTCCGCGGCCTTTCCGAGATCCCCCTGCCGATCGTCAGTGACGCCCTGGGCACCGCCGCCCGCGACGTGTTCGGCTTCCGCCGGGGCTGGCTCCGCGAGATGAAGGCCCAGATGCGCGGGGCGGGCGAGTCGATTTTCGAGGTCACCCGCGACACGATCTTCGACTTCCTGGGGCCCGACGGCCTCGGCATCCTGCTCGAGGACAATGGCATCCGCAGCGTGGCCGGGATGGTCGAGGCGGCCTCCGTCGACGCCGTCACGCTCGCTTTCGTGGATCGCTCCGGCGACGTCCTCGAGGGCAACGTCTACGGGGCCCACGGTGTCGAGTTCCGGATGCGGCTCGGGCAGCAGATCCTCGACACCGGCCTCGATCTCGACTTCTCCTTCGACGCCCTCGCCCCGCTCTTCGAGCTGTCGCTCGACGGGGGGCTGCGGTTCCAGCTGGGCTGGGACATTTCCATCGGCTTCGGCTTCAACCTCGACGACGGCTTCTACACGGTCGTCGATGCGACCGCCAACGAGGCGCAGCTGCGGTTTGACGCCTTCCTCGACACCGCGTCCCGCGACTACACGGTCGCCTACGACGACGATCTCTCGGCCTGGGTTGTCGTCGATGGCGGCGGGAACGTCGTCAACGATCCAAACACCGACGAGCCGATGCGGGCGCTGGCGGTCAACCGCGACGGCGACGACGTCACGGCCGACGTGCCGATTCCGGGGGCCGCGACCGGCGGCGAGGAGGAGGACTGCGGCTGCGGCGACCGGGCAGACGAGGCCGACGACGAGCGGATCTGGTGGGTCGTGGCCGCGGAGGACGAGGACTCGGGCGATTGGGTGCCGGCCACGTTCGACGAGTGGGGCCGGCTTGTGCCCGTCGGCGACGACGACGGCTTCGTGGACCGGATGGTCGAGATCACGGCAGTGGCCCCGGCCACGATCCGTGGCGACCTGTTCTTCCTCACGCTCCAGGCCACCGACAAGGTGCGGCTCGGCCTCCGCGGCGTCACCGCCTCCGACAGCCTCTATGCCTGGGGCAATCCGCTGATCCCGCTGACACCCCAGGTGGATGCCGACGCCCGCGACCACGAGACGACGGGCGTCAACCGCAACAACGAGCTGCCCACGCTCTTTTCGGGCAGCATCGGCGTCAACGTGCTCGACCCGAGCGCCGCGTCGATCTTCAATCGCGCGGAGGTCGCCGACACCATCAGCGGCTACGGCCTCGCCGATCGGACGGGAAAGCTCATCTACCCGCCGGGCAGGGCGAAGCCCACGCCCGTCCGTGAGTTCTACGAGATACACGTGCTCGACGTGGCGACCACGGACGAGGACGACGACGGGTTCATCGTCGGCACGCCGCTGGTGGGGGTCGATCCGATCCTGATTCCGCTCGACGCCCTGGCGGGCCCGTTGGCGGAGGATCTCGTCGTGCCGATCACGGTCGACGGTGTGGCCTGGCTGCTGACGATTCCCGCGGATACCACGATCGCCGACTCGAAGGCGCTCGTCGAGGAGCTGATCCTGGCCCGCGTCTCCGCGGTCCGCGACGCGAACGAGAACGGCGTCATCGACCTCGACGAAGAACAGGACGCAACCCTCATCGGGGAGATCTCGTTCGGCTTCCTCGCCGACGAAGACGGCGTGGCCGAGAACACCGATGCCGACTGGTGGATCATCGAGCCCCCCACCGGAACACGGGATCCCGGCGCCCCCGTGCCGACGGTCGACGACTGGCAGCCGCTGCGGCGGATGAAGGAAGATCCGTCGGCGAACCGCATCACGCTCGACGAACTGCGGGCCGGCGGCTCGGCCTTGATGCAGGTCAACCTCGTGGCCCGGGCCGTGGTCAACCTCGAGCTCGATCTCTCGATCGCCGACAGCGCCGCGATCCCGCGGATCCTGGCCGATCTGAACATCGACTGGAGCACCGACGCCCGGCAGCCCCTGCCGGGCGGCACGCCCCCGGGCAGCGGCACGACGCCGGTCGGCGGCGGCATCAACCCGCAGCTCGGCTCGACCGAACTCGACCTGCTGCCGGAGGTGGGCCTGAGCAACATCAAGCTCGACGTCGGCAGCTTCCTGACCGACGTCCTCAAGCCGATCGTGAGCGAGCTCGACGAGGCCTTCAAGCCGCTCGATCCGGTGCTCGACGCGCTCCAGACCCGGATCCCGGTGCTCTCTGACATCGCCGGCCGCAAGGTCGAGCTCGCCGACCTGCTCGCGACCTTCGGAGGTCCGAAGGGCAAGGCGGCGGCGACGCTGATCGACGCCGTGATCGCCGTCCGCGAGCTGGTCGGCGTGATCAACTCCGTGCCCGACGGCGTCAGCCTGCAGCTGCCGTTGGGCCGGTTCTGGCTGCCCAAGACGGAGCAGGCGGGCCGCTATGCCTACGGCGAGATGCTCTACGACAACGCCGCCTTGGGGATCGAGAGCGGGGATTTCGACTCGAATCCAGCCGAGAACCCCGCCAACGTCGCCGCGGCTGAGAACGCCCTGGCCAGGCTCGAGGCCCAGAACGCCGACAATCCCGCCTACAAGCAGCCGGGCGTCGATTCGAAGAAGCGGGGCGGTTTCCGATTCCCGATCCTCCAGGATCCGGTTAATGTCTTCAAGCTCCTGATGGGCCGCGACGCGGTGCTCGTCACCTACTCGCTGCCGGAAGTCGACCTGAGCGTCGGGGCTTCGATCCCGCTCGTCCGGATCCTGGTGCTCGAGGTGGGCCTGCGGTTCCAGCTCGACGTCAAGGCCCAGATGCACTTCGGGTACGACACCTACGGCGTGCGGATGTTCCTCGATTCGGGCGACATCGACGACCTGTTCCACGGCTTCTACATCTCGGACCGGGCCAAGGCCGACGGGTCGGGGGCCGACGTCGACGAGCTCTTCGTCCAGGCCACGATCGCGCTCTACGGCGGCGTGGACGTGGTGCTCGCCAAGGCGGGCATCGAGGGGGGATTCACCTTGACCGCGACGGTCAACCTCAACGACCCCAACAACGACGGCAAACTGCGGTTCACCGAGATCGTGGAGCTGATCAGCTACACGGGCAATCCGCTCGACATCGTCGATCTCACGATGCGGGGCGAGGTCTACGCCCGCTACTACTACTGGGTCGGCCTGCGGCTCTGGACGCCCTGGAAGACGTACACGATCACCCTGGCCCGTGGCGGCAAGACGTTCGCCCGCATGACACTGTTCACGCTCGTGTTCGAGGGGAGCGACGGACCGCCCGCCTACGCCAGCAAGGTCACCTCGATCGACCGCGACGGCAACCAGCGGCCCAACACCCTCCTGCTGCACGCCGGCACCAACGCCCCCAAGCGGGTCAGCAACCAGGATCCGCTCAAGACGAAGGACGGCGCCGAGCGGTTCAAAATCTGGAACGTGGGCGGCACGGTCTACGTGCAGTATCTCAACTACTCGGCGACCCGCACCGAGCAGTTCACCGGCATCGAGCGGGTGCTCTTCGACGGCGGCGTCGGTGACGACTCACTCGACGCCAGCGGTCTCCACGGCCTGCCGATCGAGTTCACCGGCGGGGCGGGGGACGACACGGTGCTCGTCGGCTCGGGCTCGCAGACCCTCCTCAGCATCCTCGACGGCGGCGCGGGCAACGACAGGATCGAGGTCGCGGGTGGCGGCCGGTTCCGGATCCTCGGCGGCCTGGGAGACGACGAGATCGAGGCCGGCACGGGCACGGTCGCGGTCAACGGCGGGGCGGGCGGCGACACGATCGCGACCGGGGCGGGCAGCACGGCCACCCTGATCTTCGACCGCCAGTACGGTGCCGACACGCTCGAACTTTCCGCCGCGGCTCTCGTCAACCTGCTCGACTTCACCGAGTCGTCTTCGGGCGTCACCGGCCTGCTCTCGGGCGATGGCAGCTCGGTCGCGGCCGGCGCCGGCAACATCGTCACCTTCAACCTCGCGGCAGCCACGGAAATCCGCGGCTCCCAGCAGCGAGATCGGTTCACGGTCACCAATCCCAGCACGAGGACCGCCAACGGTGGCCGCGGGCTCGTGCTCCGGGGCGGCCTGGGCGACGACGTCTACGAAATCATCGCCGACACGGTCTCGGACGTCTCGGCGGACGGGATCACGATCGACGACATCCTGCCTCCGCTCGCGGCGGCCACCGCCGGCGACGTCACGCTCTCCGACGACGACTGCGGCCTCGTCTGCGAGATCGAGGTGGACGATCCCGGCCTGGGCTACACCGTCGCCCCCGACGTGGTGATCGTCGATCCGACCGGCTCCGGGGCCCGGGCGGTCGCCAGCCTCGACGAGCAGGGCCGGGTGACGCGGATCATCGTCACCCGCGAGGGCCGCGGCTACTCCAACCCGCAGGTGTTCCTCGTCAATCCGGCGAGCTATTCCGACAAGCTGGTCTTCCGGTCCACCGCCGCGACCGCCACGCTCGATCGGGGCGGCAACGGCGCGGCGGGCGACTACCGGATCGCGACCGGTGGCAAGGATTTCAAGTTCGTCGGCTGGACCGACGTGGGCTTGATCCGTCCCGCCGAGTTCGACGCGAGCGAGATCGACGGCGTCACGGTCAACCTGCCCCAGGGCGTGCTCACGCTCGCCCAGAGCATCGACCTGTTCGACACCTTCACCGTCAATGCCCACCGGATGGAGCAGAACGCCCGGATCGTGGCCGACACCGTGTCGCTCACGACCGACAACGGCTTCCAGGTGCGGCACGCGATCGACGCCGTGAACAACGGCGACGTCACGATCCGCTCCACGGGCAACAATCTTTCCAACTACGCCACCTCGTGGGCGAAGGCCGACGCCACCGTCACCTCGGCGGCGATCTCGGGAGTGACGCTGACGAACGCGGGCGACCACTATTGGTTCGCCCCGAGCGTCACGTTCACCGGCGGCGGCGGCAGCGGGGCCCGGGCGGAGGCGACGGTCGCCAACGGCCAGATCACCGGCATCACGGTGCTCGGCGGCGGCTCGGGCTACTTCCAGTCGCCGCGGCCGCAGGTGGTGATCGCCCCGGCGGCGAGCATCCAGGTGGATGCGATGATCACGAGCACCAATCCTGGCTCGGGCGTGGGCTACGGCGACGGTCGGGGCCGCGTGCTGCTCTACGCCGACAAGGGCTCGGTGGCGACGGCGGGCGAGGTCTTCTTCCCGTTCGACACGCGGCCGGGCGTGCCCCAGGGGGGCCGCACGATCGACTGGCTCGACGGCGACTTCCGCTACCGCTCGAGGGTCGCGCTCGACGACCTCGTGAACGCGACGGCCCATCCGGGCATCTCGGTCGGCACCGGCGCCGAGTTCACGGCGATCCTCGACGGCGACGGCCGCGTGGTCGGGTTCACGAAGGTCAGCGGCGGCAGTGGCTACACCTTCGACCTGCCCCCGAGCGTCGAGATCGAGGGGCTGGCCACCGCCGTGGCGATCGTGGCCGACGATGGCACGATCGAGGGCCTGCGGATCACCTATCCTGGCGAGGGCTACGGCCAGGCCCCGCGGGTGACCATCCGGCCCAACGGCTTCGGCCGGATCGTCGACTTCGACCTCGCCAATCCGGCGCTCGCCGCCGACGGCACGCCCCTCAACCGGGCCCACATCCAGGCGGCCGGCGGCCGGCTCGTCGCGGTGGCTGGCATCCAAATCGGCGATCACTCCAAGCCGCTCAAGAGCGACGTGGAGACTTTCGTCGCCCAGACGATCCAGGCCGGCGGCAGCATCTCGCTGCTCGAGAAGGACGGGCTGCGGATCGGACGCGACGAGGCGGTGGACGGCATCATCACCAGCGGCGGCAACGTCACGATCACGACCTTTGGCGGGGCCCTCGAACTCGGGGCTCCGGTCCAGCGGGTGGACGGGCAGGGCCGGCTCCTCTGGCAGGACGACGCCAAGACGATCCCGATCTACGAGCGTGACGCCGAGGGCAACATCGTCTACGAGGGGGGCCAGATCCGCGTCGGCGACGCGAGCGTGAAGCTCACAGCCGACGACATCGAGGTCAACGTGCCGCTCAACGACGGGCTGCTCGCCTCGACCGGCCGCGAGATCATCCTCCAGCCGGTGAAGGTGGATGCCGAGATCGGCCTCTCGGGCACCCGGGCGCGCGTCCAGGCGGTCATGACGAACGGCGGGATCTCGGGCTTCACGAACGTCTGGGGCGGCCGTGGCTACCTGCCGGGCCAGCCTCCCACGGTGGTCGTCGCCCCACCCGGCGAGCGGGCCTTCGGCACCGCGACCGCCCGTGCCGGGGCCGTGCAGTTCGTCGAGGTCGTGTTCGGCGGCACCAACTACACGACGGCACCGGTTGTGACGCTGATCGGCGGCGGCATCGGCGGTGCGACTCCGGCCAATCCAGCCCAGGTGACGGCGGTCGTGGGCGACGACGGCTCGATCATCGGCTTCACCGTCACGAGCGGCGGCTCGGGCTACGTCACCGCGCCCCGCGTGGACGTGGCCCTGCCGGGCCAGCAGGCCCGCGTGATCGCGATCCTCGACACCGCCA
>JBIKXY010000172.1:0-6230 GCA_044355515.1 Pirellulales bacterium
GGTCGTGGCCACCCACATTTGCGACGAGATCTTCTGGTCGCGGGCCGCCACCCGGTCGAGGAAGATCTCGAACCCCTGGAGGAGCTTCTGCGCGTCCGCCGGCGCGTCGGCCAGGCTCTCGAGCTGCCGCTGGAGATCGCGGCCCATCGACGTGTACATGGCCGTCAGTTCATTCGAGGCGTCTTCTCCCCCGCCGGCCGCCCGCTCCAGGCCGTCCATTGCTTGCTGCGCCTTGTCGAACTCCTTCGTCTGGATGAACACCCGCAGGCCAAGCGTGAGCGCCGCCTTGGTCAGCCCGGCGTCGGCGAGGACTGGCTTGTCGCCCGCCACGAGCGTCCACGGGCCGAGGACCGGGTGCTCCAGCGTGGCCTTGGCCCGCTCGATGTCGCCGTCTTCCAGCGCGATCTGCACCCGGGCGATGGCTGCCTGCGCGGCCAGCGGTCCCAGCGGAGGCGGAGGGAAGGCCGCCGCGCCGCCGAGCCCCGCCAGCCCGTCGTCGAGCGCCCTGGCGGCCGCGGTCCGCCAGCCCGCGATCAGGGCTTTCTCCGGCCTGTCGCGCTCCTCCAGCCGCTGCGTTTCTTGAACCTCGCGCCACAGCGCCACGCCGGCCCGGAGCAGCACCTCGGTCCGCCGGGGCGACTTCGCCGGCACCTGCCCGATCACTTCGATGATCGCCTGGGGATCGCGGGCGGAAACGGCCGCGCTGATCGCGATCACCGCAGCGTCGGCGCTCTCCGATCCCTCAGGCCAGGTCTTCATCACGATCGCCGCCAACTCGGCCGCCCGATTCCTGGCCTCCTGCCGCGCCTCCCCTTCGGCCTGCCGGCCCGCCTGCTGCCAGGCTGCCATCGCGATCTTGGCGGCCTGGCGGCTTCCCTTGGCATTCGGATACCGCTCGGCCAGCATCCGGCCGAGCGCGGCCGACTCGGCGAATCGCCCTTCTTCATACAGCAGGTAGGCGAGCAGGTAGCGGCACTGGTTGACGTCGTCAATCGAAACCCCTCCGGCGAGCTTCTCGTCGTCTGCGGGATCCGCCTCGAGCGGCTTCGTGATGCCGGCGAGCGTCAGGGCCTCCGCGAGCTTCGCCACCGTCTCAGTGCGGGCCACGGCCGCCGCCTGGCGGGAGGTCGCGGCCGTGGCATTATCGTTGGCGGCCAGAGATTCCTTGAGCGCCGCGGCATGGCCTTGCATGGTCTGGATCGCCAGATTGGCCTCGTCAAAGGCCGCCGCGAACGCCCGCTCCCCCTCCGCGACCACCTTGCCCAGCTTGGCCGCGAGTTCGCGGGCCTCCGTCGCGAAGTCGGCCTTGGCCTTGGTGACCTCGAAGGCGAGCTTCTTGGCATCGGCCTGCAGCCGAGCCAGCTCCCCCCGGCTCTTGGGATCCTTGGGGTCGAGCGCATCGGCCTGGGCATCGAGGATCTTCGCGGCCCGATATTTGAAGCCGAGCCAGTCGGCGTCGAGCTTTGCACCCGGCAGTCTGGCCACGTCTTCGAGGGCGAACTTCCGCAGCGTGGCGTCGAACTTGTCGTATTGCTTTTGGGCCAGCAGGCATTCGAGGTATGTGTTGCCGGCCCGGGCTCGCAGCAGGATCACCAGCGGCTCCCTGTCGTCGAGCAGCGTGAGCGGCGAGAGCGAGTCGATCGCCTCCTTCCATTTGCCGAGCAGGGCGTAGCTGCGGCCCTCGTAGCAACGGGCGAGCAGGCCGCCTCCGTACGACGGATACTTGTCGGCGATCTGCTTGAACATCGCGGCCGAAGCGGCCAGCGACTCCTGCTGTTGCGGCGACTTCTCCGGAAACGCGCCGGCCTTCTCGAACACCACCATCGCCGTGTCCAACCTGGTCTGGATCAGCTTGCCGCGAAGGGCATCCCGCTCCTTCTCGAGCGTCTCCAGTTCTCGCCGCTGCTGGATGGTCAGGCGGGGCCGAGTGGTCTGTTTGACGGGCTTGCCATCGGCCGACTTCTGGTCAGCAGCCGGCTCACCTTGCTTCGTGGGCCCCTCGATCGCGGCGATCCTGGCATCGAGCTCGCGCAGAACCTTGAGGACGGCGTCTTCGGCATTGGTCGGTTGGGCAATCGCTTCGCCGGGCTTGGCCGTGCCCCGCAGGCTGACCAACGCCTCGTCGAAAAACTTCGCCGCCTCCGCCTGGATGGTCTTGGCATCGACGCCCGGCCGGGCCGCCTGCCGGGCCTTGACCCGGCCCCGCTCCCTCAGCAGCCTGCCCTTCTGCGTGTAGGCGGCGATGGCCTCGCGACCGTCCGGCGCGCCCGACTTCAGGAAGGCGTCGAGCGAGGCCTGGGCGTCGTCGAGGAGCTGGGCCCTTCTGCCGCTGTCGGCCTCGGTCGTGCTGAGTTCGACGAGCGCGGCCGAGCGGCGAAACGCCGCCTCCCGCTTCAATCCGGCCGAGGCCTCGGGGTCGGATTCGACGCGGGCCAGGACGGCGAGCGTGACATCCGGCATTTGCCGCTCTTGCGGCAGTTCCTCGAGCGCCTCGAGCAGTCCCCGGGTCGCCGCATCGGCGGCGGTTTCGGCCGCCGGTTCGGCGGCCGAAACCGCCGCCGTCAACACGACCACGAGCGGCAGCGTACGGAGGGCAGGGATCGCGAGCATGGCGACTCGGCGGGCGAAGACTGAGGAGAGCTGTATTGTGGGGTGAGGTCGCCTCGGCGTCAAACGCCGCGGCTCATCGTTGATGCCCGGCCCGTGATCCGGACGTCCGCCGCTCGACCTCCCGAACGAGCAGGCCGCCGAATGCGGTGAGGTCGCCTCGGGCCTGCCAGTCAGCAGCGACGGCGGCGACCGCGGCAAGCGCGTCGCCCGGTTGAAGCAGATGCACCGAACCGCCAGCGATCTCCCCCAAGGTCGCGGCCAGCAGGAGCTCGCAGCCGTGGGGCGACGGCAGCGCCGCGGCGCGGTCGCCGGCATCCTGGTCGGCGGCTTGCAGCCGGGCCATGGTCCCGTCGGCGGCTCGCCACGTGACGGTGGCCGTCGCCAGCCCGAGCCTCGTCGCATCCCTGGGCACCACCTCGTAGACGGCCCGCACCGTCTCGCCGGCGTGCAGATCGACCGGCGGCGGCTCGTCGGTGGCGAGCGATTCGACCACGGACTGCCGGTGGCCCACCAGCCGGTAGGCCGCCACGCGCCCCGGATCGAAGCGCACCTCGAGCCGGCACCGGCGGGCCACGAGTGTGTCGTCGCCCGTCACCTGCCGCACCATTTCGCGGCGAATCGCGACGGCATCGGGCCGGGTGCGGCCGAAGGTCGGGCCGTCGTCCGGCGTTGGCGCGGTTGGATCCAGGATCACGAAGCGCGGGCCCGCGGCCGGCCTGCCTGCCAGCGGGTTTCCATCAGCGAGGGCCAGGCCGCGGTGCCACGAGGCCTGCAGGTCACGGACCGCGCCCCGGCCGCGGTCGAGCGTGCTGGCATGGGCGACGATCACGGTGGGGCGCTCGAGGAGGTCCGCGGCGCCGGCAGCCTCGATCGCCGCGTCGAGATCCGACGATCCGGCGGCCGGCAGCGCTTCCCAGTTCATGGCGGCGGCGGCGAGTTCCGCCGCGTCGGCGGCACGGAGCGCGACTCGCGGCCGCGGCCCGCAGAGCACCACGCTGACGCGATCGCTCGGACCAAGCTGGCCGGCCACCGCCGCTACGCCGCGGCAGATCCGCGGCCAGGCCCGCGGGTCGCCGGTTGCCGCTTGATCGAGAATCAGCGTCACTTCAAGCGGCCGGTCGCGGCAGGGGGGGAGGCCCGCCGCGAAGGCGGCGGCCTCGAGCAGGAGGGTGGGCTTTCCGCCCACCGCGCGGCCCGAGCGGACGGCGAACACCCCCAGCCGCATGCCGTCGTCGCCCCCGGTCAGCAGGCTCTCCGGGGCCGGCATGGCGGCCAGCACCTCCTCGGCCCGGATCCGTTCCCGCAGGCTGCTCGGGGGGCGGCCGGTCCCTGGACGGGTGAGCAACTCGAAGCCGTCGGTGCGCAGCGAAAGCGGAGGCCGATCGACCGCCAGCGCCGGGTCCGCCGCCGGATTGACGAAGGGCGACTCGCCGTGGGCCATTTCGAAGGCGAGGTCGAAGCCGGCGGACTTCGGCACCAGCCGCCGCATGTCGCCTGGGGCAGCCGTCACCGTCAGCACGGGCGGGCGGTCCCGCTCGGCGGAGAGAATTGCGGCGCCCCGGACACGGGGCGGGCTTGCCGGAGGGGAGCGTTCGGGAGCGAGGCCGGCGGCACCGTCACGCGCCGGCCCGATGTCGGCAACACCTGCGGCGTCCCAAGTGCCGGTAGGCGACGTGCTGTCGTCCTGGCCATCGGCTGCGAGCCGCGGGATCCGTGGCTCTGCGGTCTCGGGCGGAACGAGCGATCGGCCGCCATTCTCCCGGAGGGCGATCGCATCGCCGACGGGTTCCGATCGCCGGTGATTCGGCACGGCCCATCCGCTCGATGCCGGATCGGCCGCGACGTTCGCCGCGGGGCCCTCGAGCCGCCGGGACGCCTCCCTGCTCGCAATCGCCACCACCGCCACCAAGCCGATTGCGGCGGCGACGCGGCCGGTCTCGCGGGCCAAGCCGACCAGGCCACGAACCCGCCGCCGGAAGGCGGCGGTCGTCCGCGGCGGAGTCGCCGGCGATCGATCACCGGCGAGTTTCGCGAACCGCATCAGATCGACCACGCCATCTGACCCGCGGCGATCGTTCGACCGGGCTGCGGATCGGACGCGGTCGGCCAGGCTCGGCGGTACCGGCACGGCCTCCAGCAGCCTGTCGATCGCCGCGTCGGCGAAGAGTGCCTCCGGGGCGATCGCGGCCCGGAGATTCCCCGGCAGCGGAATCCGCCGGAGGTCGTCGTCGAGGTGGCGATCGGAGTCAGTCATGGCGCGGGGAGGAGGTGCGGCGTGACGAGGCATGGCCGTTGCCGGTCGGTGCGGACTCGAGCATGAAGGCTCGCAGCCGGCTGCGGGCCCGACTGACCCGGGAGAGCACCGTGCCCAGCGGGATGCCCTGTAGGTCGGCGGCTTCCTGATGGGTCAGTTCGCCGACCACGACCAGCAAGAGCGCCTCCCGCAACTCCTTGGGCAGCTTGTCGAGCGCCGCCTGCATCGCCGCCGACAGCTCGTCGGCGAAGGGATCGGCAGCGCCGCCGGCCGGCGAGTTGAAGTCGGCTCCCGCGGCGACCTCCCGCGAGCCCCGCCGCCGCCAGTGGTCGGCGACCCGCCGCCTGAGGATCGCCAGCAGCCAGGCCCGTTCGCTGCGAGAGCGGTCGTAAAGATGACGGCTCGTCCAGGCCGAGCGAAAGGCATCCTGCACCACGTCCTCCGCATCGTGCCCGTTGCCGAGCAGCCGATACGCGACGCGGTACAGCACGGCGAGGTGATCGGCCACCCATCGGTCGAAGGCTTCGCCGGTCTGCGAGGGAGCGGGCATGGGAGGACCGGAGCCCCTGCGAGTGCCCGACAGGACGCCATGCCCTGCCGGGAGCGGATTCGGCCACCGCAGTCCGCATTATTCCACCTCCGGCCGAAACCGCAGGTTTTCCGGCGCGGGTGGCGTGTTCAGCGGGAGGCCCGGCCGGACCGGGCGGAGGTGGCGAGCCAGCCGGGCAGCCGCCCGGCGGGCGGCAGCTTCACCACCTTGACCGACCGCATCCCGGGGCACTCGAGCACCAGGCGAATCGCCTCGGGCGACGGCTCCTGGTCGAGGTTCAATACCCCGATCGCGTCGCCGCCGGGCATCGCCCGGCCGACGGTCATCTGGGCGATGTTGATTCCCAGCTCCCCGAACACCGTGCCGACGGCCCCGATGATCCCGGGCACGTCCTGGTGGGTGAAGACGAGCAGGATCCCGTCGAGGTAGGCCTCGAGCCGGTGCCCCTCGAGCTGCACCAGCCGGGGCATCGAGCGGCCGAAGAGCGTGCCGGCCGCGCGGTGCACGCGGTCGCCGGAGACGAGATCCACCGCCACCACCGAACTGAAGGCGCCCGGATCGGTCCGGCTCTGCTCCACGAGCTCGATGCCCCGATCCCGCAGCAGCACCTCGGCGTTGACGATGTTGACGTCCTCGATCGCCCCCTCGAGCAGCCCGGCCGCGAAGGCCGCCGTCACCAGCCGGGTGTTGCGGCCGGCGATCTCGCCGCGGTAGGCGATCGAGCAGGATCGCGGCTGGCCGGCGTCGAGCTGGCCGACGAGGTGGCCCAGTCGCCAGGCGAGGTCGAGGAAGCCCCGCACGCCCTCGAGCGAGGCC
>JBIKXY010000173.1:0-6168 GCA_044355515.1 Pirellulales bacterium
GATCAGTTCACTGGGGCGGCCGGAGAGCGGGAGACCGAAGGTGCTGAGGTTGCGAAACATGCGGGATTCCTGGGTATGGGAAGCCCCGGAGTATAGCGATGCCAGGCGAGCCGATGAAAGCCCCCCGGGGACTGTCCCCGCCGCGGGGACTGTCGCCTTTCCTGCCCCGGTGCCGGAGGGGCCGCAACAGCCTTCCCGGCGGCCGCCGGTGGTAGGCTTCGCCCATGTCGCTTGTCGAAGCCATCGTGCTGGGCTTGGTGCAGGGGCTGACGGAGTTTCTGCCGATCTCGAGCACGGGCCACCTGCGGCTGGTGCCGGCCCTGCTCGGCTGGGACGACCCCGGGGCGGCCTACTCGGCCCTGATCCAGTGCGGCACGCTCGCGGCCGTGCTGATCGCGATGCGGCAGGATGTCGCGGCGCTGCTGCGGGGCTTCGTCGCGGGGGTGGGCTCCGGCCGGCCCTGGGGCACGGTCGAGTCGCGGGTGGCGATCATGATCGCGCTCGGCACGCTGCCGATCGTGGTCGTGGGGCTGGCGGCGCGGGACTTCATTCGCGGTTCCGCCCGCGATCTGGAGGTGGTCGCCATGGCGGTGCTGGGCGGCACGATCCTGATGGCGGCCGCCGAGATCGTCTGCCTCGCGCGGGCCCGCCGGGGCCGCGTCGGCCGCGACGGCCTGGAGTCGATTCGGCTGTCCGACGCGGTCGGGATGGGGCTGGCCCAGGTGCTGGCCCTCCTGCCGGGGGCCTCCCGCAGCGGCACCACGATCTCCGCGGGGATGATCACCGGACTCGATCGCCGCACGGCCGCCCGGTTTTCGTTCCTGCTCTCGCTGCCGGCCGTCGGGGCCGCCGGACTGCTCGAGGCCTGGAAGGCCCGGCACGAGATCCTGGCCACCGGCGGCGACATCCTGGCGGCGGTGGTGGGCACGGTCGTGGCGGGGATCGCGGGCTACCTCTCCATCCGCTGGCTCCTGCGGATGCTCACCAGCCACACCCTCTGGCCCTTCATCGTCTACCGGCTGGCCCTGGCGGCCCTGCTGGCGGCCGGGTTCGCAACCCAGGCGGTCCTCGTTCGTTGATGGGGGGCTTTGGATTGCCGCCGCCGGCGGCCTGGATCGGTGCCTATGATGCCCAACGGGTTTGCCCTTCTGTTTGTCCTCCTGGAGACCGCGTCACCATGCAGTGCAACATCGACAACCGGGGTCGCGTGGCCCGGATCATCACCGGCATCCTCACCGCGGCCGTGGGCATCGGCCTGATCGCGGCGGCCCAGATCGGCAGCCTCGCGACCTGGGCGACCTGGGCCGGCCTCGGCTGCCTCGCGGGCGGGGCCTTCTCGATCTTCGAGGGCCTGAAGGGCTGGTGCGTGGTCAGGGCGCTGGGCTTCAAGACGCCGATCTGACGGCCGCCATCGCGACATCCAATCTCCCCGACCGGTCAGGGATCTCGCGGCGACGTCACCCGGCCGCCCAATCGGGGCGGGGCTGGGCGTGAATCGTGGGCGGGGCGGCCGCCAGGGCCGCGATCGCGGCCCTGGCGGCCGCGAGCCGCTCGCCGGCAAGGTGCTCGAGGGCGAGTTCGAACCGCACCTGCTCCCCCGGAGCGAGCGGTACGACCCGGTCCTGGGCCTCCTCGAACGACCGGGGGTTGGGATAGTTGGTCGCCGGCTCGAGGCCGGTCACGTAGCCGTCGGCCAGGCCCCCCTGATTCTTCCAGAGGGCGAAGCAGGGGAGCGTGTCGGCCCGCCAGGAGAGGCCGGCGGCCTGGGAACCGCCTGGGGCCACGAGCAGGGCTGAGGCGAGGCCGGCGGCGTCGGGCCGAATCCGGGCGAAATGAACCTCCTCGCCCCGGCCGGCCCGCGGGGCGTCGTAGCGGTTCCAGGTCGGGATGTCGGCTGCGGCCGCGGCGGCCCTGGGAGCGAGCTCGTCGATCGCCGCCACGATCTCGGCGCCGGCGCCGAGCAGGGGCGGTCCGAGGTTCACGTGGTAAAGCAGCTGCATCGTGGCGGGCCGCTCCGAACGGTTCGTGACCGTGTCGGTCCAGGCGATCCGCGGCCGATCGGCCGAGAACACGAGCCTGGTCTCCAGCCGCAGCGCATGAATCAGAAATCGGGTCTCGTCCACGGCGCCCGCGAGCGTGATCGTGCCCGCCTCCTCGTCGAGCGTGATCGCGAGCTCGTGCGCCGGGAGATTGGCGATCCGGCCGTGCAGGCCGTGGGCCAGCCGGCCCGCCGCGTCGAACTCGGGCGCGCCATTGCTCACCAGGCCGCAGCGGGCCACGAGCTCGTCGAAGCCGTCGAGCCAGCCGAGGCCGGAGGGCTCGCCGAGCGGCACGAAGGCGGGATGCACCGGCCCGGCCACCGGCGACTGCCAGCCGAGCTCGACCCCGCCGCAGACCATCTTCCAGATCCCCAGGCCGCGGTCGGGCAGGATGAAGACCCGCGTGTCGCCCGCCACGAGTTCTAGGAGCAGCACGCCTTCACGGCGGCCCCCGGCCAGCCGCCGGCTGCGGACGGCCAGCGGCCCGGCCGTCAGGTCCACGACCGCGTCGGCGGCGACGCCCGCGTGGGGAGAGACCAGCTGAACGACACGGCTTGGCATTACGGGGTTCTCATGGGGTCGGCCGGGATCTGGAGTTCGCTCATCAGCATCACGTCGAGCACGCTGTTGCTGTCATCCGGCTCGAATACGACCGCGGTCCGGCCGGATGGAGAGACGATCGCCCATTCCGGATGCGGGACGTGGAATGAGCGTCCATCCACCATCCGAATCGTGAACGGTCGAAACGGCTGCTGTCGCAGGGTCGCCTTGAGTTGTTCGCTCGTCATGCTCGGTTCTCCGAGGCTCGAGGTGTTTCTTCCGGATCTTATATACGGGCGTACATTATTGCAAGCGACGGTTTTTTCGCGGTTCAGCCCGCCGATCGAGTCTTCCGTCGCGATCGAATCGGTCCTCGCGCCTCCCCGCCTGCGGCCCCGCCCGCGAGGCTTGAAGCCCGGCGCCGCTGCCGTCACAGTATTGGCTCCGGGCCGCGGTCTCCGCAGCCCCCCCGTCGCCTTTCGAGCGATCCCATGAACGACCTGAAGATCTTTTCGGGGCCGGCCAACCCGGCCCTGACGCAGGACATCTGCCGCTACCTCAACCTGCCGATGGGCAAGATCTCGCTGGGGCGGTTCCCCGACGGCGAGATCTCCTGCAAGATCGACGAGGATGTCCGCGGCCGCGACGTGTTCATCGTCCAGCCGACCTGCCCGCCGGTCAACGAGCACATCATGGAGCTGCTCGTGATGATCGACAGCTTCAAGCGGGCGAGTTCCTTCCGGATCACCGCCGTGATCCCCTACTTCGGCTACGCCCGCCAGGACCGCAAGGACGCCGGCCGGGTGCCGATCACGGCCAAGCTGGTGGCCAACCTGATCACCCGGGCCGGTGCCGACCGCGTCCTGGCGATGGATCTGCACGCCGCCCAGATCCAGGGCTTCTTCGACGTGCCGGTGGACCACCTCTACGCCGCCCCGGTGCTCAACAACTATTTCCAGTCGCTGGAGTTGGCCAAGGACGAGATCGTGGTCGTGAGCGCCGACGAGGGGGGCATCAAGCGAGCCCTCGGCCACGCCAACCGGCTCGGAGCGCCCCTGGCGATCATCGACAAGCGGCGGCTCTCGGCCGACACGATCAAGAGCGCCAACATCATCGGGGCCAACGTCGAGGGCAAGACGGCGCTGATGTTCGACGACATGATCAGCACGGCCGGCTCGATCTGCGGGGCGGCCGAGGTCGTCCACGAGCATGGCGCCAGGGCGATCTACGCCGCGGCCACCCACGGTCTGCTCGTGGGGCCGGCGATCGAGCGGCTCAAGACCGCCCCCTTCCAGGCGATCGTGATCACCGACTCGATCCCGCTCACGCCGGGCAAGATGCTGCCCAACATCCAGGTGCTCTCGGTGGCCAGCCTGCTCGGCCAGGCGATCAAGCGGATCCACCGCAACGAGTCGGTGAGCATGATGTTTCAATAGCTCGTTGCGGGCGAAACGCGGGCAGCCTGCCCGTTTTCGCTGGAACGGCCCTCGGGCCGGCGGCCGCACCTCCGGACTCGCAGGACCGCGTTTTCAAGGGCAAAACGCGGGGTTGAACGCTTCGGGCGGCGCCTCTACCTTCCCCGCCCGGTTCCCTGAGAGTGCCCCGCCGTCCCCGCACCGTTCCCCCAGAGTTCGCCGGTTCATGCACTACTTTCTCCGTGCCCTGCGCGAGGCCGTCCGCAGCTGGCCCCTGCTGGCCGCCGCGATGCTCTGCTCGGCCGGCGTGGCCGCCCTCTGGGGGGCCAACATCGCCGCCCTGTTCCCGATCATCGAGGTCACGCTCAAGGGAGAGTCGCTCCAAGACTGGAACTCCAAGCGGCTCGGGGAAGCCGAGCGCCGGATCGAGGCGGGTGAGGCCGAGCAGGAAACACTGGCGGCCGAAATCGCCGCCGGCACGCGGGAGGGCGAGGATCTCGCCTGGGCCCGGCACCGCATCGACACCCTGAAAATGAATCTCGTGGTCGAACGCGGCGTCGTGGCCTCGGCCACCCGCCTGGGCCCCTGGCTCGATCGGCTGATGCCCGTCGATCCCTTTCAGACCGTGCTCGTGGTGGTGGCGTTCGTGGTCGTGAGCACCTTCATCAAGCACGCCCTGCTGCTGGCCAGCACGATGCTCGTGTCATGGGTGGCCATGAACATCAGCCGCAACATCCGGATCAAGGTCTTCGACAAGGCGCTGTCGCTCGACCGGGCCCAGTTCATGCGGCACGGGTCGGCCGGGTTCATGGCCCAGGTCACGGCCACGGCGGAGATGCTCGCCAACGGGATCACCGCGGTCTACGGCGGCCTGGTCACCGAGCCGCTCAAGATCCTGGCCTGCCTGGGCTGCGCGCTCATGGTCTCCTGGCGGCTGACGCTCGCCTGCCTGGTGCTGGCTCCCGTCGTCGGGTTCCTGATGGTCTGGCTCAACCGCCGGATGCGGCGCATCTCCACGGGGATCCTCTCGCAGTCCAAGGGCTACCACCATGTCCTGCTCGAGGCGCTCAACAACGTGCTCACCGTCCAGGCCTACACCATGGAGCCGTTCGAGCGGCAGCGGTTTCGCGACTGCACCGGCGACATGCTCACGATGGGCATGCACTACTCGTTCTACCGGGCCCTGGCCAACCCGATCACCGAGGTGCTCGGGATCGGGATGGTGGCCACATCGATCGCGGTCGGGGCCTGGCTGGTGATCAACCAGGAGACGCGGATCTTCGGGATCACGATGACCGACCAGCCGATGACGGTGCCCGGGATCATGATCTTCTTCGGCTTCCTGATCGGGGCCAGCGACCCGGTCCGCAAGCTCTCCGGCGTGATCACCGGCCTCAACATGGGCATGGTGGGCGCCCAGGGGCTCTACCCGCTGCTCGACACGGAGTCGAAGCTGGTGGAGGCGGCCGAGCCCAAGCGGCTCCCCTCGCCCCACCGGGAGATCCGCCTGGAGAACGTCTCCTTCTCCTACGACGGCATCGACACGGTGCTCGACGACGTGAGCCTCACGATTCCGTTCGGGGAGCGGGTGGCGATCGTGGGGCCCAACGGTGGCGGCAAGAGCACGCTGATCAACGTGATCTGCCGGTTCTACGACCCGACGGGCGGCCGGGTGCTCCTGGACGGCGTGCCGCTGACGGATCTGGCGCTCGAGGACCTGCGGCGGCGGATCGCGATGGTGACCCAGCAGACCGAGCTGTTCAACGAGACCATCCTCTACAACATCCGCTACGGCCGCTGGGACGCGACGCCCGAGGAGATCGAGGCCGCCGCCCGCCAGGCCCATGCCCACGAGTTCATCTCGGAGTTTCCCGAGGGCTACCGGACGATGGTCGGTCCCAACGGGTTTCGGCTCTCCGGAGGGCAGCGGCAGCGGATCGCGCTGGCCCGGGCCTTCCTCCGCGACGCCGAGATCCTCGTGCTCGACGAGGCCACCAGCCAGATCGACGTGGAGAGCGAGCGGCTGATCCACGAGGCCCTGGCCCAGTACGTCCAAAACCGCACCGTCCTGATGATCACCCACCGGGCCAGCACCCTGGCCCTGGCCGACGCGATCGTCGAGGTCGAGCACGGCAAGGCCGTGAAACGGCCGGCCCGGCAGTCGCAGGCGGCCT
>JBIKXY010000174.1:0-6143 GCA_044355515.1 Pirellulales bacterium
CCTGGGATGCCGCGAATGTCGTCATCCCGGTGAGCGGCCTGTCGCACGCCGAGATCTCCGCCGCCCGGCCCGACCTCGCGATCGAGGAGCGGCTGCTCCGCGGCGGCTTCCCCGCCCTCTACGCCGAACCCGAGGCCGATGTCGGCGAGTTCATGCGGGCGCTCGTGGCCGATCACCTCGCCCGCGAGCTGCCGCTCCAGCTCCGGGTGGACAGCGTCCACGACTTCGAGCGGTTCCTCCGGGCCGCCGCCTGTCGCACGGGCCGGCTGCTCAACAAGGCCGAACTGGCCCGCGAGATCGGGATCGCCGGCTCGACCGCGGCCATCTGGCTCGACACGCTGGCCGACGCCGGCGTGATCGCGCTCGTCCGCCCCTGGCTGCCGCCCCGGGGCAAGCCGCTCGTCAAGGCACCCAAGCTCTACTTTCTCGACACCGGCCTGTGCGCCGCTTTGCTCGGGATCCGCTCCCCGCAGGACCTCGCCGCCTCGCCCCACGCCGCCGCGCTCTGGGAAACCGCCGTGCACGCCGAACTCCGCCGGCTCCTGGCGGCGGCCGCCCCCCAGGCCGAGCTCGCCTTCTGGCGCGATCGCACGAAGGAGGTCGATTTCCTGCTGCCCACCCGCCGCGGCCTGGCGCTCGTTGATGCGTCGTGGAGCGAGTTCGCCCCGCCGGCCACCACCGGCCGCTTGCTGCGGATCCGCGACCTGTTGGGGGCAGCGGAGGTGGCCACGCTCGCCGTGGTCTGCCGCTCGCCCCACGGCCAGTCGCTCCGCCAGCCGGCCGGTCCCGACGTCGAGACCGTGGGCCTCGACGACCTGCCCGCACTGCTCGGGTAGATTTGTCGGCATGCCCGAAACCGCTCCCCGGATCGTCACGCTCACCACCGACTTCGGCGCGGGCAGCGGCTACGTGGCCGAGCTCAAGGGCCGGCTGCTCCATGCCCGAAAGCCAGTCACGCTCGTGGACATCGCCCACGACCTGCCGGCTCACGACATTCGGGCCGCCGCCTGGCTCGTGGCCCGGGCCTGCCCGGCCTTCCCCGCCGGTTCGCTCCACCTGATCGTCGTCGATCCGGGCGTGGGCACGGCCCGGCGGCTGCTGTGGGTGAAGGCCGGCGGGCAGGAGTATCTCGCGCCCGACAACGGGGTGCTCACCCGCGTGCTCGCCGCCGCGCCGGCGGAGGAGGCGCGGGTGCTGTCGGTGCCCGCCGGGGCCTCGACCACGTTTCACGGTCGCGACGTGATCGCACCGGCGGCCGCCGCGGTGGTCGAGGGGGCGGCCCCCGAGTCGCTCGGGTCCGCGGCCGGCCCGCTCGAGCGCCTCCCGATCACCGAGCCCGGCGAGACGCCGGCCGGCCTCGAGGGGGAAGTCGTGCACGTGGATGCCTTCGGCAACCTGCTCACGAACCTCCCGGCCGAGTTTCTGCCCCGCCTGGTCGCGGCCGGCCGGCTGCTGGTGGGCGACCGCGAGATCACGCGGGTCGTCGGCACTTACGGCGAGGCGCCGCCCGGCACGACGGTGGCGCTCGTCGGCTCGCAGGGCGTGATCGAAGCCGCGGTGGTGCAGGGCAGGGCGGACATGCGCCTATCGGCCACGATCGGCACCCGGGTGCAGCTGCCATGACCTGCTCGCCCGAGGAACTTGCCCGCTGGGATCGCCACCATGTCTGGCACGCCTTCACCCAGATGCAGGAGTACGAGCCGCTCCTGATCGAGCGGGCCGAGGGCTGCTGGCTCATCGACACCGACGGCAATCGCTACCTCGACGGCTCGGCAAGCATGTGGTGCAACGTCCACGGCCATCGCCACCCGCGGCTCGACGCGGCGCTGGCCGAGCAGGCCGCGAAGGTGGCCCACACCACGAACCTCGGCCTCTCCAACCCGACCACCGTGGAGTTCGCCCGCCGGCTCTGCGAACGAACGCCCCCCGGCCTCGACCGCGTCTTCTTCTCCGACGACGGCTCGACTGCGGTCGAGGCGGCCCTCAAGCTGGCCTTCCAGTTCTGGCGGCAGACCGCACCGGCCCGGCCCGGGAAGATCCGGTTCGTCGCCATCGACGAGGCCTACCACGGCGACACGCTGGGCGCCGTGGGCGTGGGGGGCGTCGATCGGTTCACGGCGATGTTCGAGCCGCTCACCTTCGCCCCGATCCGGCTGCGGCCGCCGGGCCTGCCCGACACCTCCGGCCGCGTGCCCTCGCTCACCGAGTCGCTCGCGGCGGTGGAGGCGGTGCTCGTCGCCCATGCCCACGAGCTCGCGGCGGTGATCATGGAGCCGCTGGTGCAGATGGCCGGCGGGATCATCGTCCATCCGCCGGGCTACCTCCGCGGCGTGCGCGAGCTCACCCGCCGGCACGACGTGCTCCTGATCCTCGACGAGGTGGCCACCGGCTTCGGCCGCACCGGCACGATGTTCGCCTGCGAGCAGGAGGACGTGGCCCCCGACGTTCTCTGCCTGGCCAAGGGTCTGACCGCCGGCTACCTGCCGATGGCCGCCACGCTCACCCACGGCTGCATCTGGGACGCCTTCCTCGGCTCCCACGCCGAGCAGCGGGCCTTCTACCACGGCCACACCTACGGCGGGAATCCGCTGGCCGCCGCGGTGGGCCTCGCCTCGCTCGACATCTTCCGCGACGAGCGGGTGCTCGAGTCGCTGCCCGCCAAGATCGACCGGCTGGCCGCCCATGCCGCAAGGCTGGCCGAGCTCGACGGCGTGGGCGCGGTGCGGCAGTGCGGCCTCGTCCTCGGGATCGGGCTCGTCGCCGACAAGGCGACCGGCCGCCCTCACCCCTGGCAGGAGCAGCGGGGCCGACGGGCCTGCGCGGAAGCCCGGCGGCACGGCGCCATTCTCCGGCCGCTCGGCGACGTCGTCGTGATCATGCCGCCGCTGGCGGTGAACGAGGCCGAGCTCGACCGCCTCGTCGCTGCCGCCGCGGCCGGCATCCGCGCGGCGCGCGGCTGAGCGGCGGCAGTCGCACCGTGCCGCAGAGCGGGCTTCCGGCGGGTCCGCCTGCGTGGCGATACCGACTTCGCCCAGACCGAGCATCTTGACCGGTGGGCGACTGCGGTTCGTATTCGCTTGCTGACGGGGTAGGATGCCCAACGCCTGGCATTCCCGAATACCGGACCTTTCAGAAACTTTCCCAAAGCTCGATGAGCGCCCCCACGAAGGCCCGATGATCCTCGACACATTGCCCCGCTGGCACGGCTATGCCGCGATCAATCCCCGCTTCGCCGCGGCGTTCACCTTTCTCGAGCAGGTGACGCCCGCGACACCCGTGGGCCGCCACGACATCGACGGCGAGGCGATTTTTGCGCTGGTGCAGCGCTACCCGACGCGGCCGGCGACAGGCGTGCAGCTCGAAGCCCACCGTCGCTACATCGACATCCAGTTCGTGGTGCAGGGCCGCGAGATGATTCACTGGGCACCGTTGGCAGACCTCACCGAGGTCACCATGCCCTACGATGAGACGAAGGAGGCGGCCCTCTTCGCGGCCACCGCAGGTGTGGTGCCGGTGCGGCTTTCCGCCGGCCGGTTCATGGTCCTGTTTCCCGAAGACGCCCACGCTCCCTGCTGCGTTTGGGATCAGCCGGCGGAGGTGATGAAAGTGGTGGTGAAGGTCGCGGTCTGACGCCGGGCCGAGACAAGCGAGCACGCCATCGTCGCCCGGACGGCGGGTTCCCTGCCTCGGCACGACACCCTCTATCGGGCCAAGGCACGAGTCTCGCGGCGAAGATAGCCCTCGTGACGGCCGGCGGCTTGCGGGCAGAGCCGCGCCACCGGCCCGCTTCTTCGGCGGACGAGCCGCCGTTACTGCACCACGCTCTTGCTGCCCTCGGCCGAGCCGCCGATCGGCGCCCCGTCGGGCAGCGGCCGGCCGGCCGTGGGGATGCCGAGGCGATGCAGCTCGGCCCGGATCGCCCGGTAGCCCTCGAAACTGTCGGGGTAGCACCAGAGCGTGACGGTGGTCTCGGGCTTGACACCGGCGAGCACGCCGCGAAATCGCGACGTCGGCCCGAGCGCCTCGGCGACCGGCTCGCCGACGGCCGGCCCCACCGGCCGTACCACCCACTCCCGCGACCGCACGAGCACCTGCCCGCGGGCCCGGTCGACCTTCGTCTCGACCACGTAGTCGAGGCTGAAGTCGCGGGCCGGACCGACCGTCACGACCCGGGCGGCGAGATTCGAGAGCGAGTCGGCGTTTCGCCGCGTGTGAACCTTGGCCAACTCGAACAGCTCTTCGAGCGGCACGTAGGCGATCCGCCCTTCGGCGAGCCGGAAGTGGATCTCGTCGCCGTTGACCGTGCGGCCGATCGGTGTCGGATAGGCGAGCACCTCGTGGGTGGTGGCCTTGGCATGGGCCAGACCCTCGGCCTCGAGGCCGCATTGATGAATCTGATCGGCCAGGGCCTGGCGACGTGCCGCCCGCTCGGCCGCGGCCACGCTGGCGGCATCGGCCTCGGCCTTCCGCCGCTCGAGCTCCCGCTTGGCGGCGGCCACCGCCGTGGCCAGTTCGAGCCTGGCCTGGGACGCCGCGGCCGCCTCGATCTCGAGCTCGTCGATCTGTGACTGCAGCCCTTCGACTTCATCCTCGGTCGAGCGCAGGGTCTGCCCCAGCTCGGCGGCCTCGGCGGCGAGCGCCGCCACCGCCGGCGCGGCCGCCGCGTCGGGGGGCTCGAGAATGATCTGCCGCACCCGGGCCCCGATCACCATCACAAGGATGATCAGGATGCCCACGATGTTCGTGACGACGTCGAGAAACGAGTCCTGTCCGGCAGAGCGATCGTCTTCGGCACGAATGCGTGGCATCGATTCGGCTCCGGCTTCGGGCGGTCAGCGGGATCGAAACACGCCGCCGGTCCGGTGGACCGGCGGCAGGCTGCGGACGGCGTCGCCGTCATCGGCCCGACGCGTGTCGAGACCGCTGTCGGCGAGAAGGCGTTCGAGTTCGTCACGGCGGGCGACGCCGTCGGGCGTGGCCGTGAGCACCAGTTCGGGCTTCCAATACATGCGGTCGCCGGCCATGCCCCAGCCACCCACGGCCGTGTGCACCTCGCGGACGAGCGGATCGACCGCGTCGGCGGTGCGGCCGGGAATCGGAACCCGGGCCGCGACCCGACCGCCGCTGCCGAGCAGCCGAAACTCGTCGGCCGCGCATTCGAGCCTCAGTGGCCGAGTCAGCGGAATCGGCCGGTCGCTCGTGGCGAGGCTCGCCCAGTTGCTGCCGCGGCGGCCCGAGAGCGGGGCGCACGTGCCGTCGGCAGCGTTCGGCGAGCCGCCGCTCGCCCCACCGGCCCGGCCGCCGGCCAAGCCGGGCATCGCGGGGCCGAAACTGCCGCCGCCCCCGGCGGCCGAGCCCGCGCTGCCGCCACCTGCCGCGCCTTCGTTGCCATCGCCCGCGCTCCCGCCGCCCCCCGAGCCACCGGCGACGTCGCTTGTGCCCGGGCCGGCACCGCCCGGCCCGGCTGCGGCTCCAGCCGCGGCCAAGCTCTCGTCACCGCTCATGCCTCCGGGGCCCGCGCCGCCGCTCGGCTCCTGGCCGGCATGCAGCCCGCCGGAGCCCAGGCCCGCATCGGCGCCGCCCGGGCCACCACCGCCGCCCGGGCCATCGCCGCCGGCTTCGCCCGTGCCGTCACCCTGGCCGCTGCCGCCATAGAACTTCGACGGGCCGCGATAGCGATCGCCAAGCGCGGCGCCGGAGCCGCCACCAGCACCCGCGGCCAGGCCGCCCGGGGCATCACCCTGCCCGGTGCCATTGCCCAGCACGGCATCGCCCTGGGCCCCTCGGGCGTCGCCGCCGGCCCTGAAGCCGCGGCCGGCAGCCGCAGCCTGCTCCTCGGTCCATTCGAACCGCGACTGATCGCCAAGCACGCTCGGTCCTTCGGAGGCGACCACGCCGCCGCGAACGTTCGAGGCCCGGTACTGCACGGCCGGCCGCGACCGCTTCTGCGGCCGCGCCTGGGCGAGCCATTCGAGCCGGCGGCGAGCCTCATCGACGGCTCGCTGTTCGGCATCGGCCAGGGCCGGGTCGGCCGGCGGAAAGGCGAGCGTCCAATCTTCGTCGACAAACTGGTAGCCGAAGTCGCTGCCCCACGACTGGAGCGACTCGCGGGCGGCGTAGTAGGCCATCACACCCGACGGCCG
>JBIKXY010000031.1:0-18832 GCA_044355515.1 Pirellulales bacterium
CCTCGTGGCCGGGGAGCGGCAGCGGCTCCTGGGCCAGCTCGCCGCCGGCTTCGCCCACGAACTGCGAAACGCCGTGACCGGCGCCCGCCTCGCGATCGACCTCCATCGGCGCCGCTGCCCGGCCGCTGCCGACAAGCCAGACGAGAGCCTCACGGTGGCCACGCGGCAGCTCGACATTCTCGAGGAGGAGGTCCGGGGCCTGTTGGCCCTGGGCCGGTCTGGCGAGTCGGTCACCGGCCCGGTGGACGTGGCGGCGCTCGTGGCCGAGGTGAAGGATCTCGCCGGGCCGCGTTCTGAGCACGCCGGCGTGAGGCTCGAAGCCGCGTCGCCGGCCAGCCTGCCGCCGCTCACGGGCCGCCACGATGCGCTTCGGGCGGCGCTCGTGAACCTCGCGTTGAACGCGATCGACGCCGTCGGCCGCGCGGGCCGTGTGCGGCTCGAAACCCGGCTCGCCGACGGGTTCCTGGAACTCGCGGTCGAGGACGACGGGCCCGGCCCGCCGGCGGCGCTCGCCGACTCGCTCACCGAACCGTTCGTGACCGGCAAGCAGGAGGGGATCGGCCTGGGGCTGGCCGTCGCCAAGGCCGTGGCCGAGGAGCACGGCGGTAGACTCTCATGGAGCCGCGAGCACGGCTGGACGCGGTTCGTGATCGCCCTGCCGCTGCCGGCCGGCCACCCCTCCCATCAGAGCCGCGACCCGTGAGCCGGATCCTTGTTGTCGACGACGAGCCGGCCATCAGCTGGAGCTTGAAGGAGCTCCTTTCGGACGAGGGGCACGAGGTGGCCGTCGCGGCCGACATTCCGCGGGCGGTCGCGGCGGCCGGAGCGGCGGCCCCGGACGCGATCCTGCTCGATGTGCGGCTCGGTGACCAGGACGGCATCCGCTCGTTGCCGGAGCTGCGGGCGGCGGCCGGCGCCGTACCGGTGGTGGTGATGACGGCCTTCGGCGATCTCGACACCGCCGTGCGGGCCGTGCATGCCGGGGCCTTCGACTACCTCGTCAAACCGTTCGACCTGGAGCGGGTCTCGGCCGTGGTGGCCCGCGCGCTGGCCGACGGCGAGATCCGTGCCGAGTCCTCAGCCGAGCCGCCCCCGGCCACCGAGTTGGTCGGCTCGTCGCCTGCGATGCAGGAGGTGTTCAAGCAGGTGGCGCTGGTGGCGGCCAGCGACCTGCCGGTGCTCGTGACCGGCCCGACCGGCAGCGGCAAGGAACTGGTGGCCCGGGCGATCCACACCCACTCGGCCCGCCACGACAAACCACTGGTGACCACGAACCTCGCGGCGCTCGCCCCCGGCGTGATCGAAAGCGAGCTGTTTGGCCATGCGGCCGGCTCGTTCACGGGCGCCGCGGCCGCCCGGCCTGGGCTCTTCGAACTGGCCGATGGCGGCACGATCTTCCTCGACGAGATCGGCGAGGCGTCGCTCGACGTGCAGGTGAAGCTCCTGCGGGTGCTCGAGACGGGCGAGGTCGCCCGGGTCGGCGACGCGGCCATCCGGCCGGTAAGCGTCCGCGTGATCGCGGCGACCAACCGCGACCTGGCCACGATGCTCACGGCGGGATCCTTCCGGGCGGATCTTTTTCATCGGCTCAACGTGTTTCCGATCGCGATGCCGGCGCTCGCCGACCGCGCCGCTGACATCGAAGCTCTGGCCCGCCACTTCCTCGCCCGCCACGCGGCCGGCCGGCCGCTGCCGGCAGTGGCGCCTGAGTTTCTCACCGCCCTCCGCGGCCGCCCCTGGCCGGGCAACGTCCGCGAGCTCAAGCACGCGATCGAGTATGCGGCGGTCGTGGCCCGCGGCGGCACGCTCCGCCTGGAGCATCTGCCGAAGCCGGAGCCGATCGCGGCCAGCCCTGGTCGGTCCGATCTGGCGGCTGCGGCAGCCCGCGTGGGCGCCGCCGTCAAGGAGTGGTCGGCGGCAGCCCGCCGCGAGTTCGCGGAGTTGCCCGAACCCGATCTCCATCACCGCGCCGTGCAACTCGTCGAGGGCACGCTCCTGCGGGAAGCCCTCGCCCACACCGGCGGCAACCGCACGGCCGCCGCCAAGCTGCTCGGCCTCGACCGGGCTACGCTCCGCACCAAACTCCGGGCTCTGGGCATCGACGACTGACGACACGGCTGCAAGGGCACATTGCCCCCTGCGCACCGTGGACTGCTCGGGGTTGCCCGTGCCCTCGAGCGAGCTGTGGAAGCGAGCGCAGGCAGGATGCCGAACCGCGAGGACACGCAGTGACCGGAGGCCTGGGAGGGCCGAAGGGAACGTCCAGCGAGAGGGCATGGGCAACCCCGAGCCCCGCGCGACTGGCGGCGAAAAGTTCACCGGCGCTCGCGGAAAGATTCGCCGGCGGGCGTGGTGATCGCAGGGGCTATCCTCGCGAATACCCTCGGGATGCCCAGCCATGCTTCGCTTTCACCGTCCTGTGCCGGCTCGCGGGTTCACCCTGGTCGAGCTGTTGGTGGTGATCGCGATCATCGCCACGCTCGTCGGCGTCCTGCTGCCGGCCGTGCAGGCGGCCCGCGAATCGGCGCGGCGGACGAGCTGCTCGAGCAACCTGCGGCAGCTGGCCCTGGCCACGCTCGTCTACGAGAGCACCAACCGGCGACTGCCGCCGAGCATGCTGCACACGCCAGGGACCGTTTTCGCCAACAACAACGGCTCCTGGGGCGTCCACGGCCGGATCCTGCCCTTCATCGAGGAGGCGGCCGCCGCGGTGAAGGTGAATCTCGAGGTGGCCTACGACATGCCCCCCAACAGCACCAGCGGCGTGCCCACGACCCGGATCGCGGTGTTCATGTGCCCGAGCGAGGCCAACGACCGGGTTCGGCTCAAGAGCGGTGTGCCCTTCGTCTATCCCCACAACTACGGCTTCAACTTCGGCAGTTGGTTCGTGTACGACCCGGCCACGGGAGCCGGCGGCGACGGGGTCTTCTTCCCCAACTCCCGTCTCAAGATGGGTCAGGTCAGCGACGGCGCGAGCAAGACCCTCTGCGCCGCCGAGGTGAAAGCCTTCACGCCCTATGTCCGCAACACGTCCGATCCCGGCGGGCAGTTTCCACCGACTGCCCCACCGACCGATCCGGCGGCGATCGCGGCGCTCGCGGCGGGCGGTGACGCCAAGATCGGCCCTGACACGAACTCCAATACCGGCCACACCGAATGGCCCGATGGCCGCGTCCACCACAGCGGCTTCACCGCCGTCTTCCCGCCCAACACCCGGGTGCCCTTCACCCGTAACGGCCAGGAATACGACATCGACTACAACTCGCGACAAGAGGGCAACAGCGCCACGATCAAGACCTTCGCAGCGATCACCGCCCGCAGCTATCACAACGGCACCGTCAACGCCGCCCGGCTCGACGGCTCCGTCCATGCGGTTTCCGACGGAATGGATCCGGCCGTCTGGCGGGCGCTCAGCACCCGCTCGGGTGGCGAGTCCACGGCGACCGAGTGACCCGCTCAGGCCGCCGCCGCGGCCGGCTTTTGGCCGCACGCCGATTCCGTGCCCCGCCGCGTTCGATCTGGTAGCGTGACACTGGCCATGGCGGCAGCGGGCGCCGGTCCCGCGGGGTCGCCTGGCCGAACCCCTTCTGTCTGAATCCCTTTTGTCTCTGGAGACACGTGATGGACATCCTCGGTGAGATTCTCAAGCAGGTGATCGCAGGCGCTTCCCAGCCCCAGGCCCAGGCCCCGCAGCGGCAGCAGCCGCAGAGCCGGCCGGCCCAGCCGCCCCCCGGCATGCCCTCGGCCGATGACCTGAACGACATCCTCGGCCAGATCTTCGGCGGCGGCTCGGCCCAGCGGCTGCCCGATGTCGTCAAGCAGTTCGAGGAGAAGGGGATGCGGGATCAGGTCGATTCGTGGGTCCGCACCGGCCCCAACAAGCCGGTCGAACGGCGGCAGATCGAGGACGCCTTCGGCACCCGTGAGCTCGAGGAGCTCGCCCGCCGTCGCGGCGTCGATCGCGACCAGCTCGCCGAGGTGCTCGCCAAGTACATTCCGCGGATCATCGACGAGCTGACGCCGACCGGCCAGCTGCCGAGGCGCTGAACGAGATAGCCGAATCGGCGCGAGGCATCGAGGGGACTGTTCCCAGCGCGGGAACAGTCCCCTTTTTTCTTGGTCGCGCCGCATGTCCCGCACAGCCGGCACGGCACGACTTTCCCGCCGGGTTTGTGCAGCCGCCGCGGGCGGTCGTCGATATGCACTCTCGGGCCGGTCGTCACCGGCTCCGCGGTTCCGCCGGTGGCCATTCGCTCCCCCCGGCGGATCCGCGTCGCCCTCCCTCGTTTTCCGGTTTGCCCCCGAGAGCCCGTCCATGCCCACGCCCCCGCGTCGCAACAAAGCCACCGCCGTCCAAAACCCGCTCGAGACCTACCTGCGGGACATCAACGAGACGGCCCTGCTCACGGCCGACGACGAGAAGCGGCTGGCCGGCGCGATCCGCGGCGGTGACCCACTGGCCCGGGACCACATGGTGCGGGCCAACCTTCGGCTCGTGGTCAACATCGCCCGCGGCTACGCCAACCGCGGCCTGCCGCTGCCCGATCTGATCGAGGAGGGCAACCTCGGCCTGCTGCGGGCCGTCGAGGGCTTCGACCCCACGATGGGCACCCGGTTCAGCACCTACGCCAGCTACTGGATCAAGCAGTCGATCAAGCGGGCCCTGATCAACTCCGGCAAGACGATCCGGATCCCGGCCTACATGGTCGAGCTGCTCTCCAAGTGGCGGCGGGCCACGCTCCGGCTCTCCGAGGCCCTCGGCCGCACGCCCACGCCCGAAGAGGTGGCCCGGATGCTGGGGCTGGCCCGCAAGAAGCTGCCGATCATCAAGAAGGCGATCCACGTCCACCAGGCGACGCCCCACAGCGAGCCCGCCGAGGGGGGCTGGTCGCTCGGGGAGCTGGTGATGGACGAGAACACCCGTTGCCCGGCCGAGGTGATGCTCGACGAGGACACGCTCCGCCACGTGCTCCGCCGGATCGACCAGCTCGACGAGCGGGCCGGCAAGATCATCAAGCTGCGGTTCGGCATCGGGGGGGGCGAGCCGATGACGCTCAAGCAGATCGGCGCCGTCTTGGGGCTGACTCGCGAGCGGGTCAGGCAGATCGAGAGCGAGACGCTCGCCAGCCTGGCCCTCGAACTCGATGCCGCTCCGCGGGCCAGCGTTCGCCTCCGCCGCGGCGCCTGACGTGCGGCTGCCGGTACACTGCTCGCTGGCCTCCAAGCGACGCCCGTCAGGAACCTCCCCGCCATGGACCTCGCCCGTCTGATCCGCCCGGTGCCGGATTTCCCGAAGCCCGGAATCCTGTTTCGCGACATCACGCCCCTGTTGGCCGACGCCGCCGGCTTCGCCGAGGCGATCCGCCGGCTGGCCGAGCCGTGGCGTGGAGAGCCGCTCGACGCGATCGCCGCGGTCGAGGCCCGCGGCTTCCTGTTCGCCGGCCCCCTGGCCCTGGAGCTGGACGTGGGCGTGATCCCGGTCCGCAAGCCGGGCAAACTGCCGGCCGACACGATCTCCCATGCCTACGACCTCGAGTACGGCCGCGACACGCTGGAGATGCACGCCGGTATGCTCGCCCAGGCCGCACGGGTGCTCGTGGTTGACGACGTGCTCGCCACCGGCGGCACGGCCGCGGCCTGCATGCGGCTGGTCGAGACGGCCGGCGGGGTGGTGGCGGGGGCCGCGTTCCTCGTGGAGATCGAGCCCCTCGGCGGCCGGGAACGGCTCGCCCCCCACCGCGTGGAAGCGGTCCTACACTATTAGGGCCATGCCCGAGCCCCGTTCCCGCGTCGTCGTCGCCATGAGTGGAGGCGTCGATTCGAGCGTGGCCGCGGCCCTGCTCGTCGAGCAGGGCTACGACTGCGTCGGCGTGTTCATGCGGCACGCCGCCCCGGCGCTGCCGGCGGCCGGCGGCGGTCCGGGCCCGCTGCCGGTCGTGAACCCCCGGCCGGGGCACCAGGGCTGCTGCAGCGCCGCCGACGCGCTCGACGCCCGGCGAGTGGCCGACCGGCTGGGCATCCCGCTCTATCCGCTCGACCTGACGGGCGACTTCGAGCGGATCATCGCCGACTTCGCGGCCGAGTATGGCCGCGGGCGTACGCCCAACCCCTGCGTGCGATGCAACGCCTGGCTCAAGTTCGGCCGGCTGTTCGAGCATGCCGCGGCCATCGGCGCGAGCCACGTGGCCACGGGGCACTACGCCCGGCTGGAGCGGGGCCCCGCGGGCGAGCCCATCCTCCGCCGCGGCCTCGACGCCGACCGCGACCAGTCGTATGTGCTCTTCGACATCGAGCGGGAGCGGCTCGGGACAATGCTCCTGCCGGTCGGCGGGCTCTCCAAGGCCACGGTCCGGCAGCGGGCCGCCGCTCTGGGCCTCGTGACGGCCGACAAGCCCGACAGCCAGGAAATCTGCTTCGTCGCGCCGGGCCGGCACGCCGAACTCGTGGCGGCCCGGCTCGGCGGCTCGCGGGCCGGCGAGATCGTCGACGTCGCCGGGCGGGTGCTCGGGCGGCACGACGGCATCGAGCACTTCACCGTCGGCCAGCGGCGGGGCCTGGGGATCGCCACCGGTGAAGCCCTGCACGTCGTCCGGCTCGAGGCCGAGACCAACCGGGTCGTGGTGGGGCCGCGGACGGCGGTACCGGAAACGGAACTCGTCGCGGCGGAGGTCCGTTGGCTCGGGGAGCCGCCCGCCGGACCGTTCGCCTGCGAGGTGCAGTGTCGGGCCCAGCGGTCGGCCGCCCCGGCGGTGGTCACGCCACTGCCCGGCGGCCGGTTCCAGGCCCGATTCACCGGTGGCCCCGAGGCGAGTCCGGGGCCGATCTCGCCCGGCCAGCCGGCCGTGGTCTACCGCGGCGACCGTCTCGTGGGCGGCGGCTGGATCGAGCGGTAACCGGGCAACGGGCGAAAAAACCGGCAATTTCCCCGGCGCCGTTCCGCGAACTACGCTTTTCGGAGAGTCCCTCCCGGAGCTTCGCCCCATGCCCGAACAGCCCGCCCTCATGTTCGCCGCCGCCGTCCTCCTGGGCATCGTCGCCCTGACGATGCTGCTGTTGGTCGTCAGCTACGGCCAGCTCTGGTTCCAGGCCTACTGGTCGAAGGCGCGGGTGACGTTCTTCGAGCTGTTGGGCATGAGCCTCCGCAAGGTCAACGCCCGCACGATCGTGCAGGCCAGGATCATGGCCGCCCAGGCCGGCCTGGGCGACATCACCTCCCGCAAGCTCGAGGCCCACTCCTTGGCCGGCGGCGACGTGCCCCGTGTGATCCGGGCTCTGATCGCCGCCCAGCGGGCCGACCTCGACCTCGATTTCGACCGGGCCTGCGCCATCGACCTGGCCGGCCGCGACGTGCTCGACGCGGTGCAGACCAGCGTCAACCCCAAGGTCATCGACTGCCCCGACACGGCCAGCGGCAAGTCGACGCTCTCGGCCGTCGCCAAGAACGGCGTCGAACTCAAGATCCGGGCCCGGGTCACGGTGCGGACCAACCTCCAGCAGCTGATCGGCGGCGCCACGGAGGAGACGATCATCGCCCGCGTCGGCGAGGGGATCATCACCTCGATCGGCTCGGCCGAGAGCCACTTCAAGGTGATGGAGCATCCCGACACGATCTCCAAGGCGGTGCTCCAGCGGGGCCTCGACGCCCAGACCGCGTTCCAAATCGTCTCGATCGACATCGCCGACATCGAGGTCGGCGAGAACATCGGGGCCCGGCTCCAGGCCGACCAGGCCGAGGCCGACACCCGCGTGGCCCGGGCCAAGGCCGAGGAGCGGCGGAGCGTGGCGATCGCCCGCGAGCAGGAGATGAAGGCCTCGGTCTCGGAGAACCGCGCCCGGCTCCTCGAGGCGGAGTCGCTCGTGCCCAAGAGCATCGGCGAGGCTTATCGCGCCGGCCGGCTGGAACGGGCCGCCGGGGTCAACGGACCGGCCTGAGCCGCCGTCCTCCCGGCTTGCCCAGCCCCTCCAAAGCGGCGCTGCCCGCCCGCCGCGACGATCCCCATTCCTCAAGACCGGGAGTTTTGACCAACCCTTGGCCGCCCTGTCTGCCGATAGCACCGGTGGAAGTCGGCGATCGTCAGGATGACGGCCGACCCAGGACGGGTTTCGAGCCCGCCGGCTTCCCTGGGAATCCCACGGCAAGGGAGTGAATGCCATGGCGATGCGACGCTTGCGTCTCTACACCGAACCGGAAGGGGAGTCGTTGGCCTGTGCCACGCTCCCTCTGGCCCCCACGGGCGTCCGCGTGCCGCTTGGAGAGGTCCTGCCCCTCCTGGCCGACGCGGTCGCCAGCGACCGGACCTGGCTCAGGGACTTCGCCGACGAGGAAATCGCCGTCTCGGCCGACCTCTACGACGTCCTTCAAGCCTACCGGCACTTCCGCCGGCCCGGCGCCTGAGCGGCGTGTCCGCGATGCCATCATGGGCTCCGACGGCGCTGATGCTTCGGGGGGCCGCGGCCAGCTACACTCGTGGGTCTTGGTGGGGCGAACGGCCCCAACGGCGTCATCCCCCACGGAGGCCGGCCCATGCTCCCGCACCTCTCTCGCCGTGATCTGATCGAGCGTGCCCTGGCGGCCGCGAGCCTCGCCTGCCTACCGCCGGCCCGGGCCCGGGCCGAGCGGCCCGCCGCGGCCGGGCCGAACGATCGCCTCCGGGTCGCCGTCGTGGGCACGAACAGCCGGGGCGGCAGCCACATCGGCGGCTGGCTCGCCAACCCAGAGACCGAGCTGGTGGCGATCTGCGACTGCGACCCGGCCGCATTCGGCAAGTATGTGCAGCGGTTCGCCAACCTGCCGCGGAAGCCCGGGTTTGAGCAGGACTTCCGCCGGCTCCTCGATCGGGACGACATCGATGTCGTCTCGATCGCCACGCCCAACCACTGGCACGCCCTGATGACGATCTGGGCGATGCAGGCCGGCAAGGATGTCTACGTCGAAAAGCCCTGTAGCCACAACGTGGCGGAGGGGCGGGTGATGGTGGACTGGGCCCGGAAGCTCGGCCGGATCTGCCAGATGGGGGCCCAGAGCCGCAGCATGCCGGGGATGCGGCAGGCGGTGGAGTTCGTGACCAGCGGCAAGCTCGGGCCGGTGAAGCTGGCCCACGCGCTCTGCTACAAGCGGCGGCCGAGCATCGGCCTGGTGGACACGCCGGCACCGATCCCCCAAGGCCTCGACTTCGATCTCTGGGCAGGCCCCGCCCCGGCCGAGGTGCCGATCCGCAAGAAGCTCCACTACGACTGGCACTGGGATCACCGCACCGGCAACGGCGACCTCGGCAACCAGAATCCCCACGAGCTCGACAAGGCCCGCTGGGGTCTGGGCAAGCAGGACCTGCCGCGACGGGTCGTGAGCCTCGGGGGCCGGCTGGGCTACATCGACAACGGCGACGTGGCCAACAGCCAGGTGACGATCTACCAATGGGACGACTGCCTCCTCGTCTCGGACGTGCGGGGCCTTGAGATCAAGACCCCGGAGACCTTCGGCCTGGCGGCCGGCCGCCTCGGCGTGGCCAACATCTGGTGGGGCACCGAGGGCTACGTGGTGGCCCCCAACTACACCTCCGGCGTGGCCTTCGACTACGACGGCCAGGAGCTCGGCAAATGGTCGGGGGGCAGCGACCAGGATCACTACGACAACTTCGTCAAGGCGGTGAAGAGCCGGCGGCGCGAGGAGCTCAACCTCGAGATCGAGGAGGGCCACCTCTCGAGCGCCCTGGCCCACCTGGGCAACGTCTCCTGGACGCTCGGCGAGGTCGTCGAGCCGGGCACCCGCCCGAGCCTGGCGGCCGATGACCCGCGGGTGCGGCAGACCCTGGAGAGTTTCGAAACGCATCTCGCGGCCAACGGCGTGAACTTCTCCGAGACCACGCTCAGGCTCGGCCGCACGCTCTCGATCGACCCCGCGACCGAGACCGCGGCCGACGCCGAGGCCAATCGGCTCTTCTCCCGCGAGTACCGCCAGGGCTACGAGCTGCCGCGGGTCTGAGACTCACCCGTCCACCGGATGCTCGGGCGTGGGCAGCAGCAACTGCCAAAACTCCAGGTCCAGCCAGCGGCCGAACTTGAAGCCGGCCTCGCGGACGGTGCCGCAGCAGCGGAACCCAAGCGAGCTGTGCAGGGCGATACTCGCCACGTTCGTGGCATCGATGCCAGCGATCAGCATGTGGAGCTCGGATTTCTTCGCCTCACCGATGATCGCCTGCATCAACTGCCGGCCCACTCCTTCGCCCCGAAACTGCTCGGCCACGTAGACCGAGTGCTCCACGGAATACTTGTAGGCGGCCCGCGGCCGGAACGGCCCCCAGGTGGCGAAGCCGGCGAGCACCCCCGGCTCCCACTCGATCCCAATCACCGGGATTCCCCCCTGCTCCCGGACGGCGAACCACTCCCGCATCGTCTCCTCGGTGCGGGGGGCGTACTCGTAGAGCGCGGTCGTGTTGAGGATGGCGTCGTTCAGGATCTCGCGGATCACCGGGAGGTGCTCCGGCGTGCAGCGGATCACGCCGCGCTTCGGGGGCACGGGCTTCTTGCGGGGCATGGCGGGAGCCGTCTAGCGACGGGCGGGGGCGGGAGGCGGCGTGAGGAGCGAGACCACGACGAGCACGAGGAACCCGAGCGGGATCGTGACCAGGCCCGGCTGGCTGAAGGGCATGGGCGCGAGGCTGCCGGGCAGGCCGTAGACCTTCTCGAAGGTGTCGGCCGAGAGCAGGATCCAACCCAGCGACGCGACCATGCCCACGGTGACGGCCGCGATGATCCCCTGCTTGGTGGTCCGCGGCCAGAAGAGCAGCATCACCAGCGCCGGCAGGTTGGCGCTGGCCGCGATGTTGAAGGCCCAGCCCACCAGGAAGCCGACGTTGAAACCCTTGAACAGGATCCCCAGGGCCATCGCCACGATCCCCAGGGCCACCGCCGCCAGTTTCCCGACGCGGACCTTCTCGTAGTCGGTCATCCGCACCCCGCAGACGTTCTCCACGAGGTCGTGGGCCACGGCGCCGCTGCCGGCCATGATCAGACCGCTGACCGTCCCCAGCACGGTCGTGAAGGCGATCGCCGAGATCACCGCAAACAGGGTCTCGCTGAACGACTTGGCGAGCAGCGGGGCGGCCATGTTGGTGTCGGTGGGATCGAGGCCGCCCGAGGTCATCGCCCCCAGCCCCAGGTAGAGCGTGAGCACGTAGAAGCCGCCGATCGCCGCGATCCCCACGACCGTGCTCTTGCGGGCCGCGGCGGCATCCTTGACCGTGTAGTAGCGGATCAAAATGTGTGGCAGCGAGGCGGTGCCGCAGAAGAGCGCGAGCATCAGGCTCGCAAAGTCGAGCCGGCCCGCGAGCGTGTTGCCGGCGAGCCCCTTGAAGTAGCCACCCGGCCGGAGCAGCTCCGCGGCCGGCCGCTCCTTGGGAGTGAAGGTCGTATGGGTGCCCTCGGCGTCGGTCCGCGTGGACTTCTCCCAGGTGACGACCGTTGAGTCTTCAAGGGCGGACAAGTAGGCGAGCGGGCCGAGCGGGCCGGTCGTGCGGGCCGTGCCGAATCGCTCGGGCAGCCGCGTGAGCGTGCCCACCGGCCGCAGGTCGTGGCCCGGCCCCTGGGGCGTCCCGTCCACGAGCACCGTGCCGTCGGGCCGCACGGTGCGGACCTGGGGCGTGAGATCCGCCGGCCCAGAGCGGCCGGCGTTCACGGCCAGGCCCCGCCCGAGGATCAGCGCCGTGAGCACCCCGCAGAAGAGCACGAGCAGCGATCCCTTGATGAACTGCACCCAGGTCGTGCTCACCATGCCCGCCGTGACCACGATCATGGTCACGGCCACGCCCACGAGGATCACCCCGGCCCAGTGGGGCAGGCCCAACAGCGGCGTCACGAGCGACCCGGCCCCGACCATCTGCGGAATCAGATAAAAGATGCTCACCACCAGCGTCGAGATCGCCACGGCCAGCTTGATGCCCCGGCTGTCGAACCGGGCGTCGAGGGCGTCGGCGAAGGTGAACTTTCCGAGGGCCTTGATCGGCTCGGCGATCACGAACAGCGCCACCACCCAGCCGGCCAGGAAGCCGATCGAGTAGAGAAACCCGTCGTAGCCGTGGAAGGCGATCATCCCGCAGATCCCCAGAAACGACGCCGCCGAGAGGTAGTCGCCGGCGAAGGCGATGCCATTGACGGCCCAGTGCACCTGTCCGTGCGCGGCGTAGTAGCCCTGGGCCGACTGCCCCTTGCGGCCGAGCCGGAAGGAGAGCCAGAGCACGCCAGCCACGAAGGCGGCGAAGATACCGACGGAGAGCGAGGAGGTCTCGTGGAGCATGCGGCTGAAGCGTCTCCTAGCGGCCGGCCCGGGCGACCATGTACACGACGGAGAGCGCCACCGCCGCCACGATCAGCCCCAGCCCAAAGGCGATCGCCAGGTTGACGCCGCCGAAGGGCCGCTCGGCCACGAGATCCGGCCGCACGAGCACGAGCGTGATAAACCCGCCATAGAGCAGCACGTAGAGGCCGAACAGGGCCAGACCCAGCCGGCTGGCCGGCGCCGCAGTCCGCGGCTCGTGCGATTCGCCCTCCTGCATTCCGTCACCCTCCGCGAGAACCCGGCGGCTGCCGGAAGAGGCACAGGATACACACCCCGGCGGCAGCGGGCAGGCCACCCGCCGGGGCGCGTCAGTTCACAGGCGCCGGGACCTGCTTCCGCTGCCGACCCTGCCGCTTGGCGGCGGGCGGCCAGGTCGGCCCCTCGGCCTCGACCTCGGCCTGGTAGGCCCGCAGCCGCGCCATCATCGCGGAGAGCCGCTCAGGCTCGCGGGTGGCCAGGTCGGTCCGCTCGGCCAGGTCGGCCGACAGCTCGTAGAGCTCCGGCTTCTCGAGCGTCTCGTCCACCACGATCTTCCAGTCCCCCTCCCGCCAGGCCACCTTCCCGTCCCACCGCCAATACATGGGCTCCGGCCGCTCGACCGGGCCGCCGGCGAGCGCCGGCAAGAGGTTCGCGCCCTCGAGCGTCACGCCCGCGGGCAGCTCGAGCCCCGCGGCCGCGAGCACGGTGGGGAAGAAGTCACTTCCGATCACGGGCAGGTCGCTCGTGGCTCCCGGCTCGACCTTCCCGGGCCAGCGAACGATCCCCGGCACGCGGTGGCCCCCTTCGTACATCGACCGCTTGCGGCCCGGCGAGTCCCCGGCCCGGCCCCTTGTCGCCCTCCCCCTCGGGCCCGTTGTCACTCGTGAAAAAGACGAGCGTGTCGTCGGCCACGCCCAGCTCGTCGAGGGCCTTCATGACCGTGCCAAAGGCATCGTCGAGTTGGGTGATGTTGGCCCGGTACGTTCGCTCCTCGGGTTGTGCGATCCCTGCATGCAGCTTCTCGTACCGCTCGGCCGAGGCGATCGGATAGTGGGGCTCGTGGGTCCAGACGGCGAGGAAGAACGGTTTTGCCGCGGCCCGCTTCTCCCGAAGCCAGGTCACCGCCTCCCTGGCGATGAACGGCGCGGAGTAGTCGTCCACCTTGCCGATCGCCGTGCCGTTGCGGACGAAGTTGGCCGGGAAAGCGTGGCTCGGGGCCGCGTTGCCGTAGCAGCCGAGTTCGCCGTAGCCGAGGTCGTCGGCCAAAAAGAGCACGATGTTCGGCCGCTCGGCGGCGGCCAAGGGGCCGGTCGCCAGGGCCAACAGCAGAAGCCGGGCCAGGGTCTGAACGCGTTGCACCTTCATCGGGCAGTCTCCATCGCGGGCTGGTCGGAGAATCGGTACGGGTCGTGGAGCCTCTCCATCTCGGCCAGCAGCAGGGCCTCGAGCGCGCGGCGCTTTTCGGCGTGGGCCGGATCGGCGGCCAGATTCGTCTGGTGGGGGGCGGGCGGGCCGCGGGACACGGCCGTCACGGCCGGGTCGTGATGCGCTTGCAAAAACTCCGCGGGATTCTCCCGGAGGTCGAAGAGTTGCGTGACCAGGCCGCCGGCGGGCGACTCGTACTTGATGAGCTTCCAGTCGCCCTGCCGCACGCTGCGGATGCCGGGCTTTGCCCCGCCGGAGTAGGCGCCGTAGAGGACCTCGCGGATCGCCGGCTTCTCTCCCTTGAGTACCGGGAGAAAACTCGTGCCCTCGTTCGTGACCGGCGGGGCGATGCCCGCGATCTCGCAGAGCGTGGCCAGCACGTCGGCCAGATACACGTTGCCGGGCGCCCGGCTACCCGGCTTCACGCCGGGGCCGGCCACGATCAAGGGCACCCTCCAGGTGTGCTCGTAGAGGTTCTGCTTGCCCTGCAGGCCGTGGCGGCCGATCGCCATCCCATGGTCGGCCGTGTAGACGATCCAGGTGTTGTCGAGTTCGCCCATGGCCCGGAGCTTGTCGAGCACCCGGCCGATCTGGAGGTCGATGTTCTCGCTGCAGGCGTACTCGCGGCCGATCTCATTGCGGATCGTGGCCTCGTCCCGCCGCTGCCAAACCCCGCTCACGGCCACCTCATCGCGGACGTTCATGTGGGTGTTGTCGAAGGGGTGCTTCGGGAGCCAGTTGGTCGGCAGCGGCGGCTGCTTCTCGTCGAGCCGCGGAGGCCGGGACTGGTCGGCGTGGTTCGTGGCCCCGTACTTCGCAAGTAGTTCGGGTGTGCCGTCGCGGGTGTCGTGCGGATGGGAGAAGCCGTAGTAGATGAGGAAGGGATCGCTGTCGCCGCCCGCCTCGCGGGCGGCGAGGAAGTCGAACACACGGTCGGCGTGCCAGCCGCTGCCCCCTTCGGCCGTGCCCGCTCTCTTCGTGGCGTCGTGGCGGACGGTGAACCGTTTGTTGGCCCCCTCGTAGCTGTTGCCCTCCTTGCAGGTTCGCATCGTGTCGTAGCCAGCCGCGTTGAACACGGCGGCGAGCACGTGGTCCTCGATGTCGGCCGGGCAGCGGCGTTCGCCCGGGCCGATCGGCAGGTGCCAGACGGAGCGGCCGGTCATGATCATGTGCCGCGAGGGCGTGCAGACGGCGCCTGAGAACGAGCCCATGTGGTAGGCGGCGTCGAGCACGCAGCCGCGGGCGGCGAGCGAGTCGAGAACCGGGGTCTCGAGCCGGGAGGTCGGTTCGTAGGCCTTGAGATCGAACGGGCTCTGGTCGTCGGCCAGGATGAACAGGATGTTGGGCCGCTTCCCGGGCGTGGCTGCGGCTGACGGCGGCACGGCCGGGGCGTCCGGCGGGGTGGCGGCGGGGCCGAACTGGGCCCGGAAGGCGACCTTGAAGGGATTCTCCGCGGGCCCGTCGAGGTCCTCGTTCACGAGATCCCCCTGCACGCTCGCCCACCAGGCGTCGTATGCCTGGGTGAGCCGCGCGACCACCTCGGGATGCTCGGCCGCGACATTCTGCTGCTCGCCCGGATCGGCCGCGAGGTCGTAGAGCTCCCAGGCGTCGGCACGGTTCTTCGTGTTGACGAGCTGCCAGCGTCCCTCGCGGATCCGGCAGTTGCGGAGGGCGCTCTCCGCGGCTTTCCCCCGCTCCCAGCGGCCGACGTGGGTCACGAGCAGCCGGTCGGGCCACTCGGCCTCGGCGTCCCCGAGAAGCGGCACGAGGCTCCGTCCCTCGACCTTCGCCGCCACCGTCGGCGGAATCGTGGCCCCGGCCAGCTCGCAGAGCGTGGGGAGGACGTCGATGTGCGCGGTGACCGCCGGCACGTCCACACCCGCCGGCAACGTGCCGGGCCACCGCCAGAAGGCCGGCACCCGCGTGCCGCCCCGGTAGGGCGAGCCCTTGTGGCCCCGCATCCCGTCGTTTGCGACAGCGGCCCCGGCCGCCGTGCCGTTGTCGGTCGAGAACACGACGAGCGTGGTCTCGGCGAGCCCCCACTCGTCGAGCTTGGCGAGCAGGCGGCCCATGTTCGCGTCGATGTTCTCGACCATCCCGTAAAACCGCGCGATCGTGGCCCGCTGCTTGGGATCCTCGATGCCCGCCCGCTCGAGCGGCGCGAGGTACTTCTCGTTGCTGCCGGGCGGGCAGTCATAGGGTGAGTGCGGACAGTTGGGGGTCAGGTAACAGAAGAACGGCTTCTGCTCTTGGCGGCAGCGGTCGATCCAGTCGAGTGCGGCATCGAAAAACACGTCGGTGCAGTAGCCCTCGGTCCGCACGAACTTCCCGTTGCTGCGGATCGCCGGATCAAAATAGGTGTTCCCCGGGGCGTCGCCGCAGCTGCCGGGAAAACTTTGCCCGATCCCACCGCCGCCGTGGATGAAGACCCGGTCGAACCCCCGCTTCTCGGGCTGATACGCGTCCTCGTCGCCCAGATGCCACTTGCCGAAGATGCCCGTCGTATAGCCGGCGGTCCGCCTGAGGAGCTGCGGCAGCGTGACCGCGTCAGGGGCCAGCCGCTCCCGCTCGAAGATCGTGTGGGTGACCCCCGAGCGAAACTCGTGCCGGCCCGTCAGGAGCGCCGCCCGCGTGGGAGCGCACGTTGGGCTGACGTGAAACTCGGAGAGCCGCCGCGACTGGTCGCGGAGCCGGTCGAGGTTCGGCGTCGTGATCACCCGGTTGCCATGGGCGGCGACGTCGCCGTAGCCCTGGTCGTCGGTCATCACGTAGATGATGTTGGGCCGGCGGCCGGCGAGCGGCCGAGCCGACCGCTGGGCCCGCGCTGGCACTGCCGCCGCGGCCGGCCGGGGCTCGGCCGGGGCCAGGCGGCGGCACTCCGCGGCGACCCGGTTCCACTCCTGCTCCAGCCTGGCCACGCGGTCGGGCTGAGCCGCTGCCAGATCATTCGTCTCGCAGCGGTCGGTCGCGAGGTCGTAGAGCTCCCAGGGCTTGTTCCAGGAAGCCACGAGTTTCCAGTCGCCAATCCGCACCGCCCGATGCCCGCCGTGGCACCACCAGAGCGACTCGTGGGCCGGCGGCGCGGCGGCATCGGCGAGCGCCCCGACAAAGCTCCGGCCGTGCAGGAGGGGGTCTGACTGAGCCTCCTGCTCGGGTACTCGCGCGAGCTCGAGCACGGTGGGAACCAGGTCGATCGCATGCACGGGCTGGCGGCGGAGTTCGCCCCGGGCGGCGATCCCCTTTGGCCAATGGACGATCCACGGCGTGGCGATGCCCCCCTCGTGGGTCCACATCTTGTACCGGCGAAACGGCGTGTTCGAGCAGCTCGACCAGCCCGGCCCGAGGCACAAAAACGTCTTCCGCGAGCCGGGCGGAGCCGCGGGGTCGTGCCCCTCGCCGCGGACCATGATCTCGGCACTCGCGCCGTTGTCGCTCAGGAACACAACGAAGGTGTTGTCGAGGACTCCCATCGCCTCGAGCTGGGCCACGATCCGGCCCACCTGGCTATCCATGACGTCCACCATCGCGGCATGGATCGCCATCTTCGTGGCCTGGAACTCCCGCTGCTCGGCGGTGAGCGAACCCCAGGGGTGCGGCCGGTCGACTTCGCCCGGCCCGAGCAGGGCGAGCGTGTCTGGCTCGTAGTGGGCGGGGGGCCCGAGCTCGGGCTCGGGGTCCGCGGGGGGCGTGGCCACGATTCCCGACTCCCGCAGCCGCTTTACCCGCGCGGTGCGGATGACGTCCCAGCCCGCCAGATACCGCTCGCGATACTTCGCGACCACGTCGGCCGGCGCCTGCACGGGGAAGTGGGGCGCCGTGAAGGCGACGTAGTGAAAGAACGGTGTTCCGGCATGGTCGCGGGCATGGTCGGCGAGGCACTTGACCGCGTGGCTTCCGATGGCGGTCGTCGAGTAAAAGTCATCGCCCGCCTCGATCGGCTCGCCATCCTCGGTCACGCCGGCGGGGTCGAAATAGTTGTTCTGGCCCGCGCCGAGGACGTCGAGCGATCGGGCGAAGCCCTGCTCCCGCGGATCGCCGTCGATGTGCCATTTGCCGGAGTGGTAGGAGCGGTAGCCGGCCGCGGCCAGCCGCTCGGGCAGGAGTTTGGCCCACCCTGGCCGCGTCCCCTGCACGCCCCCCTTCCCTCCCGGAAGGGCATCCCGCCCAATCGCCTGCGGGTAGTAGCCCGTGAGCAGCGCCGCCCGCGTCGGCCAGCAGCGGGCCGTGTTGTAGCCCTCTGTGAACCGCAGCCCGCCGGCCGCCAGCCGGTCGAGATGGGGCGTGTCGATCTCCCCCGCGTACGCGCTCAGGTCGGAAAACCCGAGGTCGTCGGCGAGGATCACGAGCACGTTGGGGCGGGGCGGGGCGACCGGCTCGGCACCGCAGGCCAGCGAGCCGCAGGCGACCAAGGCGGCCACCCCCAAGCTTCCGAACACCCGGCGAACGATCATCGGGGACTCTCCCAGGGGTCTGCGAATCGCGGCCGCGAGGCCACGGCGGTTCAGCGTTTCCCGATGCACCAGAGCGCATCGTGCGTCCGCAGGTAGATCCGGCCGTCGAGGCAGACGGGCGTGGCCACCGTCATCTCGCCGACCGAGCCTGTGCCGACGAGCTCCGGGGCACCGGCGCCCGCCGGAGGCCGCAGGAACAGGCTCGCGCCGTCTTCCCTGGTGACGAGCACGCGGCCATCCACGAGCACCGGCGAGGCGCTGTAGGCATGGCGGTTCTTGGGCAGGTCCTCCTGCCAGATCGTCTCGCCCGTGGCGGCGGCGAGACAGACCACCTGGCCTTTGTCGGTGCAGACGACCACGCGATTCGCTGCCGCCGCGGGCGTGGGCACATCGGCCCCCAGGTCCTTTCGCACCCAGGCCACGTGGCTGCCGGTGACGTCCCCCTTCCCGCCCCGCCGGATCGCCGTGAGCGTGCTGCCGCGGGCGTAGGGGGCGACGACCAGGTCGCCGATGGCCACGGGCGAGGCGATCGAGCGGAAGAACTTCTCGCCCGCGGGGTTCAAGCCGCCCACCCGCCAGACTTCCCGGCCGTCGGCCGCGTCGTGGGCCGTGACGTGATCCGCCCCGAGCACGACCAAGAGCT
>JBIKXY010000386.1:0-6099 GCA_044355515.1 Pirellulales bacterium
CCGATGTGGATTATGTACGTGAGGAAATGTCCTCTCAGTCCAGCGAAGCGCGATCGCTTTTAACCGAAATTCAACGCTACCGTGACTATATCCGTGCCGTACAAGGCTTGGTTGATGGTGTGCCGACAATCGGGAAGCAGGCTGAAGCATTCCAGAAGGCATTTAGTGCCGAAACCCAGGCGATCGATAACGGGTTAAAACGAATGCCGAAGGAGCGGGCATTGCCGACCGCAACGCCACGAACGGTTGGGGCGATCAAGGAATTGATGGAAGCCGATCGCAAAGCGCGTGACCTGGTTTCGTTCTGGGAAAGCCGTGGGTTTAAAGCCGTGGAAAGCGCTGCGTCCGCACTCGACATTGCGATGATGCAATGGGAGAGCGATCGCGCGAATGCGTATCGGGTGATCGGGAAACAAGCCGAAGCGATCGGCGACAACGTTGAAGCGATCAATCGGGTTCGCAAGTTGATGTTGGATTCACGGTCAAACTTGGTTGCTCAGTATCAACCCAAGATCTCGGAAGGCTTGCGATTGGCGCGAGAGCAGGCGAGATCGGTTCAGGAGCGATTGCAGCTACTGGGCGGTAGCGCTCCGCTTGATAGCGAGCGCTACGGTTTGGCGCGGCGGGAGTTACTTCAACTAGAGCAGAAAGCAGATCTAACACCAGAGGAACAGCGTCGTGCAGCGGAATTGGATCGTGAGGTACGAGATCGCGGTATGGCGCTCTATGATCGGTTATTACCAGAATCGAAGCAGCGGGCGATCGCGGATTACCAGGAATCAATCGCCCGCGAAAAACAGCGCCTAGAGGTACGCGAGGCCGAGCTGCAATCAGGCGCTTTTCGTGATGATAAAGTTCACCAAGCTAGCCTAAAAGAAGATATCGCCTACCTGCGTCGCTCGATCGCGCAATCACGACAGCTTATCGAGCAAGTGCGCGGAATCGATTCAACCCAAGAAGAGTCTCTTTTCTCTCGCTACCACTCTTTGTCTAATGCCAAATCCAGAAGAATCACGCGACGCGATCGAGCGGTCGATCGCCGAAAACGCCAATATCATTCGCGGAGTGTCGGGCCCCGCTCATCCCGGTGAAACGGTATCCGTAAACCGAGCAGACGGCCTTGCTCCTGTCCGGGCTAGAGCGTTTCGACCGCTCCCTGGCGGAAGTCCGGTAGTTGCGTTTCAAGACTCAAACGGCACGTGGAATGCTGTACCGGAGGAGGTTCAGGGTCGAGATGATGTTGCGCCACGCGATCGACAAGGTACGATTACACGAACTTACGGGAGAGGTTCGCGGCGGGTACGGAAGACGTATTTCTTCGTTGGTGTTCCCCGCTATGTAAAAGGTGCTCGTGTCCTTGTCGCATTCTCGTTCCCCGTCGAAAAGGACGATCCGGTCGAGCTGGCTTGTCCGAACTGGATACCAGCACTGCAAGAAGAGAAGGCGGTCTGTATGCCAGTACCGTCGTTACCATCCCACTCCGAATCAGTTCACGAAAGTTTTCAGGAATGCCGAGCGGAGAACACGTATCCGTGTCCGCCAGTAGATCCCCCCGGAGGCGATGATGGTACTCCCCCCAAGCCGCCGCCAGGTACTAGCGGCTCAATGCCTCCGCCCCCGTTAACTTGGACGGACGAAATACCCGTGTCTCGATACTCGGCCTTCAAAGAGGGGATTCATGCGGACAAGATTTATTTGCTTCGCCTTCCTAGCGGACATATTGATGTTTGCCGAATCACTTTTGCCTCTTACCCCGATCCAAAAGATCAAAGAAAGATGCTATCTGGGCGAGTTTTGATGGCGTCAGGAAATGTCGTCCTTGGGCCAGCTAGTCGTATCTTCCCTAATTGCACTGTCTTGGACGAGGTTGGGTTCTTCGATCCACGTACCTCGCCAAGAAAAAACGAGGAAGTGTCTTGTGGTACGACACTCGATTTTGGGCAGGTAGAAACCGTCTTTCGCATCCAGAGAACCGTTGTTTACGACAACAATGGAGTCTCTAGCGCGAGTTCTGAGTACCTAGGGAAATACCATCTGTCTTCAAGCCGCACATCCCAGAGTCCCGGACAGGTAAAGGTTTCTTTGGCGAGCTGGGTTCTCCCTGAGAAGTTCGATCCGGCGATGTGCGACACCTCGGGGAGCGGCAGCGACGGAGGCGAAGACGGCGGTGGTGGCGGCGGCGGCGGTGGTGGCGGTGGATATTCTCCGCCACCAGATCCCCCACCACCCGAGCCGCCTCGGTGTTTCCGAGAAGAAGGCGATCCCGATAATATCGCCAGAAAGTTTTACCTCGGCGCAGACGAAGAGGTCGGTCGCCCCGAAGAGCTGATCGAGATTTCGGATCAGGACGAGTACAAGGTTTTTCTGGAGGCGACCGTGACGGGTTGGTCGGCTAAGCTGAAATACGGCGCGACCGGTAATGCCGAGAAACGGGAGCGGAAGTATTGCAAGAAAGACTCGTTTGGCTCGTCATCCCGTGGCTGGCAAGATCCGATCGCGAAAGACCTGGAAGTGTACAGCGCCCAGGATCTTGACGAGCTTGACGCAGATCCATGTGTCAAGGAAAACGCCGGTAAGGACGTGAATATCGTCCAGGACGGCGATCGGTTATTCAAGTATTCGATTGATCGGTTTCAAACGATCAAAGCGATACATTCTCTCGGGAATATCGACACCGCCCTAGAGGACGAGTTAAAGCGGATCATCCCTACCGGCAGTAGTAGTGTCAAAGACCCGATACCCGTCGTGGTAACCAAGGAAGAGATTGATGTGGAGAAAACTGAACAGGAGGAAGCCTGTACGCTGTTCGAGAATTCTGCGGAAACATTACCTGGCGCGATCTACCGGATCGCCTACGAAGACTTGTTTCCTGAAGACGCGATCGTCAGTCAAAACGGCTGTCCCGTTGGGGAATTTGACATTGAACAACTATCCCCGCTGATACTACCGGAGGAAAGCCCCTGATGACTGCTGTAGGCTTTAGCGCTTTGCTTCGTCACGTCCCGTCCCTAAATCGGCGAACCCGGTATGGGATGGTCGATATTGTTTCCCCGATCGGCTTCTTGTCACCTTGCTACACCGCGCCGTCGCCCACGACAAACAACTGGCCGCTGGTTCGCACCCGGCTAAAGACACTTAACCGGCTAGGGATTGCGGTAAGAGGTCACGGTCTGCTTTGCCCGCGCCGACCGTACTTACCGACCTGGATGGGAGGGGTTGCGCGTCACTCCAACGTTTGGCAGGACAAACTCCATTCCTATCCGACAGTCTCCAACCGAGAGCAAACATGGCTCAATCAGGTGAAAAACGCTTGCCACTACACAAAAGGTTTGGTTGTCTGTCAGGACGTGTGTTCCCAGGTGTTTGGCCCCGCCGGGTTTAAGCCAATCACGCTTGTTCCTGATCTGTTCGCGATCGCGCGAGAGGTCGATCCGACTACCCCGAAGTTCATCAACGAGGTGCTAACGATACCAGACAAGAGTTGGGATGTTTTCGCGTCCCGGCTTGACACGTTCAGGCCGGACGGACTCTCTGTACAAGTCCACGCCAACCTTGACTCTGACTTCAATCAGATCGCAGTAAAATTAAGACGCATCGGGGATCTTGCTCAGCTCGCTGGACTACGGTTCCAGGTTTCTGAGGTGCAAATCCCCGCGCCGGACAAGTCGTTCGATAGTTTCACAAAGCAGGCGATCGCGCACCAGATATTGTTTGAAGCCGCATGTGATGTTGATGCTGAGTGCTACATCGTCTGGGGCGATCACGATCTTGTTGCCGGTATACCTATCACAAACGAAAAAACCCTCTCTTCTGGCTTCAGAGATGACAAACTTCCTGTATCGGTTAAGCCGTCAATGGCGGCGCTTCTCTCGCACGCCCGCCGTAGACCATATCGCGGTTGATGTGGTCGTCCCCGCCTGGAATGCTGAAGTTACGATCACGCAAACACTTGAGTCGATCGCAAGTCAGACACACAAAAACTTTCGATGCTGGGTGGTTGATGATTCGAGCAAGGACAATACCGCCCGCCTCGTGAGTCAGTTTTGCCAGGGGGACGATCGCTTCGCGTTTATTTCAAGCAGCAAACAAAGACGTGTCGCAGCTACGAGAAACCTTGGTGTCGCTCAGGGAGATGCGCCGTGGGTTACCTTCTGTGATGCTGACGATACATGGACACCCCGCAAACTGCAATCTCAGCTTCGATCTCTTCTCAATCAGGACGCGCAAGCCGTTCTCTCCGCTGTAACCGTCCAATACCCTTCCGTGGGCGGCTATACGGCGGGTCGATTGATCCGTAAAAGCCACTTCAGTCAGCAAGATCTCTTCGCTCGATTGTTGTCATTTAATATGGCGATCTGCGGATCGAATTTGATGGTAAATCGAGCGGTCTTAAACTTGGTGGGTGGCTTCGATCCAGCGATCGACCCTAGCGACGATTACGACCTACTGCTTCGGTTGGCCTACCATCAAGTTCGACTTGCCTTTGATCCTCGCCCGACAGTTAACTACAATCGCAACCTTGGCTCAATTACTCAGCAAGCCGTACCTCGGACGACCTATTACCACGAGAGATGTATTGAACAGTGGTGTAAAAAAGCGGGCGTTCGAGACGATCTACATCGTGACTGGGCTCAGAAGCTAAATAAAGTCCTGTTTGTCGATCCTAGCGATACGGAGAATGCCTTGCTGCCAGATTGTTCTCCGAAATTCTCGACCCGTGTTTACAGTAAGGATGGCTTCTTCTAGCAACAATGCCAATCACGATTAATCCCGTAACTGTCGAAAGCTTCCCCCCTAAAACCGGCTACTTCGTCGTAACCGATGTCTTTCTGATGGAGGCAACGGTCGCAAGCCCTGATGATCGCAGCCCACCCGAACCAAAATTCATCGGTACGCTAACGGGCAACCCGTTTCAGATCGAGCTTTGCGGCCAGAAGCGACGATCGGGACAACATGAGTACGTCCAGATCGTCGGACGCGGAAAAAAGAACGACACTGGCTTCAAGGAAAAATTTGAGTTCTCTATCGAGGACGATGAAGATATCGAGCTTGCCGATGGTAAGTGGGAGAGCGGCGAAGAGGTTCGGAACGATGATGACACCGACTACCGTTACCGCGAGGACGACACCTATTCCGGTAAGAAAAAGAACCTGAACCACTGGGCACAGTGGATGTACACCGACGGCGCGGAGCCTGGATTCCATCGTGGATGCTCACCTTGGATTCTTTACCCTCGGGTTGGCGGGAAGACCGCGATCGAGATTGCTCAACTAGAACCCGATGATCGAGCTGAATACGAGTCGGAAATCGCTGACGCGATCGCGGATCTCGATCCCCCCGTAGCGGAAATCCTGGAAGAGAATTTGGCTGCCGCTTCAAAGTGGCGTGAAACCGGCTTTGTCTTCCCGTCCGGCGCGGTTTTCTGTGATCTATACCAGAAGGCTCGATTGAACAACGATGAAACCGATCCAGACGAGGAACCCGATCCGGATACGCTACCAACATTAAGAGACTGGATCGTCTCTCCGGTTATCGCGATCCCGGTTACTGGAGCTAAAGCCGAAAAAGACGCGATAACGTCGTTTGATGTGACGATCTGCCAAAACCCGTCAAGCCACCCGCTGGGTCAATCTTTCTCCCTCTCAACCAACCCGTTTTTCTATCCAAAGAAATACGAGCCACCCGATCGTACCGGGTTGACCGCTTCGCAGATGCGCCCGACGATCGTGGGAATGATGTTCGCCTAAAACGGCAATACTGCTATGACAAACCTTGATACTTTCCCGACTGTTTCTCAAGCCCTTGAGAACAAAACCCAGGCTGTTAATACCTGGATTCGGGAGGTGTTCGCTCAGCCCTCCTTGGATCATCTACCCTCGGACGATAAGACCATCCAGATGGAGATCAGCTCAGATGGTGTGCATTCTTTGATCGCGATCAATCAAGATGGAGATCGGGAGGTTATAGCCACCAAGCGATTCGAGATCACCCTGTCGCCAATAAATCTGCGTAGCTAAACCCAAACCAGCACTCAGACAACATTTGATCTAAGTGATCTGCCATCGTTGCGTCAGGAATTGGCAAACCTTCAGGGTCAGT
>JBIKXY010000175.1:0-6085 GCA_044355515.1 Pirellulales bacterium
TCTGGGTGGGGCTCGCCTGGTCGCCTCGAATGCTGCTGTTCGCCCCCGGGCTGATTCTGGTGCTGATCAATCTTCATGCCGCCATGATCACGCTGGGGATCGCCTGCGCCCGGTTCCGCGACCTGATTCTGGTGGTCACGAGCCTGTTTCAGCTGCTCCTGTTCCTCACGCCCGTGTTCTGGTTTCCCGAGAGCCTGCCGGAGCGGGCCCGGTTCGTGCTCTACAACCCGCTGGCCCAGCTGCTCGACGTGGTCCGGATGCCCCTCCTGGGTGCGGTCGTCGCCCCCGGCACCTGGTGGTTCATCCTTTATTTCACGCTGCTCAACGTCGCCCTCGCCACCGGTCTCTACCTGACGAAGCGGCAGCAGCTCGTCTACTGGATCTGAACGCGATGGCCCGCGTGACGCTGGAGAACGTGTCGGTCCAGTTTCCGGTCTACGGCGCCCAGGCATCCTCGCTGCGGCACTCGCTCGCGGCGGCGGCCACCGGCGGCCGGATCGGCCGGGAGACGGGCAAGATCGTGATCGAGGCGCTCCACGACATCTCCCTCGACTTGCGGGACGGCGACCGGCTGGGGGTGGTGGGTCACAACGGCGCGGGCAAGACCACGCTCCTGCGAACCCTGGCGGGCGTCTACCCGCCCGCGCGGGGCCGGTACTCACGGACCGGCACAGTGTCGAGCCTGATCGACCCGATGCTGGGCATCGAAATGGACGCCACGGGCTACGAGAACATCACGATCCGCGGGCTGCTCCTCGGCCTGTCGCGGCGGGAGATCGCCCGCCTGACCCCGGAGGTGGCGGAGTTCAGCGGGCTGGGCGACTACCTGGCGATGCCCGTCCGCACCTACTCCACCGGGATGCTGATGCGGCTGGGCTTCTCGATCGCCACCACGGTTCGGGCCGACATCCTCCTGATGGACGAGTGGCTGTCGGTGGGCGACGCGGATTTCAAGCCGCTCGCCGAGGCGCGGCTCCGCGAAATCGTGTCTCGCACGGGCATCCTCGTGCTGGCCTCTCACTCGCGAGAGCTGATCGACCGCGAGTGCAACGCCGTGCTCGAACTCGCCCACGGCCGGGTGGTGTCGCTCACGAGCCAACGCGGGGCCGCGGCGTCCCCCGTCACCCGGCCGGCGGAAGCTGGAGCGTCGACCCCCGCGGTGGTTTCCCGGCTGGCTGAACCGGTCGCCGAGACGCCGGCTCCGGAACCTGTCCCGCGATCGGTGGACCATGGGGCACACCCCTCTGAACCGGCGGGGCGGCTCGGCTGGACAACGGCGGCGGCCGCCCATCTCGGGCTGGCGGCGGCACTGCTGGCCGGCGTGCTCTCCGGCCGGCGGACGTTCGTGACCCCGGGCGATTCCGCCGACCAGAGCCTCTGCTGGCTCGAGAAGGTGTTCGCCGCGATCCGCCGGGGCGAGCTCGTGCTCTGGGACTTCTCGACCCTGGGAGGCATTTCCTTCGTCGGCGAGCTCCAGACCTCGCCGCTCTATCCCGTGGCTTGGGTGTTCGGATTGCTGGGAGGACCGTCTGCCCCGCGCACGATGGATTTGTTCCTGGCCGCCCACTTCCTGCTGGCGGCGGCCGGGATGCACCTGCTGGCGAGGCGACTGGGGTTGTCGCAGGTCGCGGCCTTTCTGGCCGCGGCGATCTTCGCGTATGGGTCATCGTTCTCCCTCCGGGTCAACGGACAGCCCAACCTGTTTGCCAGTTGCGCCTGGATGCCCTGGATCGTGCTCACGCTGCGGGAGGCGGTCGTCGCGGCGGAGTTGCCCCGCAGGCTGGCGTGGGCCCTGGCCGGCGGGGGCTGTGTGGCGCTGTCGCTCCTGGCCGGCCATGCGCACGCCGTGGTGCTGTCGCTGCTGGCCGCGGCGGTGTTCGCGGTAGCCGCGGCACTCGACCTGCCTGCCGGCGGGCCCCGCTTCCGCCGGCTCGCCGCGGCCGGCGGGGTGGCGGGCGGGGTGGCGATCGGGCTGGCACTGCCGCAGCTTCTGGCCACACGGGAGTATTTGCGGCTGGCTTATAAATGGTACGGCCCGGGGCGAACCGAATATCCCCATGTCGTGCCCTACACGATCTTCGAGCAGGGCTCGCTGCGGCTCTCCGATCTGGCCACGGCAGTGACGGCGCAGGAAGTTTCGGCGCTCGACGGCGGCACGCTCTATTTCACGCTCACGGGCCTCTGCCTGGCGGCTGTCGCCCTGGCGCTCGGCTGGCTGAGCCGGCCGGGCTCATCGATCCTCAGGGCCGCAACTGTCTTGGGCGGAGTGGCACTGGCCTTCGCCTTCCCGGCCATCTGGCCCCTGGGCCCGATCTGCTACGGGGTTCCGCTGCTGAATCTCGTGCGGGCACCGGCCCGCGGGCTGTTTCTTTTTGCCCTGGCCGCCGCGGTGATCGCGGGCGTCGGCCTCGATTCGCTGCGGCAGTTCGGAGCCCGGCTGTGGCCGGGCGACCGGCGCCGGGGGCTCGACGGGGCGGCGTTCGTGTCGCTCATCGTCCTCGTGGCCCTGGTCAGCGAGCTTCATGGCTGGCTTCCAGCCTGGGTGGGCCGACCACGGGATCAGACCAACACCGCGCTCGAGACGGTGCTGCACGATCCGGCCGTGGAGAAGCTCGTGCAACTCGAAGGATCCGTGCCCACTCATCGCTATTTCGCCACCCGGGAGAACATTCCGCCGAACGTGGGCCACCTGCGGCCGCTGCTCTCCGTGCACGGCTACCGTTCTTCCCAGCCCAAGACCTTTTGTGATTACTTCGACTTCAATCCGCATTCCGAGCGGGCCGATGCCCTGGGCATTCGCTGGTGGGTGACCCGGGAGCCCGTGGAGGGGCTGCGGTTGGTGGCGACAGTCGATGGCCGGCTGATCCACGAGCGGCCCGCGGCCCCGCCGGTCTTCTGGCAGCCCGGGCCCGACGGGAGCCGCCGGGATCCGGGCCTCGAACAAGTTGACTGGCGGTCGAACGAGGTCCGCGTGCGGTTCCGGGAGCCGATCGCGGGGCGGCTCGTCTTCGGACAGACGGAGTTTCCCGGGTTCCGGGCCCTGGCGGATGGCGTTCCGGTGCCGCTCGTGATCCACGAGGGCCTGATGGCCGTGGACTTGCCCGCGCCGACCCGGGAGGTGCGGTTCAGCTACGCTCCTTCCTGGTTCCCCTGGTCCGCCGCCGTGGCACTAGCCACGCTCGTGGCGGCAGTTGTCGCGGCCGCGATCTTGATCGTCTTCCCCCCGGGCTCTCGCCCGACCGCCTGACGGGTTGCAATCGGCCCCGACCCGACTACCGTCAAGGATCACACCGCTCTTCCCGCCACCCGGTCCATCGCCCTTTCTGTCGCCTCCTGCCAAGATCTCCCCCATGGATTCCGAGCGAACCGTCCCACCGCTCTCGGTCGTGATCCCCTGCTACAACGAGCGGGAGACGATCGCCGAGATTCTCGAGCGCGTCCGCAACCAGCCGATCGCGGGTGTCGAGATCATCGTCGTCGATGACTGCTCCCGCGACGGCACGCGGGACGTGCTGCCCGCGCTGTGCGAGCGGTTCGGCGCCCGGCTCTTGCTCCACGAGCGGAACATGGGCAAGGGAGCCGCCCTGCGAACGGGCTTCCGCGAGGCCACCGGCGAGGTGGTGATCGTGCAGGATGCCGACTTGGAATACGATCCCGACGAATACGGCAAGGTCATCGATCCGATCCGCCGCGGCAAGGCCGACGTGGTGTTCGGCTCGCGGTTCATGGGGGGCGAGGCCCACCGGGTGGTCTACTTCTGGCACATGGTCGGCAACCAGATCCTGACCCTGCTGTCGAACATGCTGACGAACGTCAACCTCACCGACATGGAGACCTGCTACAAGGCCTTTCGGCGGGAGGTGATCCAGGGGATCACGATCGAGGAGGACCGGTTCGGCTTCGAGCCGGAGATCACGGCCAAAGTGGCGAAGACCGAGGCCCGGATCTACGAGGTTGGGATCTCGTACTACGGCCGGACCTACAAGGAAGGCAAGAAGATCGGCTGGCGGGACGGATTCCGGGCGCTGTATGCGATCCTCAAATACAACCTCTTCCGCTGAGCCGACCGGGGTGACGGCCGCGGGGGGGCGCCGCTCCCGCCGGCTGCGGGCGATCCTGCTGGCCGCATCGCTGGCCGCGGTCGGCCTGGCGGCCTGGAACCTGGCGGTGCCCGGCCTCTATTACGACGAGACGCTGTTCTGCAACGCCGCCCTGGGCGGGCCGACCGACGGCTTCGTGGCCCTCAGGTGGCAGGGGGTTCCGATCCTGCTCATGCAGTACAGCGGGGCGCTCAAGGCCTGGCTCTACTACCCGCTGTTTTGCCTGGCTCCGGTCAACCCCTGGACCGTGCGGCTCCCGGCGATCCTCGCGGGCGTGGCCGGCGGCTGCCTGCTGGTGGCCGCCTGCGGCCGCCTGGCCGGCTGGCGGGCGGCGCTGTTCGCCCTGCCGCTCGTGCTCTTCGATCCCGCCCTGCTGATGCATTCCCGGCTCGACTGGGGGCCGACGGCGCTGATGTTCCTGTTCCGCGGGCTGGCCCTGTTCGGGATCGCCGACTGGTGGCGGCGGGGCACGCCGGGAGGGCTCTGGCTGTTCGTGGCCGCCGCGGCGCTCGGGCTGTTCGACAAGCTGAACTTTCTCTGGGTGTTCGCGGCGGCTCCCGTGGCCATGGTGGCCGCCGCGCCGCAGAAGTGCCGCGGCTATGCCGAGCGTCACCCGGGGGCGTGCGCCGGGCAGGCCCTGGCCATCGTCGGGCTCCTGGCGGCGGGCCTGTGGCGGGCACGACAGATCGTGAGGGCCGGGGGAATCGAACCCGCCGGCCAGTCCTGGTCATACCGACTCCACGTGGCCTGGAACCTGCTCGAGCACACGCTCGTCGGCGACGGCCCGCTGCGGGTGGTCGGCGGCGACGGCGTCGAGCCGGCCCGCTGGATGCTGCCGGCCTACGGCGTCGCCGCGGCCGTGGCGTTCATCGGGCTCGTCCTCGGGTGGCGGCTGCGGCGGCTGCGGCGCCGGGCCTGGCTGTTCACGGCCCTCTGTACGCTGCTGGTGGCGGCGGCCTTCGCGGCCACGAAGTCGGCGACGGGGCCGCATCACGCCGCCGTGATCGCCGGCCTGCCGGGGCTGGTGCTCGCGCCCCTGCTGGCCGCCTGTCTGCCGCGCCGGGGCCGGGCGGTCGAGAGCGCGTCGGCCGTCGCCGCCCTGGCGGCCACGGCCATCCTGGCCGGGAGCATGCTGGTCACGAGCCTGGCCTCGATCCGGGCCTTCGAGCGGCCGGGCAACCGGGCCTGGGATCCGGCCCACAACCGGCTGGCTGAGTTCGCCGATGCCCACCCCTGCGCGCTCTTCCGCACGGCCGACTGGGGATTGGGCAACCAGCTGCTCGGGCTCACGGAGGGTCAGGCCACGGTCAACGACAACTGGCCCGAGTTCACCTCCCCGGCCTCGGCCCGCCGGGCGCTCCTGGGCAGGCCGGCCGATCGCGAGCTCTACATCGTCGCCTACGCGCCCGGCGAGGAGATTTTTCCCGCCGGCTGGCGGGGCCTGGCAGCGGAACTCGAGTCGCTCCGGCTCGTGCCCGAAGAGGTCGCGGTGCTGCCGGCCATCGATGGCCGGCCCCTGATCCGGATCCTGAAGATTCCCCGGCCGGCAGCGGCCGAATCGGCCCCGGCACCGGCTGGCTAAAGCGGCTTTCGGAACACGTACTGGGGCCAGGCCTGCTCCGAGTGCATCCGCCGGGTCATGATCAGCTCCTCGACCGCCTGGGTCGCGCCCAGGCAGGAGGAGAAGAGGGCGTCGTCATAGACGAGATAGCCCCCCGGGCAGAGCTGCGGCAGCACGGAATCCTGGGCGAAGGCGACCGCCGCATGGATGTCGCAATCGATGTGGGCCAGCCCGAAGGATCCGGCCTCGCGGTAGACCTCGGCAGGAAGATGTTCATCCGGTTGTCTTCGGTCATCTCGCTCCGGCTGCCGGCCAGGCGGCGGGCCCGGGCGTAGAGCGGGTCGGCGCGGAGCTGCGTCTTGAGCGGGCCATACTGCAGTCCCCAGCCCCGCTGATACCCCTCGTAGGCATTGCGGCCCCCTTG
>JBIKXY010000176.1:0-6065 GCA_044355515.1 Pirellulales bacterium
TCAGCGGCGCTGTCCCGGCTGGAGCCCTGTCCCCGGGTGCATTCGGCTCGCCGGCTCCGATGGCTTCCGCAGACAGCGTCCGAGCACCGCAACCGGTGCTGCCATCCCGGCAGGTTCGGGCGCCCCTCCCGGAGGCGGGCGGGTTCATGCGATTTTCATGGAAAAGCCGGCCCGCATTGGTACGATAGTGCAGGGTTCTTTCCTTCTGGTCTGGCTTGAATCCGGAATGGCGTTTCCTTCACCGCTCCAGCATCCAGACGGCCGACAGGCACTCCGCGGATCGGCATCGCAGCCGCAGCCGTCCGGGGCTGCGATGCCGCCGGCGGACGAAGGTTTGATCAACGGGTTTCGGCGGCGGCTCGTCCAGTGGGCGACCGATCTTCGGTCGCCGGACGAATGGATGCCCTGGGCCACGATCGCGGTGCTGACGGCGGGGCTGATGTACAGCTACGGCCCGTCGCTGGCGAATCTGCCTTCGACGTGGAACAACCCGCAGTACCAGCACGGCTGGATCGTGCCGTTGCTGACCGCAGGACTCTTGATCTGGCGACGGCAGCCGATGGCCACGATCAAACCCGCAGCCCGGTTGGCCGGGCTCGGCCTGCTCGCAGGCAGCCTGGCGATCCGGCTGGCGTTCGCCTACTTCCGGGTCAGGACGTTCGACATGTACACATTCGTGCCGGCGTTGGCTGGTGTGTTTCTCATGGCCGGCGGCTGGGCGGCATTCCGCTGGGCCTGGGTGCCGATCGCGCTGTTGATCTTCATGTATCCCCTCCCCGAAGGGCACCAGCGCTATCTCACCGGCCCGCTTCAGACCTTCAATACGGTCGTGGCCACATTCCTGCTCCAGACGCTCGGGTTCGACGCCTTTCGGGACGGCAACCTGATCCGCCTCGGCGAGGAGCACGTGATGAACGTGGTCGATGCCTGCGCCGGCCTGAAGATGCTCACGATCTTCGTCTGGCTGGCTGCCGTCGTGATCGCGGTGGCGGGGCTGCAGTGGTGGGAAAAACTGGTGATCGCCATCAGCGCTATTCCGATCGCGATCCTGGCCAACACCCTGCGGATCACGACCGCCGGCATGCTGTATGGAGTGTCCCCGCAGATGGCCGAGGGGTTTCACGACAGCACGCCGGCGGCACTCCTGATGATGGGGGCGGCCATCGGATTCATTCTCCTGGAGATGAAACTCCTGTCGCACGTGATCGTGACCGACCAGTTCGCTCCCGCGCGGGTGCCGGCCACCGTCAGTGGCGGGCCGCCGCAGAACGCCGGCCCCCGGCCAGGGGCATTCCCCGTCATTCCCGGGGCAAACAGGCCCGGGGGAAATCCCGGCCCCGCTCCTTTGCCATGATGTAAACTTTCGGGATCTCCAGTCGAGAGTTCCAGCAGACTCACTCCACGGCGGTCGGCGGGCCCAGGAGGCTCCCTTCCCCGGACATGGAGGCGACCGCCGCGGACATCATGAGCGATCAGCATCACGCAATCACGGACGGTGCCGGACCGGTCCTGAGTCCTGGTGCGACACCGGCGGACCCCCGGGCGGGCATGCTCGCGCCGCTCCGCGAGAGCGATTTGCTGGCACGGCCGGCGGCCTCCCAGGTTCCCGGCCCGCTGGTGTCCGACGGCGACCCGCTGGCCGGCGGCATCGACTACCGGCGGGCCTGGCATGCTTTTCGGAGACGCTGGCTTCCGGCCACGGTCGTGGGCCTCGCGCTGGGGTCGATCGCCGGCGCCCTCGTCTTCCTGTTTCTGCCCCGGGGCTTCGAGGCGGCCGCCTGGCTTCGGGTCCGCGACAAGTCGGGCATGTTCGGAGCGGGCGCGGGCCGTGACAACGCGGAATACGAGGCCTACCGCAAGACGCAGGTCCAGTTGATCAAAAGCCCGCTGGTGCTGATGGCGGCGCTGCGGCGGCCCGGGGTCAACTCACTGCCGACGCTCCAGGGGGAGGAGGACAAGGTCGGCTGGCTGACGCGAAACGTGCAGGTTTCAGCTCCGATGGAGTCGGAAGTGATTCAGGTGCGGCTCCGCGGGGAGAATCCCCAGGAAATCACGGCGATCGTCAACGCCGTCGCCAACGCCTACCTGAGCGACGTGGTCAACAAGGAGAAGGCCGAGCGGCTCTCGCGGCGGGACTCGCTGGAGAAGAAATACAAGGAAAACATGGCGGAAATCCGCAGCCGCCTCGACACCTACCACAATCTCGCCAAGACGCTGGGCACGACCGACAGCGCCGAGGTGGGCACGCAGCGGGCTCTGCTCCTCGACCATCTGGGCACCCTGCGGGCCCAGCAGACCCAGCTCCAGCAAGACATCGCCCTGATCGACGGCGAGCTGGCCTTGCGTGATGCCAAGGAGCAGGGCGGGGTGACGCCCGAGGACTCCGTGCCTGGGGAAATGATCGATGCGCTGGTGCTTCGCGACCCGCAGTTCATCGAGCTTCGCGACCGGCTCGCCGGAATCGAGGAGGCGATCGTGTATCAGGCGCAGCGGAGCGCCCGGGGGGCCAATGACCCGGCCGTCAAGAAGCTGGAGGGCATGCGTGACAGCCTGCTCGAGCGGATGGCGGCGCGGCGGGAGGATCTCAAGCCGCAGATCATCATGCAGTTGTCGCTGGACGCCGCCGGCCGGCGGACGGGCGCGACGGCGGAAAGCCCGGTGGTGCTGCGGCTGCGGCGGGAGATCCTGGCCCGCCGGCTCCAGGCGGCCACCCAGGACTTCGACCGGGCGGCCGAGGAGGTCAAGCAACTCGGCCAGGCCAACGCCGACCTGATGGCCCGCCGGCAGGAAATCGAGCAGCTCACGAAGGTCACCGACGAGATGGGCATCCGGCTCAACGCCACCGAACTCGACATCTCGATGCCCAACCGGGTGGAGTTGATCGAGGAGGCGAGCGTTCCCGAGGGTAGCGACGAGCTGTTCCGGACCATGTTGACCGTGCTCGCCACCGGCGCCGGCCTCGTGCTCGGCGGCGGAGCCGTCGTGGCGTTTGAATATCTCCGTGACCGGCTCAGCAGTTCCGAGGAAGTGCCGCAGCGGCTCGGGCTGCGGGTGATCGGGACGGTGCCCCGGATCACCCGCCGGACCAATCCGGGCCATGTGGCGGAGCAGGTCGACGGGGTTCGGGCCGTACTTTCCCAGACCGGCCGCGAGACCCCCCGGGTGATCCTGGTCACCAGTGCGGTCGAGCACGAGGGCAAGACCACCTTTGCCTCCCAGTTGGCCGCGAGCCTCGCTCGGGCCGGCAAGCGGACGCTCCTGCTCGACGGAGATCTGCGGCATCCCAACGTGCATTTGGCCCTCGGACTCGACCTCCGGGCCGGCCTCCCTGAACTGCTCCGCGGGGAGATCGGCACCGACGAGGCGGTTCAGCCAACCGAGGTCGAGGGGCTGTTCGCGGTGACCGGTGGGGCCTGCGACTATGCTGCGGTCACGGCCTTGTCCCGCAGCGTCACGGCGAAGATCCTGACGGGTTTCCGCGAGTCGTTCGACCAGGTCGTCATCGACGCGGGCCCCGTGCTGGCCTTCGCGGACGTGCTCCTGCTCGGTCAGGCGAGCGACGTGGCGATCGTGGCCACCATGCGGGACGTCAGCCGGGTCCCGCAAGTCATGGCGGCTGTCGACAGGCTGCGGTCGGTCGGGGTGCGAGTGCTCGGTGCGGTGGTCAACGGCGTCGATGGCACGGCCGCGCGGCGGCAGTATGCCTCGCCGCTGCCGGCCTGAGGTGACACACTCGGGGCTCGGCCCGCGGTCGACGGGGCGTGAACAGGGGGGCGCGACGATGACAAACTCCAGGCTGCAACTCGTGGTGCTCGGCTTGGCGGCGGCTCTCGTGGCGGCGGCCACCGTGGTGCAGGGGCGGTGGACGGAACGCTGGGTGCCGATCTCCCGCGACCAGGTCATCGAGGCGGCTCGGTTGCTGGAGTCGCGGTTTCCCGGACGGTTCGGCGAGTGGGAGATGGAACGGGAACTCGACAGCGATCCCAAGGAACTGGCGGCCGCGGGCGCGATGGGCCACATTTCCCGCGTCTACCGCAACACCCGGACGAAGTCTCGGATCTCCGTGTTCGTCGTCTGTGCCCTGCCCTACGACGCCTCGGCCCATACGCCCGACCGCTGCTATCCCGGCGCCGGCTTCACGGTCGGCGAAAGTGAACACCGGGTGAAGCTGCCGGCGGAAGGCGATCGTCAGGCTGAGGCACTGACGGGCACGTTTGTGAAATCCGGGCAGACGCTCCGCATCTTCTGGACGTACGGCGTCGCCCGCACCGGCCGAATCGATTGGGTGGCGCCCCAGCTGCCGCGAATCGCCCTCAGCGGCGAGCCGTCGGTCTACAAGCTGTATGTGATTGCCGACCAAACCAGGATCGGGGCCTCGCAGTCGATGCTCGAGTGCGAGAGCTTGATTTGCCAGCTCGCCCCCGCCCTCGATGCGGTCCTTGCGGGTGGCGATCCAGCCGCCCCGGAGCCGAGCACTGCGGAGTCCGCTGCGGCGGCCCCCCTCCGACCGGCCTCCGCTCGGGCGGCGGTGCGCGGCTGACGCGGTCGCCCCTTTCCCTCAACCCTACCACCCATGTCGCGTCTCTCGAAGCGTGCCCTCGTCACCGGCATCACCGGCCAGGACGGCTCCTATCTTGCCGAACTGCTCCTCGACAAGGGTTACGAGGTGCATGGGCTCGTGCGGCGGTCGAGCACCTTCGGCACGCAGCGGATCGAACACCTCTACCGCGACATCCACGAGGTGGAGCGGCCGCTCGTGCTCCACCATGGCGACATGGCCGACGGCAACGGGCTGGCCCGGCTGATCCGCGAGATCCGCCCGACCGAGGTCTACAATCTCGCGGCGCAGAGCCACGTCCGCGTCAGCTTCGACCAGCCCACCTACACGGCCGACGTCACGGCCGTCGGGGTGCTGCGGCTGCTGGAGGCGATCCGCGACTTTCAGGACGCGGTCGGCTACCAGATCCGCTTCTATCAGGCCTCGTCGTCGGAGATGTATGGCAAGGTGATCGAGACCCCGCAGCGGGAGTCGACCCCCTTCCATCCCCGCAGCCCCTACGGCGTGGCCAAGCTCTACGCCCACTGGATCACGGTCAACTACCGGGAGAGCTATGGCCTGCACGCATCCTGCGGCATTCTCTTCAACCATGAAAGCCCGCGGCGGGGCGAGACCTTCGTGACGCGGAAGATCACTCGGGCCGTTTCCCGGATCAAGCTCGGGCTGCAGAAGAAGCTCTATCTCGGCAACCTCGACGCCCGCCGCGACTGGGGCTTCGCGGGGGATTACGTCGAGGCGATGTGGCTGATGCTCCAGCAGGAAGAGCCCGACGACTACGTCGTCTCCACCGACGAGACCTTTTCCGTCCGCGAGTTTTGCGAGAAGGCCTTCGGCCGGCTCGACCTCGACTACCGGGAGTTCGTGGAGATCGATCCCCGGTACTTCCGCCCGGCGGAGGTGGACCTGCTCTTGGGCTGCTCGGACAAGGCCCGGACCCGGCTTGGCTGGAAGCCGCGGGTCTCCTTCGACGAACTGGTGGCGCTGATGGTCGATGCCGACATGGAACTCGCCCTCCGCGAGCAGGTGCTCCGCGACGCCGGCCATGCCGCCGGCCTGCCGTAGCGGTGACCCTTCTCAACTTGGTGAACCGTCTCCACTTCGCGGGCACCGGGCAGCCGTCATGATCGACCTCGCGACCAAGCGGATCGTCGTCACCGGCGGAGCCGGCTTCCTCGGCCAGTCGGTCTGCCGGCGGCTGGCCGAGCGGGGCGTTTCCCCCGAGCGGATCGTCGTGCCCCGACGTCGCGACTTCGACCTCACGATCGAGGCCGACGTGGACCGGCTCTACGAGACGGCCCGCCCCGACGTGGTGATCCACCTGGCCGCCGAAGTGGGGGGCATCGGGGCCAACATGGCCCATCCCGGACGGTTCTTCTACGCGAACATGGCGATGGGGCTCCACTTGGTCGAGCACGCCCGCCGCCGGGGCCTGGAGAAGTTCGTCCACACCGGCACGGTCTGCGCCTACCCCAAGCACGCCCCGATCCCGTTCCGGGAAGACGACATC
>JBIKXY010000177.1:0-6063 GCA_044355515.1 Pirellulales bacterium
GTAGCCCACGCGGTCGTCGGCCAGCCGCGGCACGTAGGAGTTGTTTGGCAGCAGGCTGATCGAGTAGCGGATGTTGATCGTCACGCCCCGGCTGTCGGGCACGGTGTCGATCGTGGTCGCCCCGCTCGAACCGTAGGTGGCCGCCACCTCCAGTTCCACGTTGTCGGGAAACACCTTGACGCGGCCCCAGGTGGAACGCTCGCGGGCGAAGGAGAAGCCGGGCAGCACGGCCGCGATCCGCGGCAGGTCGGTGAGGAACACGGTCGCGAGGTCGATCAGGTGGCCGCCGCCGGGGCCGCGGCCCTTGATCGGGATGCTGAACAGGATGCTGTCGGTGTAGGAGAGATCGACCGCCTTCTCCTCGGGGCTGCCCTTGGCGGCGAAGAATCGCACGTTTTTCCGGACCACCTGGATCGTCTCATCCACCTTGCGAAACTGCCACACCCAGTCGTCGCCGAAGCCCAGGCTCATGCCGCCGAGCAGCGACCGCTCGCCGATCCCGCGGGAGATGCTCGTGAGCACGAACAACTCCTTGCCGAGCAGGGCGTCAGGGAGCTCGGCATGGAGCCTGTCGTCTTTGCGGTAGAGGGTGATCAGCCCCGGAAGCCGGGCGGCGTCTTTGAGTGCCGCGGCGACGGCGGCCTGACCGGAGTCGGCGGCGCCGGCGGGCTTCTCCTGGGTCTCGGTCGCCGGCTTCGCGGCCGGCGTCTCGGCAGCCTTTTCGTCGCCCCGGGTGAAGTTTGCCAGGCCCGCCCACAGTGGCCATGCCAAGGCGAGCGCCGTCAACGACGCCGTTCGGCGGCACTGGCTTGGGCGATGCAGGCCGCGGTCGGTGCAGGATGGCATGGCGGGCTCCGTGGGGGCAATCGTCAGGCATAGGCCGGGACCAGAAGCCAATCGCTGTTCCGGGGTGGGCGGCCGGCGGGCGGCATGCCTATGCTTTTTGCAAGGTAGCATCGTTTCCAACCGCCGACCAACTTCCGGGTCGTCCGATGCAGAACATGCGGGTTTTGCCCCCCGTTCCGTCGCCGCTCGCCGGGGTCGAGCTGCTCGCGCGGCACTGGTTCGCGCGGGGAGAGCTCTCCGTCACGGCCCTCGCCGCCGAGGGCTTCAGCGGCTCGCCGGTCTACCGGGTCGAGTCCGTCGCCGGCCCGCATGTGCTGAAGGCTTTCGCCCCCGGCACGCAAGCCCCGCGGGCCCACTTCGTGCACGCCGTGATGCGGCACCTGCGGGCGAGCGGCATCGAGGAGGTGCCTCTGCTCCGGGCGCTGCCCGACGGCGGCACGCTGGCGGGCGACGAGGCGGGGCAACTCTGGGAGATGCAGGGGTTGATCGCCGGCGAGTCGATCGCCCAGCCTGCCCCGGCCCAGGCCCGGTCGGCCCTCGTGCTGCTGGCCCGGGTGCATCTCGCGGCGGCCAAGCTTGCCGAAAACCCGCCGGATGTCGGCCCCTCGCCCGGCATTTGCCGACGGATCGAGCAGGCCAGGGGCATGCTCGAGCGGCCCTGGGCCGGGCTGGGCCACGGGCCGGAGGGAAGCTGCGATTCGCACCCTGGTCACGCGATCAGGTCGTCGCTGGCCCGAGCCTGCGCGGTGCTCGACAAGACCGACGCCGCGGACATCGTCGCGGCCGTTGCAGCACTCGACCCCGGCCCGCTGCGACGGCAGACGGTACTCCGCGACGTCTGGGCGCCCCACGTGCTCTTTGCCGATCAGTCCTCGGACCGCACCGTCGGGCTGGTGGACTACCATGCGGCCGGGCTCGACACGCCAGCGACCGACATCGCGCGGCTGCTGGGAAGCTGGGCCGTCGAGGCGGGATTCGGCTGTCAGGCGAACTGGGAGGCACCGCTCGATGCCTACGAGGCATTGCGGCCGCTCCGCGAGAGCGAGCGGCAGCTGGTGCCGTTTCTTGCCGCCTCGGGCGTCGTGTTCGGTCTCGACAACTGGTTTCGCTGGACCTTCGAGCAGGGGCGGCGGTTTCCCGATCCGGCGGCCGTCGCAGCCAGGATCGACACGCTCGCGGCCGCCCTGCCCGCAGCCCTCGCCCTGATCCGCCAGACGCTGCCGGCGAACCGCGTTTGACCGCTGAAAATTGCAGTTTGTAAACTTTGAGCGACGACATACCCCAGGGACGGGATCCGCGGGCAGGCCAAGGGCACGGGTCGCGGGCTGACCCCTTGGACCACCCCTCGAAGACGGAGCGCCATGAAACGTTTCTTTTCCGTGGTCGCGATCGCGGCAACGGCCGCCGCCATGACGGGGCTCCCCGGCAACGCGAGCCGGGCCGGGGATCCGCCCCTCGGGCTGGGCGGCGACTTCAACCCGCTGGCCGACGTCGCCGCCGAGTTGGGCGAGCCCGTGACGATCGCGGCGGTGATCGAGCCGGGGGTCGGCGGCAAGGCCGACGTGATCGCCGTCACGGCTACGCTCGAGGATGGCTGGCACCTCTACTCGGTGACCCAAAAGCCCGGCGGCCCGCTGGCGACGAAGATCGCCCTGGCGGCCGACTCGCCGCGGCAGGCCGCGGGAGCGTTCGTGCCGTCGGAGCCGCCGCACGCCCGCACCGTTGACGACGTGCCGGCCTGGAAGGGATTGGCGATCGAAGAGCACGCGGGCAGCGTCACCTGGCGGGCGCCGCTGGCGGCCGGATCGGGAGAGGCCCGGGGCTCGATCCGGCTGCAGCTCTGCCAGGACACCTCCTGCCTGCCCCCGCAGTCGATCACGTTCGTCGCCACGGCCGGGCCGGCGGCTGCGGCAGGGCCGAAGGCTCCGGCGGGGGGAACGAAGCCCGCCGCCTCGCCGGCGGACGTGGCCACCCACGTGCCGCCCCGGTCGCACGTCACGCTCGAAGCCTCGTTCGGCGGCCCGCGGCAGGAGTCGGGCCGCAAGGTCTGGCCGCTGGTCGTGCGGCTGGTGCCCGACGCCGGCTGGCATCTCTACCGTCCGGCCTCGACGGCCGAGACGGACATCGGCCAGGGCAAACCGACGCTCGTCGCGGTGGAGACCCGGGCGGAACGTGTGCTTGCCGTCCGGGCCACCGAGGCCGAACCGGCGGCGGGCGAGGAGCTCGCGGCGGCCGGTGCCGTCGAGGGGCCGGTGCGGCTGGAGATCCTCCTGGCCGACGATCCCCAGGCCGAGGAGCCGGTCGGCCTCCTGCTCGGATTCCAGAGCTGCAGCGAGACGACTTGCGACCAGCCCACCGCCGTGCGGCTGGCGGTCGACCCGCCCGCGGATGACGCCGGCGAGCCGCTCTTCGAGTTCGAGGCCGCGAAGTATGGCGAGGCGGCTGCGGGGCCGGCGGCGGTCACGGTGGCCGCCGCGCCGGCCGCCGGCCCCGCTCCCGCGGCGGGCGAGGCCCGGGCCGCCGGGTTCAGCCCGCCCACAGTCGCCGAAACCAGCTCGCTCTCCCTGCCGCTGGCCCTGCTGATGGGCCTCGCCGGCGGCCTGATTCTCAACCTCATGCCCTGCGTCTTGCCGGTGCTCGGCCTGAAACTCATGTCGTTCGCCCAGCAGTCGGGCCGGGCCAGGCAGGAGGTGTTCCAGATGAACCTCTGGTACTGCGCCGGGCTGTTCGCCGTGTTCTTCGTCCTGGCGACGGCCAGTGTGGCGGCCAACCTCGGCCTGGCGAGCACGAATCTCGGCTGGGGTCAGCAGTTCGGCTCGGTGCCCTTCAAGATCGGCATGCTCGGCGTGGTGTTCGCGTTCGCGCTGTCGTTTCTCGGCGTCTGGGAGCTGCCGATCCCGGGCTTCATCGGCGAGAAGGCGGGGCACGTGCAGTCGCAGGAAGGTCCGCTCGGGGCGTTCTTGAAGGGCGTGCTCTCGACCGTGCTGGCCACGCCCTGCAGCGGTCCGTTCCTAGGGCCGGTGTTTGGCTACACGCTCACGCAGCCCACCGCCGTCACCTACGCCGTGTTCGGCTCGATCGCCCTGGGCATGTCGCTGCCCTACATCCTGGTCGGCCTGTTTCCCGGGCTCGTGAAGTTCCTGCCCAAGCCCGGGGCCTGGATGGCGACCTTCAAGGAGATTCTCGGCTTCGTGATGCTGGGCACGGTCGCCTACCTCTTCTATCTGCTGCGGCAGCAGCCCGACTGGTTCGTGCCCACCTTCGTGATGCTGGTGGGCATCTGGCTCGGGTGCTGGTGGGTGGGCCGGGCCCAGGAGGCGACCGGCATGGCCGGCTTCGGCCGCTGGCTGCAGGCCGCCGCCCTGGGGGCGGCCGTGGCGGCGTTCGGCTTTCTCTGGCTCGGGCCGCACGACTCGCTGATCGAATGGCAGAAGCCCTTCTCGCCCGCCCGGCTGGCGGAGCTGCGGCGCGGCGGCAACACCGTGATGGTCGACTTCACGGCCGACTGGTGCCCCACCTGCAAGCTGAATCTCGCCCGGGCGATCGAGACCGATCAGGTCAAGGCCACGCTCGACAAAAACCGCGTCGTGCCGGTCCTGGCCGACTGGTCGGACGGCTCCGACGAGATCCGGGAGTTTCTCGAACTGCTCGGCAGCCGCTCGATTCCGCTGTTGGCCATCTATCCCGGGTCGAAGCCGGGCGAGCCACTTCGCGACCCGATCGTGCTGCGGGATCTGCTCTCGGAAGACCAGGTGATCGCCGCGCTCGAGCAGGCCGGGCCGTCCTGCTGCCCGCCGCCCGAGATTCGCGCCGCGGCAGCCCCGGCGGCGACAGGCCGGTAGCCGGCGGCCTACCGCACCACGACCCGCTCGTCGGCCGCGGCGGCGGCCCGGACCGTGCCGATCGGCCAGGCGTCGTGGCCGAGCTCGGCGAGCTGGTGTCGGATGCTCTCCGCAGCGTGCGGCGAGACGACCAGCACCATGCCGATGCCCATGTTGAAGACTCGGTCCATCTCGTCGGCGGCGATCCCGCCGAGCCCCTGGATCCAGGGGAAGACCGGCGGGATCGCCCACGAGCCGCGGTCGATCACCACCTGCACGTGCTCGGGCACGATCCGGGCCAGGTTCTCAGCCAGGCCGCCGCCGGTGATGTGGGCGATGCCATGCACCACCTGCTTGACACGATCGTGGCCGAGCACGGCCTTCACCGCGCGGGCGTAGAGCCGCGTCGGCTCGAGCAGCCCCTCCCCCACGCTTCGCCCCCCCAACTCGGCCGGACGGTCGGTCACCGCAAGCCCGCCGATCTCGAAGACGGCCTTGCGGACGAGGCTGTAGCCGTTGGAGTGGACGCCGCTCGAGGCGAGGCCGAGCGCCACGTCACCCGGCTCGATCGCGGAGCCATCGACGAGCCGGCTGCGTTCCACCACGCCCACACAAAAGCCGGCCAGGTCGTACTCGCCGGGGTGGTACATCTCGGGCAGGATCGCCGTCTCGCCGCCCACCAGCGCGCAGTCGCTCTCCACGCAGGCGTCGGCGATGCCCTTGACGATCCGCTCCAGGAGCGGCGGGTCGTCCTTGGCCATGGCGACGTAGTCGAGGAAGAAGAGCGGCTCGGCGCCGGTGCAGAGCAGGTCGTTGACGCTCATCGCCACCAGGTCGATGCCCACGGTGTCGTGGATCCCGGCCAGCACGGCGAGCTTGAGCTTGGTGCCCACGCCGTCGGTGCAGGAGACCAGGAGCGGGTCCTCGTAGCCGCGACGAAACAGGCCCTGAAGGTCGAGCTGGAAGAGCGCGGCGAACGAGCCCTCGCGGCCGACCACCCGCGGGCACTGCGTTCGCCGCAGGTGCGCGGGCAGCCTGGCCATCGCATCGCGATAGGCGATCAGATCGACGCCGGCGCTGGAATAGGTGGCTCCGCTCACGCCGCCAATATCGCCGCTCCCGGCCGGCCCGCAAGGCATCCCGGTCAGGCGGGGGCGTGAACGAGCGCGAGGGGCCGACGGGCGGCCGCGGTGGTATCATTCCGCCATGCCCCCCCGAAAGAAAGTCGCCGCGAAGCGGAGCCACGCCAAGAAGCCGCTGCCGCCGCTGCAGTTCGGGCACTCGCTGCCGTACGGCGCGGTGCTCCACGACAAGGGGGTGCAGTTCGTGGTCTACAGCCGCTCGGCGACGGCGATGCGGGTGCTGCTCTACGACAAGCCCGAGGACGCCGAGCCGG
>JBIKXY010000178.1:0-6048 GCA_044355515.1 Pirellulales bacterium
CGGTCTTCGAACACACGGCCGACCTGGGGGTCCGCGTCGAGGCGGCCACGCTGCCGGAGGCGCTGGCCGACGCGGCCCGTGGGCTGTTCACCGTGATCGCCGGCGACCTCGAGCAGATCAGGCCCGAGGTCGATGAGACCTTCACAGTCCCCGGCAGCGACCCCACCTGGCTGCTCTACGACTTTCTCGGCGAGCTCCACGCGGCCTTCGAGGTCCGCCGGATGCTGTTTCGGGAGTTTCAGGTCACGATCACCGACGACGGCCTCGAGGCCACGGCCACGGGCGAGCGGTACGATCCTGCCCGGCACCAGCTCGCCCACGAGGTGAAGGCCATCACGCAGCACGAGCTCGCGGTGGACCGCGGCCCAGACCGGTGCACGGCGACCTACATCGTGGACATATGAGCGAGTCTCTGCCGCTCGAGCGGCTCGACGATGTCACCCTGCGGATCCCGCGGTCCGCCCGGCCGGGGATGCTCGTGGACGGCCTGATCTTCGCCGACGAGCGGCTCGAGCCCCTGCTGCGGGGCGACCGGGCGGCCGAGCAGGTGGCCAACGTCGCCTTCCTGCCGGGCATCCAGACCGCCAGCCTGGCGATGCCCGACATCCACTGGGGCTACGGCTTCTGCATCGGGGGCGTCTGTGGCACCGATCCGGCCGCCGGCGGCGTCGTCTCGCCCGGGGGCGTGGGCTACGACATCAACTGCGGCGTGCGGCTCGTGCGCACGAACCTCACGCTGGCCGACGCCCGGCCGCTGATTGTCCCCCTCGTCAACCAGCTGATGCGGGACATCCCCGTGGGCGTGGGGCAGGGGGGCAACCGCGTGTTCTCGCCCGCCGAGTTGCGGGAACTGATGCAGGCGGGCGTCTCCTGGCTCGAGCGACTGGGCCTGGCCACGGCCGACGACGTGGCCTGCACCGAGGCCGAGGGCCGCATCTCGGGCGCGAGGCCGGAGCTCGTCAGCGACCGGGCGCTGGCCCGCGGGGCCGACCAGTGTGGCACGGTGGGCGCGGGCAACCACTTCATCGAGGTGCAGGTGGTCGATCGCGTGGCCGACGAGCGGGTGGCGGCGGCCTTCGGGCTGCACGCGGGCCAGATCTGCGTCTTGATTCATTCGGGATCGCGGGGGCTCGGCTACCAGGTCTGCGACGACGCGCTGCGGGCTCTGCGAGACGCCCCAACGAAATACGGGATCACGCTGCCCGACCGGCAGCTCGTCTGCGCGCCCGTGAACAGCCCGGAGGGGGCGGCGTATCTCGGCGCGATGCGGGCGGCGGCCAACTACGCCTTCTGCAACCGGCAGCTTTTGATGTGGCAGGTTCGCGAGGTCTTCGCCCGGATCTTCGGCAAGCCCTGGGAGGCGCTGGGGATGACGCTCCTCTACGACGTGGCCCACAACATCGCCAAGTTCGAGGAACATGCCGTGGCCGGCACCATGAAGGAGGTGTGCGTGCACCGCAAGGGGGCGACCCGGGCCTTTCCCGCCGGCCACCATGACATCCCCGAGCGGTATCGCGAGGTCGGCCAGCCGGTGATCATCCCGGGCGACATGGGGCGGGCGAGCTGGGTGCTCGTGGGGGGGCCGAGGTCCATGGAGCGGTCGTTCGGCACGACCTGCCACGGGGCGGGGCGGTGTTTGTCGCGGACGGCGGCCACCAAGGCGGCGAAGGGCCGCGACATCCGCCACGAGCTCGAGCGGGCCGGCGTGATCGCCCGCAGCAGGAGCCGCGAGGGCCTCGCGGAGGAGCAGCCGGCGGCCTACAAGGACGTGGACGTGGTGGTGGACGTGGTTCACCGGGCGGGGCTGTCGCTCAAGGTCGCCCGGCTCACGCCGCTGGGCGTGGTGAAGGGATAGACACGCGATAGAAACCTGCAGGGTAATCGCGCCGCAGAGACACGCTGGGGAGAAACCCAGGGTAGGCACACGGGGGCGTGGGGCGGATACACTCCGAGCGGTCTCGGGATCAGGCTCCGGAATCAATCCCCATGCCGATCGACCCTCGTCAGCAAGACTTGTGGGAGAGGATTCTCGCCCACCGGTTCGACGACCCGGCGGCGCGGCTCACGTTCACGGGGCGGCTGGCCCGGGAGAACGGCTGGACGATCGGCAAGGCCATCCGCGTGGTGGATGAATATCGCCGGTTCGTGTTCCTGGCCATGACCGCAGGTCACGCGGTCACGCCCAGCGAGGACGTGGACCAGGCCTGGCACCTGCATCTGGCCTACACCCGGGACTACTGGGAGACGTTCTGCCGCGACGTGCTTCGTCAGCCGCTCCACCACGGCCCGACCCGCGGTGGCGCGAGCGAAGCGGGCCGTTATGACCACCAGTATCGGCAGACGCTCGCCGCCTACGCGGCCGTCTTCGACGCGGCACCACCGGCCGACATCTGGCCGCGGCCCGAGCAGCGGTTTGGCCCCGACCTGGCCTGGCGGCGGGTGAACCTGGCGCGGCACTGGGTGGTGCCGAAACCCCGCTGGCTCCTTGGCCGCGCGCGAAAGGCCACGAGCCTGGCCGGGCTTGCGGCCGTGCCGCTGGCGGCGGCGGGCCTCCCCAACCCGCTCGACCTGACCGGGCCTTCCTTCCTGGCGCTGTTCGCGGCGCTGGCGACCGGCTCGATCGTCGGCGGCATCGTCCTGCGGCGGCTGTTGCGGCCGGAGGGCGAATCGCTGCTGCCGGACGAAGACCTCGAGCCGCTGGAGCTCGCGCTGCTCGCCGACGACGGCCGGTGGCGGTGTGCGGCGACCGGTCTGGCCCAGTTGGCCGTCGCCCCCGAGTCGCCCGCCGGCGCGGCCGGGCAGCGGGAGCCCTCGGCCTTTTCGCTCGTCTCATCGCCGCCGGCCGGGGCGTCGCCGGTGCTGCGGGCGCTGCACGCGCGGCTGGCCGCGCTCGGCAAGGGCACGCTGCCGGAGGCGGTCAAGGCCGCGGCCGACGTGGCCCGCGACGAGTTCGAGCCCCCCCTCGTGGCTCGTGGCCTGCTCGTGGGGCCGTGGTGGACCTCGGCCGCGCCCTGGGTCATTCTCTTGCCGTCGGCCGCGACCCTGGCGATCGGGATCTCGAAGATCGCCGTCGGCGTCTCGCGGGGCAAACCCGTCGGGTTTCTGGTGATCGGCTGCCTGGTGCTCGCGTTGATCGGCCTGCTGGCTCTTGCGCGGAAGCCGCGTCGCACCCGGCAGGGGGATGCGGTGGTTCACGAGGCCTGGAGGCGGTTTCGTGAGTCGGGCCAGCAGGATGAGTGGGCGAACCGCAGGCGGACGGAACCGGCGGAGCAGCCCGAAGCGCTGATGCCGTTGGCCATCGCCCTGTTTGGCATCGGGGCTCTGAGCAACACAACGCATGACTTTCTGCATGCGCCCGTCGAGAACCAGCGAACCGGCTCGCACTCGGGTGGCGGTGGCTGTGGCAGTGGTGGTGACGGCGGCGGCGGCGGCGGGTGTGGAGGCTGCGGCGGCTGCGGCGGGGGAGGTGATTGACGCCGGCGGGGACAGCCCGCGCACGGCGGCTTCGATGAGCGCGCGTGGGGTTGACGTGAGCCCCAGGTGCCGGGCCGTCTTCTGGATGCCGCTCATCGCCCCGCCGTGGCCGGCCGCTGCAACCTCGCTTCGGGTTGGCCGTAGTCGCGGAGCAGTTCCACCACCCGCTCGTCTTCCACCTGGGTGAAGTCGCGGTAGAACTGGCCGACGGCCCAGAAGGCCTGCGGCTCCTCCAGGCAGACGAGCCGGTCGCACAAGGGGCGGATCGCGTCGAGCCGGTCGGGCGAGCCCACCGGCACCGCCACCACCACCCACTTGGCCCCCGCGGACCGCACGGTGCGAATCGCGGCGATCATCGTGGCCCCCGTGGCGATCCCGTCGTCGGTGAGGATCACGGTGCGGCCCGCGATCGGGGCCTGTGGCCGGACCGCCCGAAACATCGCCCGGCGGCGGGCGATTTCGGTCAGCTGCCGGTCTCGTTCGGCCGCCACGTAGGCCTCGCCCGCCTCGCTCATCGCCTTGGCGAAGTCATTGAGGCAGACCTCGCCCGTCTCCGACACGGCGCCCAGGGCCAGTTCGGGCTGGTGCGGGGCCCGCAGCTTCCGCGCGAGCACGACGTCGAGCTCGGCGCCGAGCCCCCGCGCGAGCACCGCCCCGATCTCGACGCCGCCGCGCGGGATCGCCAGCACCAGCGGCTTTTCCGTCTCGCCCGTGCGCGGACCGTTGAGCCCCTCGGCCCGGAGCCGCTCGACGAGCATCCAGCCCGCCTCCTCGCGGTCGGCGAAGATCCGATGGTTCATCGGCGGGCTTCTCCCTTAGGGCGTGGGCAGCTGCAGGTGCCGCGCGAACCACTCGGCCGCGAGCCGGGCCGCCTCGTCGAGCGTGCCCGGCTCGTCGAAGAGATGCGTGGCGCCGGGCACGACCGCCAACTGCTTCTCGCACTCGAGCTGGGCGAGCGCCTGGCGGTTGAGCGTGAGCACCTCGCGATCCTCGCCGCCGACGATCAGGAGCGTGGGGGCGGTGACCACGCGGAGCTTTCGGCCGGCGAGGTCGGGCCGGCCTCCGCGGGACACGACCGCCGACACCTTCGGCTCGCGGGCCGACGCCACGAGCGCCGCCGCGGCCCCGGTGCTGGCTCCGAAGATCCCGAGCGGCAGGTGTCGCGTGGCGTCGAGCCCTGCCACGAAGCGGGCCGCCGCCAGGATCCGCTCGGCCAACAGCGGGATGTCGAACACGTTGACCCGGTCGGTGGCCTCCTGCTCGGTGAGCAGGTCGAACAGGAGCGTGCCGAGCCACGACTCGTGGAGGATGCCCGCCACGTGAACGTTTCTCGGACTGTGGCGGCTCGAGCCGCTGCCGTGGGCGAAGAGCACGAGGCCCGTCGGCGGCGTGGGCAGCGCCAGCCGGCCGGGCAGTTCGATCGCGTCTCCCTTCACGCCGGTGGCGGGCACGGCCACCTCGAAGGTTTCGACGGCACTGGTGAGCATGGGGTTCTCCGGCGGGGTGAGGCGGGCGCGGGATGGGCAGGGGAGTCAGCGGGGAGGCGCGGCACGGGCGTGCGGCCGCGTCACGTGCACCGCGATCGCCTGCGGGCCGTCATCCCCATCCTCCTCGGTGAACGAGACGGGCGTGCCGACGTCGGCCACCCGGAAGTCAGGATCGGAGAGGGCGTTGCGGTGAAAGTACACATCGCGGCCGTCGGGCGTCTTGATGAACCCATAGCCCTCGAGCGGGAAGAGCTGCGAGATCCGGCCATGGGGCCGCTCGGCATGGGCTTTTTCCGCGCCCCGCAGCTGCCGCACATGGTCCTCGAGCCGCCTGCCGGCCGCGCGAAAGGCGTCCCGCAGGGCCACGAACACGTCTTCATGCGCCTGGTCGAGCGGATGCTCGCGGTTGACCACGATCTCGCCCCCCGGCACGACCAGATCGACCCGCACGGAATAGAGCCGCCCCCGACGGTGATGCCGGTGGGGCTGGGCGATCACGACGTGGCAGCCGGTGATCCGATCCCAAAGCCGCTCGAGCGCCGCGACATGGTCAAGGGCGGCGTCGCGAACCTGCTCATCGACGGGAAGGTCGTCGAACGACACCTGAGGCTGGGTCTGCATGGCGAAGCGTCTCCTGCCGGGCCTCCCTGCGGAACCGGGCCAGACGCCGCCGCCTGCACGCGTTGGAGGACTCTAGCGCGGCGGCCCAGGCAAGCGACCAAATCGCTGCCGCTGTCGCGTGAGAATGGCCCGGACACTTGGCGATTGCGAGTGGATTCCGCACGCGAGACGCAGCGTCACTCGGCCGAGATCGCCTCGAGCAGATCCATCCGCACCGCCCGGCGGGCGGGCAGCCAGGCGGCGAGCGCCGTCACGGCCACCGCGGCCGCCAGGTTCGTGGCCACCACGGCCGGGCGGAAGGTGACGCTCACCGGATGGCCGAGCAGCGGCTGGCTCGAAAGCTGGATGAAGAGCGCCGTCACCATTCCGGCCGCCAGCCCGATGATCCCGCCGGCCGCGCCCAAGAGCACGCTCTCGAGCACCACCATCCGCGTCAGCTGGCCGCGGGTCATGCCCACGGCCCGGA
>JBIKXY010000179.1:0-6015 GCA_044355515.1 Pirellulales bacterium
GGATCAGCGGGATCAGCCCCACCGCCGTCTCCGAGGTCCACGAGACCTGGATCGAAACGCTCCGGATCGCGGAAATCGGGAACGCCGTCCCCATCGGAATCGGGCAGTTCCAGGCGGGCAACGTCATCCCGTAAGCCGGGAATCCGATCCCGCAGACGATCTTCGGCAGATCCGGCGATGGGAAGGAGGGCGCCCCTCGGAATGGCTTTCGGCTTCACGACCGGGGGCTTGAGGTTCACGACCGGGGGCTTGAAGCCTCCGGGGACCGGGGCGGCACGCCTGCCGACCAAGGTCTGCGGGACGACGAATCGGGGCGGGGCCTGAATCGCGGCGGGGCGGCCCCCGGGAGCGAACTTCGGCGTCGTCAACGGCTTGGACTGCGGGTTGAAGAGGGTCGGCGGGGCGGCATGAACCGGGGTCAACAGGGTGACCACGAGGGTCAGCGTCAGAATCGAACGGGCAGGTCGCATGGCTGGGCTCCTTGGGGGCGGGAGCCGGCTCACCGCGAGCCGGCATTTATCCCGCCACCGGCTGGAGCGCAAACCGACCGGAGGTGTTACAGCCGTTGGTTCAGGGCCGGGTTCTTCAGCCGCGGGCGATCGTGGATCGGCCGCTGGCGGCGGTGCTCGTGGAGATGGCTTGGAGGTGGGCGAGGTCGTGCGTCATCCATTCGTGATCGGTGAACTCGGCTGCGGCTCCCTCGCGCGCCGGCGCGTGATCTTCGAACTCCTCCACGCCCTGCCGCGGACGGGTCAGGCCGAGCACGACGAGATTCTCATGTTCATCGAAGACCGGCGGCTCCACGGCGGAGGAATCGGGCTCGTCGACGCGCACATCCTCTGGGCGGCCGTCGGCCAGGCCCACGAGGTGTGGACCCGCGACGCTCGACTGCGGCGAATCGCGACTCGGCTCGGAGTGGCTTTCGGCCGCGGATAGAGATATCGCGTCTGGCCTTGCTCCCCGACAGTGCCGTTCGCGGCCGGCACCAGTGGCACAAACGGCGACGGGGGCGGCCGCGCGGGCCGCCCCCGATTCCGTCGGGCCAGTCACGGGCTGGAGCTCAGTTGGCCGCAGCCACCGCGGCCCCCTGGGCCGGCAGCAGTTCCACCGGAACCGCCGCCGCCAGCGTGCCGTCGGCCAGGGCCACGAGCAGATCGGCCTTGGCCGGACCCGCCACCGCCATCGTAGGCAGCGTGGCCGCGAGGCCGGCCTCGGTCCAGGCCGTCACGGGGCACTCGAGGATCACAGCTCCGATCTTCACCGCCACCCTGCCCTGCTCCGAGCCCAGGCCCGCGGCGGGCAGCGTGAACGGCTCGCCCACTTGGAGCTGCGGCAGCGGTTCGGCGACGGCCGGGGCGGCGGCATCGTTCACCGGCAGGTCGTCGAAGGCGGCGGCGGGATCAGCGACCAGGGCTGACGCTTCGAGGTCATTCTCGATCACGACCGGCTCAGGCCCGACGAGCGTCGTCGCCACGCCGCAGGACGGCTGCCCGATGCTGACGCAGTCGTTGACGTAGCCGCCGCCGGAGACGACGCCGCGGTCGCTGAAGGCCGCCGTCGCCAGGCCGATGGCCAGCAGATCCCAGCCCGTGGGACCCCGGCCGTAATGGCCGGGATGCCGGCCCGGCGGGGGCCGATGGCCGCCACCACCGTTCCCGCCACCACCGTTCCCGCCACCACCGTTCCCGAAAGGGTTCCCCACGTCCACGACCGTGTGGGGGGGCAGCGGCAGGTCAGGGCGATCCGGGGTGGCAATCCGAGTCCCGGGCTGCCTGCCGTTCGGCAGCACGGCATCCACGCCGGTCAGGGAGTTGGGCGCGGGAACGCGGGGCTCGAGTCGGGCCGTCTGCCGCGGGCCGCCGTTCGATCGCCGTTCCCCCGAGCCGCCGGTGCGCCGGTCGGCAGTCGCCTGCGGCCGGGCAATGGTTCGCCCCGGCCGGGCTGCCACCGCAGTCGGACGCCGCTGCACTCCCGCCGACCGGGCGGGGCCGGCCGCCGTCACGCGGCTCGAGGACTGCATCCGCCCGGCCGACTTCGACCGGGAGCCGGGGGAGTTGGGCCGGGCGGCCTCGACGGGGAGGGTCAGCGCCGCGGCGACGAGGGTCATCAGGATGCAACGGGCACGGTTCATGGCTGGGCTCCTTGTTTGCGGCGGGAGCCGGGCCACATGGACCGGCGTCATCCCGCCAGAAGCCTCAGCGGGAATAGCGGCCGGGTGTTACGCGAAAAACTGGCCCGGCTGGAAATTCCGCGGATCTGGCCTGGCGGGCAGCGGTTGCCGGCACCTTTTCGCCGCCCGGTCGCGGTGCGCGTCGGCCAGCGGGACCTCCCTCGTGGCCGCGAACCCTCGTTCCTCGCCCCGGGCAGCCGTCAGGCGGGCTGGCCTTCCTCGACGAACACGCCGAGCTTGCGGAAGCGGTCGTACCGCTCGGCCACGAGCAGGTCGGCCGGCCGGCCCACCAGTTCGCGGAGCGACCGCGAGAGATAGGTCTTGAGCCGCATCGCCATCTGCCGCGGATGCCGATGGGCGCCGCCCGCCGGCTCCTCGATCACCGCGTCCACCACGCCGAACTCGGCCAAGTCCCGCGAGCGGAACCGCAGCGCCCGGGCCGCGTCAGCCTTGTACTCCACGCTCTTCCAGAGGATCCCGGCACAGCCCTCGGGGCTGATCACGCTGTAGTAGGCATGCTCGAGCATCGCCACCCGGTCGCCCACGCCGATCCCGAGTGCCCCGCCCGACCCCCCTTCCCCGATCACCACGCACACGACGGGCACCGGCAGCGAGGCCATCAGAAACATGCTCTCCGCGATCACCTGGGCCTGGCCCCGCTCCTCGGCCCCGACGCCCGGATAGGCGCCCGGCGTGTCGATCAGGCAGATCACCGGCAGGCCATACTTCGCCGCCAGCCGCATCTTGCCCATCGCCTTGCGGTAGCCCTCGGGGTGGGCGCAGCCGAAGTGGCAAGCCTGCCGTTCGGCGAGCGTCTTGCCCTTCTGGTGACCGATCACCATCACCTTGTGCTGGTCGAGCTTGGCGAAGCCGGTGAGCATCGCCCGGTCGTCGCCGAAGGCCCGGTCACCGTGAAGCTCCACGAACTCGTCGAACACGAGCTGGAGATAGTCGCTCGTCTTGGGGCGGTCCGGGTGCCGGGCGACCTCGACGGTCTGCCAGGGGTCGAGGTCGCCGAAGATCTTCCGCTGCACCTCCACGAGCTCCCGCCGGAGCCGGCGGAGCTCCTCCTGCTGCTGGCCGCCGAGCGGCGCCGCTTCGAGCGCGGCGATCCGGTCTTCGAGCTCGTAGATCGGCTTTTCCAGCGGGAGGCGGTGCAGACCGGCGGCCATGCGAGGGGGCCCTTGGGGGAATGTGGATGCCACAGGATTTTCCCGGCCGCACGGGCCCCGCGTCAATCGGGAAACCGCGGGCTGCTTCCGCCGGCCGTCAGGCCCCGGCCGCCGACTTTTCCAGCAGCCGGATCCCGCGGAGCTGGTCGAGCACCTCCCGCATCGACTTGGGCCGCTCGGCCGGCTGCTTGGCCAGGAGGTGCCGGAGCAGCTTGGCGGCCGCGGAGGTGGAGTTGGCGTTCAGCTTGTCGATGGCGGGCACGGGCGCCTGCACGTGCTTGTTGAGGATCTCGTTGGCGTTGGCGCCGGCGTAGGGCGGCCGGCCGGCGAGCAGTTCGAAGAGCACGCAGCCGAAGGAATAGATGTCGCTGCGGGCGTCGAGCGACTGACCGCGAATCTGCTCGGGCGACATATAGCTCGGCGAGCCCTGCGGCGGGGTCTTCCCGCCGAACATCTTGCCCAGCATGCCCGAGGCCTTGCTGGCGATCGCGAAGTCGATCAGCTTCACTTGGCCGTCGGGGGCGGCCAGCGCGTTCTCGGGCTTGACGTCGCGGTGCACCCAGCCGCGGGCGTGAAGATGATCGAGCGCGAGCCCGAGCTCCGTCACCAGCCGCTGGAGCCGCGGCACGAGCTGCTCGACGCCGGCCTGAATCTGCTTCTTGAGGTTCGGGTGCGGGAAATACTCCATTACCAGATGCGGCAGCCCCCCCTCCTCGGAGAGCCGGTCGATGCGGATGATCGTCGGATGATTCAGCGACTTGGCGACCTTGAGCTCGTGCTCGAGATACTGCCGCTGGGCCGGATCGGCCGCCATCGCCGGCACGATCACCTTCACGGCCACCGGGCCGCCCTTGGGATCCTTGGCCTCCCAGATCTGACACTGCTTGCCCACGCCCACTTGTTGAACGAGCGTCAGGTGGCCGAGTCGTTCGGGCAGCTTGAGCATGGCGGCACGGCGGGTTGCGGGAGCGGGTCGGGGGCGAGCTGGATCGAGACGAGCACGAGCCCCTGCGGCGGCGCCGTGGGGCCGGCGGCCGGACGGCTTCGGGCCGCGAGCGCCTCGGCCAGCCATCCCGGGCTCCGCCGCCCCGCGCCCACCATCACGAGCGACCCCGCGATGATTCGCACCATGTTGTACAAAAAACCGTTGCCCTCGACCTCGATCCAGGCCTCGGCCCCGAGCGGGTCGGCGGCCGGCGGCGGCCGAAACACCTCGACCGTGTGGATCGTGCGGACCTTCGAGAGCCGCGTGGACGGCGTTGTCTCGAAGCTCGTGAAGTCGTGCTCGCCCACGAGGGCCCCGGCCGCGGCGGCCATCGCCGCCAGGTCGAGCCGCCCCCGCCACCGCCAGACGAGGTTCCGCGAGAGCACCGGCTTGGCCTCCGCGTCGTGGATCCGGTAGCGGTAGCGCTTGCGGACCGCCGCCGACACGGGATCGAAACCCGGCGGCGCGGGATCGGCCGCGGTCACGGTGATGTCGGGCGGGAGGTGGGCGTTGAGGGCCCGCTGCCAGACCACCGGCTCGAGCGGCCGCGTGGTCGTGAAGGCGACCACCTGGTCGAGCGCGTGAACCCCGGCGTCGGTGCGGCTCGAACCCTTGGGCACCACCCCTTCGCCAGTCACCCGCCGAATCGCCTCGGCCACGGCCCCCTGCACGGTCGCCCGGCCCGGCTGGATCTGCCAGCCGGAATACCGCGTGCCCTCGTAGGCCAGCCGGAGGCGGATCGTGCGGGCCAGGTCGCTCATCCCCGCACCGGTTGCCCCCCTGCCCTGCCGGCGCCCGCGAGCAGGACCGGATCGGCGGCCAGCCGCTCGGCGATCTGCACCGCGTTGGTCGCCGCCCCCTTGCGGAGGTTGTCGCTCACGCACCACAGCGCGATCCCGGCCGGCACCGACTCGTCCTCGCGGATCCGCCCTACGAACACCTCGTCGCGGCCGCTGCAGGCCCTGGGCATCGGATACCGCTTGGCGGCGAGGTCGTCTTCCACGACCACGCCCGGCGCTGCGGCCAGGAGCCGGCGGGCCTCGGCGGCGGAGAGCTTCCGCTCGGTCTCGATCACCAGCGACTCGCTGTGGCCGTTGGCCACCGGCACGCGGACGCAGGTCACGCAGACGCCGATCGAGTCGTCGCCCATGATCTTTCGCGTCTCGTGCACCATCTTCAGCTCCTCGCTGGTCGAGCCCCCCTCCTTGGGCGAGCCGATCTGCGGGATCAGGTTGGCGGCGATCGCGTGCGGAAAGACCTGCCGCGGAGCCTCGTCGCCCGCCAGCCAGGCGGCGGCGGCCTGCCGTAACTCGTCGATGGCGGCGATTCCCGCGCCGCTCACGGCCTGGTAGGTGCTTGCCACCACCCGCTTGATCCGAGCGGCGTCGTGCAGCGGCTTCATCACCATCACCATCTGCGTGGTGGAGCAGTTGGGGCTGGCGATGATCCCGCGGTGGCCGGCGAGCGCGGCGGCGTTGACCTCGGGGATCACCAGCGGCACGTCGGGCCGCATCCGGAAGAAGGCGCTCTCGTCCACCACGACCGTGCCCCGCTCCACCGCCCAGGGGACGAACTCGGCCGCCACCTCGTCGGGCGTGCTACCGATCGCCACGTCCACGCCGGCGAACGAGTCGGGCGTGAGCTCCTCGACCGCGAGCGAAGTCCCCTTCACCTCGAAGGGTCGGCCG
>JBIKXY010000180.1:0-6006 GCA_044355515.1 Pirellulales bacterium
GATCTCGACACCGTGGGCCATGAGCGTGGCGGCGACCGCGGGGAGAAATGCCGCGGCGACGTCACGGTGGACGAGCAGCGACTCGGCCGCGTTGCAGACCCCCATCCGCTGGCACTTCGCGTTGACCGTGATCGATTCGGCCATGGCGAGGTCGGCGGCCCGGTCCACGTAGACGTGGCAGTTGCCCGTGAAGTGCTTGAGCACCGGCATCCGGGCCTCGGCGCAGACCCGGCGGATCAGCCCCTCGCCCCCCCGAGGGATGGCGATGTCGATCAGGTCGTCGAGCTTGAGGAACTCGCCCACGGCCTCACGGTCGGCCACGTCCACGAGTTGCACGCAGTCTTCCGGCAAGCCGGCCTCGACCAGCGCGGCTCGCACGCTGGCCACGATCCGCCCGCTCGACTGGGCCGCCTCCTTGCCGCCGCGGAGGATGATCGCGTTGCCCGAGGCCACGGCCACGGCCGCCGCGTCGGCCGTCACGTTCGGCCGCGACTCGTAGACGAAAAACACGACGCCCAGCGGCACGCGGACCTTGCGGATCACGAGGCCGTTGGGGCGGGTGGTCTCCTCCAGCACCTCGCCCACGGGATCGGGTAGGCCCGCCACGGCCTCGACGCCGGCGGCGATCGCCTCGACGCGGGCAGGGTCGAGCGTGAGCCGGTCGGTGGCGGCGGCCGAGAGCCCGTAGCCGGGGGCGGCGGCCACGTCCTGGGCGTTGGCCTCCAGGATCGCCGCCGAGTCGGCCCGGATTCGTGCCGCCGCGGCCACCAGCGCCGCGGCCCGGCGGTCACCGGGAATCCCCGCCAGGTCGATCGCGGCCCGCCGGGCCCGCTCGGCGATGGCCCGGCAGTGGGCGGGAAGCGACACGGATGAGGCGGTGGCAGCGGGCATGGGTGCATCCGGGCAGGCGGCGGAAGCCGAATGTATCTTATTTGGTGGTTGCCCGAGGGTCCCAGGAAGCCATTGCCATGTCGCAGTCTGTCGCCAGCCGGCGCACGTTCCTCGCCGCCTCCGCCGCCGCCTGCGGCACGGCCGCCCTCGCCCGCGTCGCCGCCGCCACGTCGCCGCTGCCGCTCACGCTGGGCATCCAGCTCTATTCGCTGCGGGGATTTCCGGTGGACCAGGCCCTCGACCATGCGCAGGCGCTCGGGCTCACGCAGGTCGAGTTCTATCCCGACATGTTCCCGATCACCGCCGACGCGGCCGCGATCGCGGCGATGAAGCAGAAGCTGGCCGACCGAGGGCTCACGATCTCGGCCCACGGCGTCAACCGGTTCACGAACGACGCCGCCGCCAACCGCAGGCTGTTCGAGTTCGCGAAGGCGGCCGGAATCCGCATCCTCGGTGCCGATCCCGACCCCGACTCGTTCGCCAGCCTCGACGAGCTCGTCAAGGAGTTCGACATCCGGGTGGCGATCCACAACCACGGGCCGACCCACCGCTACAACAAGGCCCTCGACGTGCTCGGAGCGGTGGAGAAGCACGACCAGCGGATCGGAGCCTGTGCCGACCTCGGCCACTTCATCCGCTCGGGTGAGCGGCCCACGGAAGTGATCCGGCTGCTCGCGGGGCGGCTCTACGGCATCCACCTCAAGGACTTCGCCGAGATGCAGGACAAGACCAAGGGCGTGATCCTCGGCCAGGGTCACATGGACGTGCCGGCCGTGATGGAGGCGCTCATGGCGGTCGGCTTCCCGGCCGACGGCGCGCTCTCGATCGAGTACGAGGAGAACCCGGAGGATCCGATCGCCGACCTCCGGGAGTGCGTGGCCGTGGCCCGCCGGGCGCTCGGCCAGGCCTGAACTCGAGAACGCATGCCTTTGCCGCCCGGGGCGGGATGAAAATCGTTCAGCGTCGCCGGCCGAGTTCACGACCGTGGAGTCGTCGGCCTGCACGAGCTCGATTCCGCGAACAGCTCGAGGGCCGCCCGCACGAGGCCCACGGCGTGCACCCGCACGATCTGCACGCCCGCGGCGGCCAGCCCGCAGGCGGCCCCGGCCGTGCCGGCGTCGCGGTCAGCCTCCGTGGCGGGCCGGCCGAGCGCCGCCTCCAGCTGTTTGCCGATGAAGCCCTTGCGGGAATGGCCCACCAGCACCGGGCAGCCCAGGTCGAGGAACCGCCCGGCCTGGGCCATCAGCTCGAGGTTGTGGGCGTGGGTCTTGCCGAAGCCGATGCCGGGATCGAGGCAGATCCGGTCGAGCGGAATGCCCGCGGCCACGAGCGAATCCCGCCGCTGCCGGAGGTAGTCGTGGATCTCCGCGACCACGTCGTCATACTGCGGGTCGAGCTGCATCGTCTGCGGCGTGCCCCGCATGTGCATCGCGCACACGCCGGCGGCCGACTCCCGGGCCACGGCGAGCATCCGGGGATCACCCTCCAGGCCCGTGACGTCGTTGATGATCTCGGCGCCAAGCTCGACGGCCCGGGCGGCGACCGCTGCCTTCGAGGTGTCGATCGAGACGGGCAGCCCGCTCTCGGCAGCCAGCCGCCGCACCACCTCGGCGACACGGGCCAGCTCCTCGGACTCGGCCACCGGTTCGGAAAAGGGCCGCGTGCTCTCGCCGCCCACGTCGAGGATGTCGGCCCCAGCGGCCGCGAGCCCGAGCCCGTGGGCCACCGCCGCCTCCACGTCGGCATGCCGGCCCCCGTCGGAGAAGCTGTCGGGCGTGACGTTCACGATCCCCATCACGAGCGGCCGCCGCACCGGCCCGCCCGGCCGCGGCAGCTCCAGCCGCCGGGTGCGAAGTTGCCAGTGTGCGGGCCGCCGATCGCTCATGCAAAGCAGCGTAGCACGCACGGCCTACCAGGGCTCTTCCATCAAGCCCACGATCTGCTGGGCGAGCTTCACGATCGCCTCCTGCTGCGTGCTGGCCACCGAGCGGCCAAACTCGGGCACGAGCGAGGCCGCCTGGCCCACGTCCACCGTCGCGGCCGGCAGCGGCACGTCGCCCGCGGCGATCACCGTCCCGCCCCGGTCGGCCCAGGTGACGAGCACCTGGTAGTTCATTTCGACCTGCCGCGACTGGTCGGTGGGGCTCTCCACCACCATCCGCTTGGTGTCGGAGACCACGCGGCCGGTGAGCACGCTGTCGGCCGCCGCCTCGCTGCCCACCACCTTGAAGGGCGTCCGCTTCTCGATCTCCTTGCAGACCGCCTCGGTCAGCCGCTCGCCGATGTCGATCGCCGGGGTCGTGCGGTACGAATCGCACTGGAACACCGGCACGTAGATCGTGCGGACGTTCGCCGCGTAGAGCGTGTTGTTGCCGAACCGATAGCTCGCGCAGCCCGTGGCGGCCAGGAGCGCGGCCGCCAGGCAGGCGGCCCACCGGCGATGGCGGCACGCGGACACGGGGAGCGGCCTCCGGACGGACGTCGAAACAGAAGCAGGCGTCAAAACTTTGGCGGCGCCGTGCCGGCGTCGGGCTCGCGGGCGATCGCCGTCTGCTCGGCCGCCTCGGCCGCCGCGTCGAGCTCCGCCTCCTTGAGCGAGTCGGGGTTGAGCACGCGGGTGAGCATCGGGAAGGGGTCGTCGGAGACATCTTCGAGGCCCTGGATCGCCTGAAACTTCTCCCGCGCCGCCTGGGCGAGCATCGTGGTCGGATAGTCGCGGGCGATCATCGCGTAATACATCCGGGCCGCGGTGTAGTGGTTGCCCTTGGCGTAGAACTCCGCCCGGCGCCAGTGCCGTTCCGCCTGCCGGGCGGCGATGTCGCCCCGCGACTTCTCGACCCGGGCCTCCTCCTCCCGGCCGAGCTGGTCGGGAAACTGGACGAGCGTCTGGTCGGCGAGGATCTCGGCCTCGTCGAGGATGCCCCCCTCGTAGCCCGCCCCCTGGTAGGCGAAGAGCTTCGACTGCAGCCCCAGCAGGTGCGCCTGAAGCAGGAACTCGCTGTCGGGATACTCGCTCCGCAGAAGGCCGTAGAAGTAGTCGGCGTCGAGCCACTGCCGGTCGAGGAAGTGGGCGTTGGCGGCGGCCATCAGGCTGTCGTCGGCCAGCGGCCCGCGCGGGTCGTTGATCCGCACGTGGTCGAAGGCCTTGAGCGCCCGGCCGCGGGTGTCGAACAGCGGCCGACTCCGGTCGAAGAGGTTGGGCACGATCGTGGCGTAATGGTGCTTCTCGTCGAGGGAGACCCAGTATTGGCCGATCACGAACTGCCGCTGGGCGATCCGATCGAGATACTTGGTGTTGGCATACTTCTTGACCAGCTCGTCGTACTCGTCCTCCGCCTTCGGATACTGGTCGGTGAAGAAGTAGCACTCGGCGAGCTGCCAGCGGGCATCCTCCTCGAGCGCGGTGTCGGGCCAGCGGTCGATGGCCTGCTTGTACTTCGTGATCGCCCCCTTGTGATCGCCGCCGCGGAACAGCGCGTCGGCCTCCGACATCGCCGCCCGGGCGACCTGCTCGTTGGGCCCGCGGCCGACCATCTTCTTCCAGCGCCGCTTGATGTTCTCGGCCTTGAAGTATTCGAAGCCGTAGTCCTGGCTGGCGCCGGTGTATTCCGAGGAGATCACCTCGCTGTCGGCATCGGCGCCCAACTCCCCTTCGACCGCGGCCCCCGCGGCCGTCGCATCGGGCTTCGACCAGGGCCACTTCGGGGCCTGGAGGGTCGCGCAGCCCCCCGCGCAGGCGACGAGCAAGAGCATGAAGCCCGCCGGCCCGGAGACGGGGCGGCGGCGAACCGGCGGCTGGTGAATGGGCGTGGTCAACGTGTCCTCCGGCGGGCCGGGTGGCGAAACCTGGCCGCGACCCGGGTCGGCCTGCCGAGCAGGTGGGCGATCGACGTAGTGATCACGCTGCGGGCCTCCGCGATGGCTCGGGCCGGCAGTTCGATCGTGGGGGTGCCGGGCGTGACGCCGTGGCGGATGGCGGCGAGCGCCGCGGCCGACAGCATGGCGACGGCGGACCGCCCGCGGCGGCAGCCGCCGCAGAGCGTGCCCCCCTCGAGCAGCCCGAAGGCGGTGCGGCCCGCGGCAGCGAGCGGCCCGCCGCACTCGACGCAGCGGCCGGTCTCGGGGGCGTGGCCGACCAGCCGCAGGAGCGTGAGCTCGAACCGCAGCAGGATCGCCGGCACGGCGCGGTCGTCGCCGCGCCAGTCGGAGAGCCGCCGCAGGATCGTGTGGGCCACATCGAAGAGTTCCGGGTGCGGATCGGCGTCGGCGGTGAAGGCGTCGAGCAGTTCGGCCACGTGCAGGCCGCCGAGCACGGCGGGCAGGCTCCCGCCGACACGGAACCGGTGCTCGAGGGCCGCCTCGGTCAAGAGGTCGAGACCACCGGACGCGCGGCGGAGGACGAGTACCTGACTGATGGAAAGCAGGTCAAGGCCGCCGTCGAAGGAACTCTTGGGCCGCCAGGCCCCCTTGGCCAGGGCCCGCAGCTTGCCGAACTCGCGGCAGCAGAGCGTGAGGATGCTGCTCGTTTCCCCGAACGGAATGGTGCGGAGGACGATCGCGAGCGTCTTCTCAGCGGCCATGAGAGGCGGGCTTTCGCGGGCGCCGGGGCGGCGTGGGCAGGCCGGCGGAGGCCATCACCGCTCGCTCCCGCCTGCGCATCCTGCGCCGCTCGCCCGGTGTGACGTCGTCCTCGCCGGCGAGATGGAGCAGGCCGTGCACCACGTAATACGCCAGCTCGTGCCGGGCCTGCCAGCCGAGTTCCCGGGCCACCCGCCGGGCCGTCTCGGCGCTGGCGGCGATGTCGCCGGCGAGGCCGGCCGCCCCGCCGGCCGAGAGGTCGAAGGTGAGCACGTCGGTGGGCCCCGGGATGCCCAGCCAGCGGTCATGAAGCGTGGCGATCCGCCGGTCATCGACGACGAGCACGGTGATCAGGGCCGGCTCGGCCCCGATCGCCGTCACGGCCCGGCGCACGGCCCGCTCGAGCCATGCGGCATCGACGGCCACGACTTTCTGCCGGTTCACGACTTCGACGCTGATCGACATGGGGGGCCCTGACGCGCCTTGGGGATCCCTCATCATAGACCGTCGCGGGTGACGCAGGCTCCGGGTAGCCCA
>JBIKXY010000181.1:0-5968 GCA_044355515.1 Pirellulales bacterium
GAGGGCCTTGTGGGCGTCGAGCAGTTCGGGCACGAACGTGCCGCGGGCGGTCCACAGGCCCGCGCCGAGCGCGTCGGCATGCCGTGCGGCCGCCGCGGCGTCGGCGTGGGTGACCACGATCGCCGCCGAGCCCATCTCCGCGACATCGGCGTAGGGAAAGCCGAGCACGATGCTCGTGGAGAGCACGGTGCCGGGCGGCACGGGAGCATGCGTCGGCAACGCCGCGAACGACTCCCGCAGCCGCGCCGCCGCCTCGTAGTGGGGCAGGCAGGGAAACGCCGCCGGATTCTGGCATTCGATGGAGATCGCCAGCGGTGGAAACGCCGCCGCCTGCGTGGGCCGCAGCCGGCCGGCGAGCGTGCCGGCCATGAGGGCGGCCGCCTCCATCCCGCGATCCCGCTGATCGACGTGGGGATTGGTGCGGTAGGCGACGAGGGCGTCGGTGGCGGCGACCATCGCCGGCGAGAGGTTCGCGTGGGGGTCGATGGTGCCGATGATCGGGATCGACCCCACGGCGCGGCGGAGGCGGCCGAGCCAGTGGCCGTCGAAGTCGGGCTCGGGCTCGCTCACGGTGGCACCGTGCGGGGCCACGAGGAGCCCGTCGAGGGGACCGGCCGCGGCGACGGCCGCGTCGAGCGAGTCCATCAGCGCGGCGAAAGCGTCTGCCGTCAGCGCCCCGCCGGGGAGGGCGCGGGCCGCCAGCAGCGGCACGGCCTCGAGGCCCGCCGCGTCGAGGCCGGCGAAGAACCCGCCCACCTCGTGGTGGGCCGTGGCCAAGGCCTGCCGCACGGCGCCGCCGGTCAGGAACAGGTCGCGGCGGAAGTCGTCGAGCGTGGTGCGGCGGCGGAGGAACGTGTTCGATTCCTGGAGGATCGCCACGATCCCCACCCGGCGGCCGCGCGGGCTCGCCGGCAGGACGATATTCGTCTTCGGAGGCGCCGGTTATCTCGGCTCCGCGATCACCGCGCAACTTGACGGCGAATGTGAAAAGGTCCTGTGTCTTGACCTGCCCGGCAGGGCCGAAGCACTCGTCGCTGGGCGGTCTCTCGGCCGCACGGTGGCCGGGTCGATCGACGTGCCCCAGACCGACGCCCTCACCCCGGCACTCGACGCCCTCGTCGCGGAACACGGCATTCCCGACGGTGTGGTGCACCTGGCGTTCGCATCGTCGTCGGGAAAGACCCTCGAAGCGCTCGGGGCCGATGACCTCGACACCACCTTTTGCCGTGGTGTAACGCCGACGTTTCTCCTCGGCCGCCATTTCGCCGAGCGGATGAAGACCCGTGGCCGGGGAAGCGTCGTCCTGTTTGCCAGCATGTAAGGCATGGTAGCCCCGGACCCGAGGATCTACCGCCCGCCGCTCACGCCCAATCCGATCGACTACGGAGCGAGCAAGGCCGCCATCATTCAAATGACCCGCACGCTGGCCGTTGATTACGGCCCGTTCAACGTGCGTGTCAACTGCGTCACGCCCGGCCCATTCCCGAACCCGGCCGTGCAGCAGGATCAGCCCGGGTTCATCCGCGAACTGGCCGGCAAGACGGCGCTCGGGCGCATCGGCGCGAGCCCGGAGATTGTGGGTCCCACGCTGTTTCTTCTGTCCGACGCCGCGTCGTATGTCACCGGCCAGAGCCTCGTGGTCGACGGCGGCTGGACGGCGTGGTGACCGGAGGGCGTACGCCTTTGGCGAATCGCCACGCTCAGGCCGGCAAGGCCTGCCTGAGGAAGTTCACGAAGTTGCCGTGAAAAAAGCCTTCGATGTCGGCGGCGGAGTAGCCGCGGGCGGCGAGCAGGCCGCCGAGGCGGCCCAGGTCGGCGATGCTGTCGAGGTCGAGCGGCGTCTGCTCCGTGCCGAAGCCGCCGTCGAGGTCGCTGCCGATCCCGACGTGGCTCGCATTGCCGGCGAGCTGGCAGATGTGGTCGATGTGATCGCAGATCCTCTCGATCTTCGGGTCGAAGTCCTGCGGCTTCGATCGCATGTATGTCCAGCCGTGGACCATCATGATCGCGTCGCAGGCCATCCCGAACACGCAGCCGCGGCCGATCAGCTCCCTGATCTGCCCGTCGGTGAACTGGCGGTTCCAGTTGGCGAGCGTGCGGCAGTTGGAGTGGCTCGCCCAGAGTGGTCCCGAGTAATGATCGAGGGCGTCCCGCAGGCTCTCGTCGCAGAGGTGCGTGACGTCGAGGATGATCCCCAGCCGCTCCATCTCCCGCAGCAGGTCGCGGCCGCGGGGCGTGAGCGGCCCCTCCGCGTCGGTGCCCATGCCGTAGACGCCCGGCCCGTAGTGCACCGGCCCCAGCGCCCGCAGGCCGTCGGCGTACGACTGCTCGAGGTGGCGAAACGACACGATCGAGTCGGCCCCTTCGAGGCTGAGCAGGTAGCCGATCGGCAGGCCGCCGGCGGCGGCCGTGGCGGGCATCGTGGCCGGCGCCGCGAGCCACAGGGCGAGGTGGCGTTCCAGCTCCCCGCGCGAGCGGATCTGCACGAGCTCGCCGCAGCCCTCCATTTCGCGATACCAGGCCAGCTGGCCGGCCGTCTGCGCCCGGGCCTGCTCGGGGCTCATCCAGCCGGGCATCCGGGAGAAGAAGTCCACGGAGCGGGCGATCTGCGTGGCCACGCACAGCCCCACGCGGCCGCGACGCATCTCGGGAAAGCAGACGGTGCCGCGGCCGCGAAACACCTGATCCTTCATCCCGAGCTCGCGGCGGCGGAGCCGTTCCTGCGTCCACCGGAGGTCACGGTTGAAGTCGAGCGCGTTGTAGGCAAGGTCGAGGTGGGCGTCGAAAATCAGCGTCGGCTCGTGGGCCATGACCGGCTCCTGCGTGCGGCGTCAGACGGTGATCCTGCGGGTGCGGGCGGCGACATGCCAGCGGTCGACGGCCCGCCCGTCGCGGACCACCACCGCCTCCTCGTGGAGGGCGACGGTGGGGCAGACGTGCCGCGGCAGCGCATAGACGACGGTGCCCACCGGAAACTCGGCGGCCCGCGGCGTCTTCACGACGAGGTGCTCCTCGCTGTGCATCGGAAACGCGGCGTCCTCCAGGCCGAAAATCTGCACACGCGGGTGCGGCATCTCGCTGGCGACGGCCTTGTGGCCGAGGTCGAGGCAGAGCAACTCGGGTGACGGGTGGCTCACCACCCGCGCCAGGAGCACCGCGGCATTGAGAAAGTCGAGGTCGGGCGAGATCGTCGGCTGGCCGCAGTCCCAGAGCACGGTCGTGCCCGCGCCGACCTCCACGTCGCCGCGGGCGGCGAGCATCGGCGTGGTGGGCGTGCCGGCCGCCACCACGAGCGACACGGGAAGGCCCTCCGCCTCGAGGTCGTCCCGCAGCCGCCAGACCGGCGCGAACGCCGCCTCGACCTTCTCGACGAGCCGGTCGTGGTCGGTGTCGGTGAGGTGGCCGTCGTAGGCGTGCAGTCCGCCGAACGTGAGCGAAGGGGACGAGGCGATCCGTCGCGCGAGCCGCACGGCCTCCGGCCCCGGGGTCACGCCCGTGCGGTTCATGCCGACGTTCAAGTCGAGAAGCGTGTCGACCGCCACGCCGGTCGCCGCCGCGGCCCGCGCGAGGTCGTCGATCCCCGCGTCGCTGTCGACAACCGCGCGGAAACGGGTCTGCGGGAAGCGGCGGACGAGTTCTGCCAGCCGCCGCGCCGCCGGCCCGACGACGGGGTAGGCGAGGAGCACGTCGTCAGCCCCCGAGGCGGCGGTCATCTCGGCCTCGGCGATCGTCGCCGCCTTGAACTTCCCGATCCCGTGGGAGAGGCACAGCCGGATCACCTCCGGCATCTTGTGGGTTTTCACGTGCGGCCGCAGCCGCCCGGCCCCGCCAGCGACGGCCACCATCCGCCGGAGGTTCTCCTCGATCCGGTCGGGATAGACGAGGAGGGCAGGGGAGGGGACGTCGGCGTCGTTCGCGATCTCGTACCAGCATGGCATGACAAGCGGTGTCGTGGCAACGAAACCATGGAGAAGCAAGGGCGGCACGTTGCGGCATCGACCGCCATGTCAAGCCGAAGTATTCTACGGGCCGCTTCAGCGCCGGCGGCACCAACTGAATCTGCACACGCGATCAGTGCGTCAGGGACGCCGTCTTCCATGCCCACCCATGCCGCCGATTCCGCCCGTGCCGTGGCACTGCCGGCGGCGACCCAGACCTGCAATCTCTGGCTCTTCGCCGGCTGCGTCGGCATGGTCTATCTCGCGGCGCCCGTGCTCTACGTGGGCGGCACCCACGCGGCCCTCCTCGACCAGCTCGAGGCTTCGAGCGCCCTGGCCAACTCGCCGGAGGTGCTCTATCTGCTCTTCTTGTTCGCGCCGTTGGTGGTGACCTCCGTCTTCCGGCACCCCGGCTGGCTCAAGCCGCTCCTGGTGTCGGCCTACCTCTGCATCGCGGCCGGCGCGGCGCTCGTGGTGGCCGTGATCGCCGCCGGAGCCTCCCCTCGGCTCGTGTCCGCGGCCGTGCTCGCGCAGGCGATCATCAACGGAGTTTCGCTGAGCACGGCCAACGCCCTCGTGCGGGAGGCGCTCGGTCGCGGCGTGGCCGAAAACCGCCGCGGCGCCAGGCTCGCGCTGGCCTACGGAGTGGGGCCGATTCTCGCAGCCGCGGACTCGCTGGGCTCCCAGGTGCTGCTCACCGGCTCGACGCTCGGCCTGCGGCTCTCCTCCCCCCCGTCGTTTCCCGGAAACTTTGCGGTCCTGTTCGCCGCGGCCACGCTGCCGATGCTCGTGGCCGCGGTGGTCGCCAGCCGGTTCGTCATTCCGCCGCCGCCGACCTCCGCCGCCGACCCGGGTGACCGCGACGGGCTCGCGGCCCGTGTCACGGCATTTTTCAGCGACCCGCTGCTCCGTCGCACGGCGATCGCCGCGGTCCTGATCTACGCGTCGGTTCCCTGTGTCGCCAACCTCACGCTCTACACCCGCGAGGCGATGGGCGAGGTACCCAGCGACCTCGTGATGGTGCAAAATGCGGTGAGGTTCGGCACGAAGGCCGTCGTCGGTCTGCTGTTGGGATGGCTGATGACCAGGACGCATCCGCTGGCCGGCCTGCTCGTCACGGGCAGTTTCTGTCTCGCCACACCGCTCTACGCCTGCTGGGCGACCGGCCTCGCCTACCTGGCGACCTTCCAGATCTACGGCGGGGGCGAACTGTTCGGCGCGTACCTGCCGAACTACGTGCTCTCGGCCTCGCGACCGAACCAGATGCGCCGCAATCTCGCCTGTGCCCTCCTGCTCCTGGCGATCGCCGCCCCGTTCGGGCTCCTCTTCGGCCGGATCGCCGACGTGGCGGGCGCCGCGTACGATCCGGCCACCGGATTCCGCGCGAGCTTCGCGACGTGCGCGTTCATCGTCGGCACCGGGCTGCTCGTGGCACTCACGCTGCCGCGGCGGCCGACGCCGTCGGGCGACCCGTCGACTCGTGACGAGGTGCAGGCATGAAGCTCTCGGGCAAAATGGCGCTCGTGACGGGCGCGGGCCGGGGCATCGGCCAGGGCTGCGCGGTGGCTCTCGCGCGGGCCGGGGCCGATCTGGCGGTCAACGACATCTCGGAGGAGGACCTCCGCGCGACCGCGGCGGAGATCGAGGCGCTCGGCCGGCGGGCCGTGATCCTCGCCGGCGACGCGTTCGACCGCGACGCGAGCGAGCGGACCGCCGCCCGCGCCATCGAGGCCCTGGGTCGGATCGACGTGTTCGTGAGCGTGCCCGCCTTCTCGAAACGCGGCCCCTTCCTCGACTATCCGCCGGACCTGCTCGACCGCACGCTCCAAGGCACGCTCGCCGCCGGCTTCTTCATGGGCCAGCTCGTGGCCCGCCACATGGTGGCCCGGGGCGGCCGCGGCAAGCTCATCTTCATCTCGAGCGTGCAGGCGCGGATGGTGCACGTGCACTGCGCGGCCTATGCCGCAGCGAAGGCGGGGCTCAACCAGATGGCGTTCACGGCCGCCGCCGAGCTGGCCCCGCACCGGATC
>JBIKXY010000182.1:0-5959 GCA_044355515.1 Pirellulales bacterium
GCGGCCCGCCGGGCCGCGCGGCTCGTGATCGACGGCCACCGGCCGCGGCTGCTGGTGTCGGCGGGCTTCGCGGGCGGCCTCGATCCCGCGGTCCCGCGGGGGGCGGTCGTCGAGCCGGCTATCGTGAGGGGCGAGTCCACGACCATCGATCCGCTGCAGCTCGCCTCAGCAGGGAGGGGGGGGTGCACGATCGTGACCGTGGATCGGATCGTGCGCACGCCGGCGGAGAAGGCCGTGCTGGCCGCAGCCACGGGGGCGGCACTGGTCGACATGGAGACGCTCGCGGTCGCCGAGGTCGCGCTGGAGGCGGGCCTGTCCTGCCGGGCGATCCGGGTGATCTCCGATGCGGCCGGCGACGAACTGCCGTCGGACATCACGCGGCTGGCAAGGCCGCAGTCGGGGCTGCGGCGGGCGGGGACCGCGCTCGGAATGATCGGTCGCCGCCCAGGTGCCGTCCTCGATCTTTGGCGGCTCTGGGAGCGGGCGGTCGTCGATGGCCGCGGGCTCGCGGAAGCCCTGATCAGGCTCTGTGGTTCGCTCGCCGATCCGGCGGGACCGTAAGGCCGGGCGAGGCTGCCACGCGGCCCGCCATCAGGCCGCAAACAAGCAGCCCGTGGGGCAGGTCGGCGGTCAGGCCCGGGCAGGGTACGCCGAGCAGCTCGGCGGCCGCGACCGCCGCGAGCCTACCGCTGCGAACCGCCCCCTCCATCGTCGAGGGCCAGCCGGTGGCAGTCCAATCACCGGCCAGGAACAGGTTGGAAACGGCCGTGCGGGCCGGCGGCCGCACGGCGTCGACGCCCGGCCGGACCGAGAGCACGGCCGTCGGGTCGGTCACGATCCGGGCATCGACGAGCCTGGCCTCCCGCGCGGCCGGAAACGCCGCGCGCACCTCGGCCACCACGGTCTCCCGCAGCCCGTCGCGGTCGCCGTCGAGCAGGCCACGCGAGGCGCTGATCACCACCTGGCAGTACCCCCGCGGGCCGTCGTCGGGACGGAAGATCCACTGCGAGACGCGCCCCACCAGCACGGCGTGGGGCAGGTCGATGCAGTCGCGGTCGAACCAGAGATGCACCGCCGTGATCGGCGAGCCGGCCAGCCGCTCATCGGCGGGTGGAACGACGTCGGGGACGAGCCGGCCCGCCGCCCGCCAGGGCACGGCCAGGATCGCCGCATCGCAGGGCAGGGGGCCGCCAGCGGTAACCACCGCCGTGATCGATCCGGCCGTGTCGCGTTCCAGGGCCGTGACGCCGTGGCCCGCTTCCACCGCCGCGCCCCGATCGGTCAGCCAGGCTACCAGCCGCTCGCCGAACAGCGAGCCCAGCGGCACCGTGGGCACGAACAGGTCGGCCGCCTCGCGATGGGCGAGAAACCCGTCCACGGCCACCTTGCGGGCCGCGGCCACGTCCACCAGATCGATCGATTCGCCGAGCGCACTTTCGATCACCGGCTGCCAGAAGAGCCGGATCACGGCGTCGGGCTGGCCGATTTCGCGAAGCCACTCGAGCGCGGTCGGCCTGGCGGCATCGGGCCGGGGCCGCCAGCGGGCCAGTTTCAGCATGCCGAGGCCGAGGGCGGCCTTCTCCCGGAGCGTGAAGTGGTGCATCCCGGCCAGCAGCGGGGCCAGATGCAGCGGCGCCGGCAGCCGCCGCGAGGGCGTGCAGGCCGCGCGACGATTGTCGGGGCCGATGAACCACAGCGTGCGGTCGCGCCGCAGGGCGTCGGCCAGTCCGGCCTCGCGACAGAGGTCCAGGAAGTTGGTGCAGCAGCCCATCGCCACGTGCTGGCAGGCATCGACGAGCCCGCCCGCGACGGGATCCTCGAACGACGCGGCCCGGCCGCCGGCGCGGCGGCGGGCCTCGTAGATCGTGACCCGGGTCCCGGAGCGAACGAGTGCCGCCGCCGCCGCGAGGCCCGCGAGGCCGCCGCCGACGATCGCGACGCGGGGCGGGGCGGATGCCCGGAAACGTGGCGAGCCGTTCATGGCTCATGTTGTCGCAGCCAGCCCGCGGCCATGAAAGCCCCCGACGGAACCGGGCCGACCTCGCCCCGCCCGCCCGGTCCGGTACCGCCCTGACGGGACGCCAGACTCCCGATACCGAATCCGGTCACCGGCGCCGGCGCGGCCCCAGCATCAGCGTCGCGGCCGCCGCCGCGAGCAGCCGCGGCTTCGGCGGCTTCACCCGCCGCGTGAAAATGCCCCGGCCCGCCCGCCGCACCCCGGCCAGGAGGCCGCGGTAGATGCCGAACATCGCTCGGAAGGCGAGCCGGCCGTCGGTGGAGAGCATCCGATCGAGGGCCGCGGCTCGGTCGAACCGGTGCTCCGCCCGGGCCACGAGCCGTGCAGCCAGCCGGTCGAAGCCGGCGTGGAGCGCGCCGGCCCGCAGCTCGTCGGCGGTGCAGCCACAGGCGGTGAAATCCTCGGCAGGGAGGTAGATCCGACCGCGGCCGAGATCTTCAGGGATGTCGCGGAGGATGTTCGTGTATTGGAATGCGAGGCCGGAGTCGTCAGACCGTTCGATCGCCGCCGGGTCGAGGAAGCCCCAGATGTGAATGGCCGCCACCCCGACTGCGGTGGCGACCCGCCGGCAGTAGCCGTCCAGGTCGGCCACCGTCTGGTACGCGGCCTGATCGAGGTCCATGCGCACGCCGGCGAGAATCGCATGGATCGTCGCCGGGGGAATCGCGTAGCGACGGATCGTGTCAGCCAAAGCCCGCAGCACCGGCTCGTCACTGCCCAGGCCGCCGAGCGCCGCGACCGTGGCGGCTTCGAAGGCGTCGAGCCCCCGACGGGCGGCGGCGGCGTCGGCCGCGTCATCGACGATGTCGTCCACCCGGCGGCAGAAGGCATACAACGCCGTCGTGCCGCGCCGCTTCGCAGCGGGCAAAAGCCCGATCGGAAGAGCAAAGCTCGAACCGGCCGCCCGAAGCGCGGCATCGCAGACGGCGTGGTCGGCAGCCAGACCGGTCATGATCGGCCCCCCAAGCGGGCGACCGCAGCGGCGGCCAGCGCCTTGCCGGCCAGTCGCAGCTTCTGCAGCCTGCCCACTGTCGGCCGCCGGGACAGCGTGTCGTGGCCGGCGGCTTCAATCGCGTCCGCCACGGCCCGGCCGCCGGCCAGAAACAGCCTGATGGCGGGCCGCAGTCCGGACGGCGCCGCCGCCGGGAGCGGTGCACCGGCCGCGAAGCACTCCCGCGCCCAGGCGACCTCGTCCTCGACCAACGCCCGCACCGCGGCCGGTGCAGCCGCTTCCGCGAGCATCCCCTCGCTGACGCCGTGTCGGGCCATGTCATCCTGCGGGAGGTAGATCCGGCCGGCCCGGAGGTCGCGGGCGATGTCCTGCCAAAAGTTGACCAGCTGCAGACCGGTGCAAATCGAATCGGACATCCGCACCAGTTCGGGATCACGGCAGCCCTCGAGCGCGAGCACGATCCGCCCCACGGGATCCGCCGACCGCCGGCAGTAGCCGACCAGTTCGGCCCGCGATGCATACCGCGTCTTCCGCTGATCCTGCTCGAAGGCGTCGATCAGGTGGGCGAAGGGTTCGATCGTGAGCCCCCGGTCGCGGACCGTCTCCGCCAGGGCCACGAAGACCGGATGCCGCGGCCGGCCGGCGAAGCAGGCCTCGAGTTCGTGCCGCCAGTCGGCCAGCGCCGCGGTCGCGGCCTCCGGCGAGGCCGCCTCGTCCGCCAGATCGTCGGCCCAGCGGGCGAACGTGTAGACGTTGGCGAGGTGCTGCCGCAGCCGGGGCGGCACGAGCATGGTCGCCACGGTGAAGTTCTCGTAGTGAGCCCGGGCGACCGACCGGCAGAAGCGGCGGGCGGCGGCCGGGTCACTGCCCGGGGGCAGCGGCGCGAGTTCCCACGCGGCCTGATCGCGGCGGGTGGCAGGGGCAGGCATCGTGCTCATGGCAAAAAGGGGACATCCCCCGTTTTCACGCCACGTCGTCGGCTGGGCTGCGGGCCAAGGCCGTGCCGCACTCAATGACAGGGTAACGGGAGAAGCCCCTTTTTATCAGGTCGGGGCTGCTGGTCAGATTCCCGGTCTTTCCCTACCATTCTGAGGATTTTGCGTGACGTGAACATAATCACCTTCGCCCGCCGACCCGCATGAAGATCCTGCTGGCCAGCCCTCGCGGCTTCTGCGCGGGGGTCAACATGGCGATCGAGACGCTCGAGACCGCGATCCGGCTCTACGGCACTCCGATCTACGTGTTTCACGAGATCGTCCACAACAAGCACGTCGTGGACCGGTTCGTCCGGGAGGGAGCAGTGTTCGTGGACCGGGTTGAAGACGTCCCCGAGGGCTCGGTGCTGCTGTTCTCCGCCCATGGCGTCGCCCCGGAGGTCCGGAGGATCGCCGGCGAGCGCAGGCTCAACGCCATCGACGCCACCTGCCCGCTCGTCACGAAGGTGCACCTCGAGGCAATCAAATATGCCAAGCAGGGCTACCGGATCATGCTGATCGGCCACGAGGGACACGACGAGGTGATCGGCACCATCGGCCAGGCACCCGACGCCTTCACGCTCGTGGAGACGGCCGAGCAGGTGGCGTCGCTCCCCTTCGGCCCCGGCGACAAACTCGCGTACCTCACCCAAACGACGCTCTCCGTCGACGACGCCTCGCGGATCATTGCCCGGCTGAAGGCCCGGTTTCCCCAGATCGTCGGGCCACCCAAAGACGACATCTGCTACGCCACCCAAAACCGGCAGGAGGCCGTGCGGCTGCTGTCGGCAGGGGCCGACGCGGTGCTGGTGCTGGGCAGCCAGAACAGTTCGAACAGCCAACGCCTGGCTGAGCTCGCCCGGGAGAACGGGATCGCCGCCTACCTGATCGACGGGGCGAACGAGATCGAGCCGGCTTGGTTTTCTGGTGACGAGACGGTGGTTATTACCGCCGGGGCAAGCGCGCCCGAGAGCGTGGTGCAGGACTGTGTCCGCTGGCTCCGCGAGCGATATGCCGCTGAGGTCGAGGAGAAGACGATCCGGGAGGAGGACGTCTTCTTTCCGCTCCCCAAGGAGCTTCGGGCGGCGGCCGCAGCCGTCCGGCTCCCGATGGCCTGACTCCAGCCCGGGGCCCTTTCGGGCCGCGACCGCGTACTATTCCGCGGTTCCCAATCCCGCTCGTCTTTGGCATGGACGCGTGCCCCCTCGGAGGCCGTGTCATGCCGTTCGAAACCCTGGTGCCCCCGGCCGACGCGGTGAAAGTCGGCGGCCACTCGACGACGCTCGTGGCGCCCGGAGCGGCGTTCGCCATGGTCCCGGCCGTGCTCCGTGTCGGCCTCGTGGGCTGCGGCTCATTCGCCCGCTTTGCGGCGGCGGCATATCGCCGGCTGCCCGGCGTGAGCATCGAGGCGGTGGCCGATGTAAACCCGGCCGCTGCCGAACGGGCCGCGGCCGAGCTCGACGCGGCGATCCTTGCCCCGGAGGCAGTGCTCACGCACCCCGCCCTCGACATGGTCTACATCGCCACGCCCCCGGCCTGCCACTTCGAGCAGGCCGCGGCGGCGATTGCGGCCGGCCATCACGTCCTCGTCGAGAAGCCGCTGGCCACCACGGCCGATGAGGCCCGGGAACTCGAGCGGCGTGCCTCGGAGCGGGAGCTCGCGTGCGTGGCGAACCTGCTCGAGCGCTACTGCCCGCTGGCCGAAACCGTCCGCCGCCTGCTTGCGTCGCGCCTGCTCGGCGATCTCGTTCACGGACTGTTTGTCAACGAGGCTGGCGACGAGGGACTCGGCCCGGAGCACTGGTTCTGGGACCGGAGCGTCAGCGGCGGGATCTTCGTCGAGCACGGCGTCCATTTTTTCGACCTGGTCGCCTCCTGGCTGGGACCAGGCCGAGTGGTGACGGCGACGCGAAGTGTCCGTCGGCCTGCCGTCTCGACCCGCAACGGCGACGCCGCTTCCGGCGGGGGGTTCGAGGAGCAGGTGCTCTGCACCTGCCGATATCCGCACAACCACGC
>JBIKXY010000183.1:0-5900 GCA_044355515.1 Pirellulales bacterium
GGGCCGGGCCGCCTCATGGGATCCCGTGCTTCGCGCCGCGGCGGCGACCGACCGCGGCAGCCGGGGGTTGCCGGTGGGCGTGCAGGTGATCGCCCCGCCGGGAGGCGACGAGGCGACCGTGCTCAAGGTCATGCGGCTGATCGAGCAGGGCGGATGACGCGGGCTCGGTGCGGCCTTTCCCGCGGGCTCGGGGTTGCCCGTGCCATCTCGCCGGACGCTCACTTCGGGCATCCTGCCCTCCGTTCGCTCGATGCTGGCCTCGCTTCGGCATCCTGCCTGCGCTCGGCCAGCAACGCCGGCTCCATGGCACGGGTAACCCCTCGCAGCCCAACGGTTGTTTTATCGAGGCAGTAACCGCCAGATTCGTCTGAACTCCCATCGCGCGCCAGTCCGACCACGGCCGCCCGGAGGTGCGGCCGTCGGGCGGAGGCCCGGCAAGGCTGCAGGGGGCAGGGATGCCCCTGCAGCCGTCTCTACAGCCGCGGCGTGATCGCGGCCGGCATGCTCGCCACCGGCAGCACCTCGCAGGCGGCGGCCGCATCGATCGCCGCCTTGGGCATGCTCCAGACCACGCTCGTCGCCTCGTCCTGAGCGATCGTGTGCCAGCCCTTGTGCCGCAGGGCGGCCAGGCCCTGGGCGCCGTCTCGTCCCATGCCCGTGAGCACCACCGCCACGCCCGACTTCGGGCCGTGCGCCGCAACGCTCTCGAAGAACACGTCCACGCTCGGCCGGAAGAAGACCTCCCGCGGCTCGACCCGGTATTCGAGCGTACCGCCCGCGGCCAGCACGAGATGGTCGTTGGTGCCGGCCAGGAGCACGTCGCCGGGCCGCGGCCGCTGGCCATGCTCGGCCACCCGGACGGGCCGGCCGGTGCGGTCGGTGAGCCAGGTGGCAAGGCCGGGGGCGAAGGCGACGTCCACATGCTGGACGATCACCACGGCCGCGTTCCAGTCGCGGGGCAGCGGCAAGAGCAGCTCGCAGAGCGCCTTGGGGCCGCCGGTCGAGGCGCCCACCACGAGCAGCCGCGTCGGTCCGGAGGCCTGCAGCCCCGGCGCGGACCGCGGAGCGGCGGCGGGGGCGGCGACCAGCTTGGCGATCAGCCCGATCTTCTCGACGAGCGGCGCCACGCCCGACACGGCACCAGCGGGCCCGAGCACGGGCGTATCGACCGCATCGAGCGCGCCGTGGCCCATCGCGTCGTAGACGAGCGAGATGTTGCCGCTGACGGTCGCCGTGACCACCAGGATCGCGCAGGGCGAAGAGGCCATGATCTGCCGGGTGGCCTCGGCGCCGTCGAGGTGCGGCATCAGGAGATCCATCAGGATCAGGTCGGGTCGGTCCCGCCGGGCCAGAGCGATCGCCTCCACGCCGTCGGCGGCGATCCAGGCCAGCTCGTGCCCCGGCAGCTGCTCGACCACGCGGCGGAGGGCCTCGCTCGCCGCCCGCACGTCGTTGACGATCGCGATTCGCATCCCGCTCGCCCTCACGCCTCGCCGATCAGGTCGGTGATCGTATCCACGAAGGTCTCGTCGTGGAAACTGCTCTTCGTGAGGTAGCGGTTGGCCCCGGCGTCGAGGCCGCGGAGGCGGTCTTCCTCGCGATCCTTGTAGGAGACGATCACCACCGGGATCTCGCGGCGGGCCGGGTCGGCCTTGACCAGCGAGACCAGGCCGATGCCGTCCATCCGCGGCATGTCCACGTCGGTCACGATCAGGTCGTAGGGAGTGCTGCGGACGGCGTTCCAGCCGTCCATCCCGTCCACTGCCACGTCCACGGCGTAGCCCCGCGACTGGAGCAACTGCCGCTCCAGCTCCCGAACGGTGATCGAGTCGTCCACCACGAGGATCCGCTTCCGCGGGCGGGCCTCCTCGGCCAGCTTCTCGAACTCCACCCGCGACAGCCGCCGGCCGGCGAGCACGTTGTCGATGCTCCGCACGAGGTCCTCGACGTCCACGATCAGGACGGGGGCGCCGCTCTCGAGCAGCGAGGCGCTGTTGATGTCGGCCACCTTGCCCAGCCGGGGATCGAGCGGCCGCACCTCCAAATCCCGCTCGCCGAGGAAGGCGTCGACGATCATCGCGAACTGCTGGCCGCGGTCGCTGACCACGACCAGCGGCATCGGGTCGGCCGGCGGCGGGCCGGCCAATTCGAGGATCTGGGCCGCGAGCACCAGGCCGATCGCGGTGCCGTCGCGGTCGAAATACTGCCGCCCCTCGACCGTGCGGATCGCCGCCTGCGGCACGTGGAGGATCTGGTCGATCCGCGTCAGCGGGAAGGCGTAGGGCTCGCCGGCGATCTCGACGAGCAGGGCCCGGATCACCGACATCGTGATCGGCAGCTGGAGCGTGAACACCGTCCGCCGGCCCGGCTGGGTGGCCACGCGGACGCTTCCCCCCACCCCCTTGACCATGCTCTGCACCACGTCGAGGCCGACGCCGCGGCCCGAGATCTCGGTCACCCGCTCGCTGGTGGAGAAGCCGGGCAGGAACAGGAACTCGAGCAGTTCGAGCTCGCCGAGCCGGTCGGCCACGGCCCGGGCCACGAGCCCCTTGGCCACGGCCCGCTCCCGGAGCCGCTCCACGTCGATCCCGCGGCCATCGTCGGCCAGCGTGATGTGGAGCATGCCGGCCCGGTGGCGGGCCTCGAGCCGGATCGTGCCGGTGGCCGGCTTGCCGGCGGCCGTCCGCTCGGCGGGCGTCTCGAGCCCGTGGTCGAGGGCGTTGCGGATCAGGTGGGAGAGGGGCGCCTCGAGCTTGTCGAGGATGTCGCGATCGACGCCGGTCTGCTCGCCGACCACCTCGAACCGGATCTGCTTGTCGAGCGTGCGGGCCAGGTCGCGGACCAGCCGGGGAAACCCGCGGATCCCGTCGGCCAAGGGCCGCATCCGGCTGGCGATCACCTCGTGGTGGAGCCGGTTGGAAAGATCCTCGTTGCGGCGGGCGAAGCTCTCGAAATCGTCCACGTGCCGCGCGAGCGTGGCCAGCCCCGCGTCGGCCCGGCGGCGGATCGGCGCCACCGTCGCGGCGGCGGCCGCCACCGAGGCCAGTTCGCCGGCCTCGAGCTTCTCGTCGAGCGCCGCGAGGGCGTCGCAGAGGTCGACCTGGGCCGAGCGGAACTGCAGCAGGGCATCGACAAAGGGCCGCAGCTGCCGGGTCTCGACGAGCGCCTCGCCGGCCAGGCCGACGAGCCGCGTCAGGCTCTCCGCCGAGACCCGCACGACCCGGTCGGGCGGCTCGACGCCCCGCGGGGTGGCCGCGGCCGGCTCGGGGGCTTCGGGCACCGGCGGTGCCGACGGGGGCGTCGGCGGTGCCGCAGGTGCGGCGGCGGGTGGCGTGGCAGTCGGAGGCGCGGCGGCTGGAGGCGCGGCCAGGGTGGCAACCGGCTCAAATCCGCCGGCCGGCAGGGCGGCCAGCCGCGCGACGATCTCGTCGGCCCGGGCGGGCCAGGGGCCGTCGGCCGCGAGGGCGTCGTCGGCCGCGGCGATCGAGCTCAGGAAGTCGATCGCGGCCAGGAGCACGTCGGCATGCTCGGGTCGCACTCGCAGGCTTCCCTTGCCCGCCGCCACGAACACGTCCTCCAGCGCGTGGGCCACCTGAACGGCCGGCTCGAGGCCGACGATCCGCGCGGCGCCCTTGAGCGAGTGGGCCGCCCGCATCATCGATTCGAGCGTCTGGGGCGACTTGTCGAGTTCCTCGATCGCGAGCACGCCGGCCGAGAGCGCGGCCGTCTGGCCCTCCGCCTCCAGGCGAAACAGCTCGAGCATCGAGAATCCGCTCAGGTCATCGGCCATGCCAGCCTCCGCTCATGTCGTCACCGCCCGGCGGAGCGCCTCGAACAGCCGCTCCTCGTCGAGCACCGCCACGTCGCGATCCCGCCAGGCGAACAGGGCGGTCGAGCAGCGGGCCGTGGCCTGGCTGACCGTCGCCGGCACGGGCCGGAGCGTCGCCCGGGGCACCCGCTGCACGCCGGCCACCTCGTCGACTCCGACCACCCACCGCTCGGCCGCCCGCTGGCCGGGCCGCTCGAGGACGAGCAGCCGCGGCACGGCGTCGGCCTCCCCGCCCGGGGTGGCGGCGGGCCCCGCGTCGGCCTCGCGAGCCGGGGCCTCTGGACCGCCGGCGAGGTCGAGCACCGCGTGCAGCGAGAGGCAGAGCCGCAGTTCGCCGCGGATGTTGACCAGGCCGGCCAAGGCGGTGCCGCCGCGGTGGGGCACCGTGTGGATCGGACGGACCGTCGTCACTTCGACGAGCAGGGTCGCCGGCAGGGCCAGCCACTCCGTGGCGAGCCGGACGACGAGCAGGCTCGTGGCATCGGCGGCGAGCGGCTCCTCCGGCTCTTCCAGGATCGCCCGCCAGGCGTCGAGGTAGCCCGCGGGCGCCGGCCGGTCGAAGAATCCGCGGGCCGCCTCGGCCAGCACCGGGCAGTTGCGGCAGTGGATGAACCGCTCGAGCTCCGGGCAGCTCCGGTCGCCCGAGACGCCGATCACCCGCCAGCACTCCGGCAGCGGCGGCTCCACGGCATGGGCGCGGGAAGGATCGCTCATGGGCCGGCCTCCTTGCGGGCGGCGGCCCGGGCTGCCGACTGGCGATACTTCTCCGCCATCGTCGCGTCGCCCCGCCGGCGGGCCACGAGCGCGAGCGCGAGGTGGGCCTCCTCGTGGCCGGCGTCGAGATAGAGCGTCTTGTGGAAGCAGCCTTCGGCCCGATCGAGATCGCCGGCCGACTGGTGGAGGATCCCCATCAGGAAGAACAGCTCCGGCGAGGGGGCCAGCGTCCCCCGCTGCCGCTCGCAATGCTCGAGCGCCTCGGCGATCCGGCCGGCGTTGGCCAGCCTGCCGGCCTCGGCGAGCGCCCGCTCCAGGTCGGAGGCGGGCGGGGGCCCGGCCGCCGGTCGCCCGGCCGCCGGTCGCCCGGCGGCCGGTGCCAGGGCGGGGCGCGGCGCAGCCGGCTCGGACCGGGCAGCCGGGCGATGTCGGGTTGGCACGGCCGCCGCATGCACGCCTCGCCGCAGCGCGAACACCGAGGCGGTGCCGGCGGGGATCCAGTCGCCCTTCATGATCGGCGGCTCGGCGGCGCCCAGCACCAAGAGGCCGTCGGCCGACAGCAGCCGGTCGAGCTGCGACTCGACCCGGCGGCGGGCGTCGGCGGTGAGGTAGATGAGCAGGTTGCGGCAGAACACGACATCGTAGACCGGTCGGCCGGCCGTGAAGCCGGGGTCCAGCAGGTTCGCCCACTCCAGCCGCACCGCCTGCCGCACCCGCCCCGCGAGCACCGCCTGCCCGCCGTCGGCCGTGAACCAGCGGTCGCGAAAGGCGAGGTCGGCGTTGCGGAAGGCATTGGCCGAGTAGCGACCGGCGGCCGCCCGCTCGAGCGCCCGGCGGCTGATGTCCACTCCGTCGATCGCGAACTGCTCGGGAGCGAGGCCGGCGTCGAGCAGGGCCATCGCCACCGAGTAGGGCTCTTCGCCACCGGCCGCCGGCGCGCAGAGGATCCGCACCGGGCAGCGGCCCGACAGGGCGGCCCGGGTGACGGCGAAGTCGGCGACGAACTCGAACACCTGCCGGTCGCGGAAGAACCAGCTCTCGGCGACGATCACGTCCTCCACGAGCAGGTCACGCTCGGCGGGGTCGCTCCGCAGCCGCCGGGCGAAGGCCGCGGGGTCGTCGTTGCCGAGGGCCTGCATCCGGCCGCGCACGGCCCGCTGCACGGCCGCCGGCCCGACCGTCGCGGCGTCGAGCCCGATCCACTCCGCGAGCAGGGCCTCCACGTCGTCGAAGCCGTTCATGGTCCCACCTCGGCGGGCGCCGCCAGGCCCGCGGCCACCTCGGCCGGCAGCAGCCTGCGGACGTCGATCAGTTGGACGGTTTCGCCGCCGATCCGCAAGGCCCGGTCGAGGTAGTC
>JBIKXY010000184.1:0-5832 GCA_044355515.1 Pirellulales bacterium
TACGTCCAAAACCGCACCGTCCTGATGATCACCCACCGGGCCAGCACCCTGGCCCTGGCCGACGCGATCGTCGAGGTCGAGCACGGCAAGGCCGTGAAACGGCCGGCCCGGCAGTCGCAGGCGGCCTGACGGCCCGATCGCTATCATCGGCGTCATGAGCGAGCGGGTCAGGTGTTCGTGCGGCTACAGCGGCCCCGGCCGGGCCGAAGGGACGCAGCTGGTCTGCCCGCTGTGCGGCGAGCGAGCCCCTTCCCGCGAGGCTGAGGTGACGTGGCGGATTCCCTGCCCCCGGGGCCACGTCTTCAAGGCGCCCGAGTCCTGGATGGGCCGGCAGATGGTCTGCCCCAAGTGCAGCGAGCCCTTCGTGCTCGAGCTCGCCGACAGCCTCGAGCGGCGGGAGGAGCGGCGGCGGCGCGAGGAAGAGCAGGAGGCGAAGTTCGCCAAGCGGTGGCTGACCCGCGCCATCTGGGCGGCCGCGCTGTTTGCGCTGCTGCTTGTCAGCATGATCGTGACGAGCGTGATGCCGCGCTGAGCCGGGCGGGTGGTGAACCGAGCGGATCGCGTCCTCACCTCCGGTTCGCGTTGGGAGGCTTTTCCGGGTTCCGGGTAAGCCTCGAAGTCCGCTGCCACCCTGGAGCCGGCTTCACCTGAGCCGGTCGTTCCAGCGGGCGGCCTCCCGGGGCTCGTAGCGGGCCGGCTCGAACGTGTCGCGGACGACGCGGCGGATCGCCCGCAGATCGACCTTGCCGTCGCCCGCCAGGAGCTGGACGAGCAGGTTGCCGATCGCGGTGGCCTCGACCGGGCCGGCCACCACCGGCCGCCCCGTCGCGTCGGCGATCATCTGGCAGAGCAGCGAGTTCTTCACGCCCCCGCCGACCACGTGAACCCGGCCCACCCGGCGGCCCAGCAGTCCGTCGAGCTCGGCGAGCGAGCGTCGCACGGCGGCGGCCACGCTCTCGAGCGCGGCCCGCACCGTGGCCGCGGTCGTCTCGGGCTCGGGCTCGCCGGAGGCCCGGGCCAGGGCCCGGATCGCCGCCGGCATGTCGGCCGGGGCGACGAGCGAGGGGTGGTTCGGGTCGATGAGCGTGACGAGCGGCGGAGCCTCGGCTGCCAGCGCGGTGAGCTGATCCCAGCTCCACTCCTGCCCGGCCCGCTGCCAGGCGGCCCGGCACTGCTGCACCAGCCACAGCCCGCAGACGTTCTTGAGCAGTCGGGTGGTGCCGCCGATGCCCCCCTCGTTGGTGAAGTTGCGGGCGAGGCACTCGGGGGTGACGAGCGGCCGGTCGAGTTCGGCTCCCACGAGCGCCCAGGTGCCGAGGCTCACGTAGGCCCAGTCGGGGCGGGGGCTCGGCGGCTCGTCGGCCGGCACGGCGGCCACGGCGCTGGCGGTGTCATGGCTGCCCGGCAGCACGACCCGCACCGCACCGAGGCCCGAGTCGGCCGCCACCTCGGGCCGCAGCGGGCCGAGCACGGTGCCGGGCTCGGTGATCGGCCCGAAGATTCGCCGCGGCAGGCCCAGCCGCTCGAGCAACGGGTAGGCCCAGTCGCCCGTCTGTGGATCGAAGCACTGGGTGGTGCTGGCGTTGGTCCGCTCGTTGGAGGCGATCCCGGAGAGCAGCCAGTGGAACAGGTCGGGGATCATCAGCAGCCGTTCGGCCGCGGCCAGGATGCTGCTCTGCCCCCGGGCCAGCGCCACGAGCTGGTAGAGCGAGTTGATTTCCATGAACTGCAGCCCCGTGGCCGCAAAGATCTCTTCCCGGGGCACGACGGCCGCGGTGGCCGCGAGCATGCCCCGGGTGCGGGCGTCGCGGTAGCAGACCGGGTTGGCCAGGAGGTCGCCGTCGGCGGCCAGAAACGAGAAGTCGACGCCCCAGGTATCGACGCCCACGCTGGAGACGGCCCGGCCGTGCCGGGCGGCGGCGGCCCGCAGCCCCAGGCTCACCTCCTGCCAGAGCCTGGGCAGATCCCAGATCAGTCGGCCGGCCAAGGTCACAGGCCCGTTTTCGAAGCGATGCAGCTCCTCGAGCTCCAGCAGCCGTCCATCGAAGCCGCCAGCCACGATGCGGCCGCCCGAGGCCCCGAGATCGACCGCCAGTGCCACATCGCGTGCCATGTCTCTTCTCTCGCAGACGGGCCACTACCCCACGGCCCGGGAGCCGAGAGCGAGTCTCGCGGTCGGCGGGGAGGCCGAGGGCCGATTGTTGTGTTTTTCCACCGGCGGGGTAGGGGGGCGGCGAAAGCCTTGCGGTCTGCCGCGGTTTCCCCTGCTGGTTGACCCCGCCCGAATCCGATCCCACAATCCACCCCGGCCATACATGCGAATCATCACCAACTTGGTAAGGATTGAACGATGACAGCTGCTTCGGCGGTGCCTGAGGCGGCCGGGGCAGATCTCGCAGCCGCCCCGGCCCTGCCGTCGCCGGCCCTCCGCGACGAACTCGCCCGGGCCAGTCGCTCGCTCGAGCAGGCCGCCCCCGCTGAGATCATCACCTGGGCCGTCGAGCGGTTCGGCGCCCGGCTCACGATGGCGACCGCCTTCGGCCCCGAGGGCTGCCTGATCATCCATTGGCTCGCCGCGGTCGCGCCCCGCACCTTCGTCTTCAATCTCGACACCGGCTACCAGTTTCCCGAGACGCTCGCGCTCCGCGACCGGATCGCGGCCCGCTATGGGGTCGAGGTCTCGCTCGAGCGGCCGGAGGCGAATGTCGAGGACTACGAGCGGCTGCACGGCGGGCCGCTCTACCGCTCCGCACCCGACCGCTGCTGCGCCGACCGCAAGCTGGCCGTCATCCGCCGCGTGCTCACCGGCTTCGACGCCTGGATGAGCGGCATTCGTCGCGACCAGAGCCCCGATCGGGCCGCCGCGGCGATCGTGGCCTGGGATCACAAGTTCGGCGTGGTCAAGATCTCGCCGCTGGCCAACTGGACCAAGTCCATGGTCTGGGACGCGATCGTGCGGGAGCAGGTGCCCTACAACCCGCTCCATGATCGTGGCTACGTGAGCATCGGCTGCGCCCCGTGCACCCGGGCGATCGCGGCCGGCGAGGACGAACGGGCCGGCCGCTGGAGCGGCACCGCCAAGACAGAGTGCGGCCTCCACGCCCGCGGCTGACCTTCTCACCCCCCCGCGCCCCGGGTGCCATCATGCGGCTCTCCGCCCGAACCGAATACGCCGCCCTCGCGGCCGTCGAACTGGCCCGGCGGGGCGAGGCCGGCCGACCCGTCGGCATGAAGGCCATCGCCGACTCCCAGCGGGTGCCGGGCCGGTTCCTCGTGCACATCCTGCTCGAGCTCAAGCGGGCGGGCATCGTGACGAGCGTCCGCGGGGCGGGGGGCGGCTACCGGCTGGCCCGCCCGGCCGCCGAGATCACACTGCGGGACATCCAGGCGGCCGTGGACGGGGCCGCCGAGCCCGTGGCTCCGGTGACGGCCGGCCTTGCCCGAGGATCGCGGGCCGCCGCCGTCCTGGTGGCGGCCTGGGACGACGCGGCCCGGGCGGAGGCCGAGGCCTTGGCGGCGATCACGCTGGCAGACCTGGCGGCCCGGAGCCGCGAGGCCGGCCAGGCGATGTATTACATCTGAAGGGAGCCGGCGGCCACACGGTTCTTGCGAAGGCATCCATCGCGTGGCAGACTGTGGGGCTTTCCGGCACCTACTGACAACGCCCGCTCAGGACCACCATGATCGACACCCTCGAGGTCACGCTCCGCAACACAACCGGATCCAGTGAGGCCCGCCGGCTCCGCCGCAGCGGCATGGTGCCGGCCATCCTCTACGGCCACGGCGAGCCCTGCGTGGGCCTGGCCGCCAAGCGGGAGGCGGTCGAGGCGGCCGTCCGTCACGGCAGCCGCGTGGTCGAGCTCGAGGGGGCCGTGAAGACCAGCGCCCTGATCCGCGAGATGCAGTGGGACGCCTTTGGCGTCGAGCCGCTGCACGTCGATTTCGTCCGGGTGAGCGCCTCGGACCGGATTCGCGTCAAGGTGCCCGTCGATCTCAAGGGCGACTGCCCGGGTCACCGGGCCGGCGGCACCGTCAACCTCGTGCTTCACGAGATCGAGGTCGAATGCAAGGCCGACCACGTGCCGGAGCGGGTTCACGCTCCCGTCGGCCACCTCGAGGTGGGCCATGTGATCAAGGTGCGCGACCTCGAGCTCCCGGAGGGCGTGCGGGCCGTTCCCGACGCCGAGGACACCGTGGTGACCTGCCTGGTGGCCGGCAAGAAGGCGGCCGAAGAGGCCGCGGCCGCTCCCGCCGAGCCCGAGATCATCGGCCGCAAGCCGGGGGCCGCAGAGGGTGAGGAGGCGGAGGGCGAGTGAGCGTGGCGGGCAGGTCCGTCATGCCCCACGCAGCCGACCGGGATGGCTGATGTGCCGTGAAGCTCATCGTCGGCCTCGGCAACCCGGGCAGCGCCTATCGCGAGACGCGGCACAACGTCGGCTTCGAGGTGCTGGATCTGCTGGCACGGCGGGCCGGCGATCCACCGCGGCGTCCCCGCTTTCAGGGGGAGGTGGCGCAGGTCAGCCTGCGGGGGCATTCCGCGCTCTTGCTCTGGCCGCTGACCTGGATGAATCTGAGCGGTTCAGCCGTGCTGGCGGCCCGGGACTTCTACAAGATCACGGAATCTGACATGCTGGTGACCTGCGACGACTTCAATCTCCCGCTTGAGACGATCCGGTTGCGGCCGGGGGGCTCGGCCGGGGGTCAAAACGGTCTGGCAGACATCCTGACGCGACTGGGCACGCAGGCCGTGCCGCGGCTCCGGCTGGGGATCGGTCCGGTGCCCGCCGGGTGGAAACCGGCCGACTTCGTGCTGGGCCGATTTGCCAAGCCGGAGCGGGAGCAGGTCGCCGTGATGGTGGAGCGGGCGGCCGACGCCGCGGAGGAGTGGCTCGTCCGCGGTCTTCAGGCCGCCATGAATCGATACAACTGAATAAACCTTGGCCGACATTTTTCATCCGGGATCCCAGAGGGAGGAGCGAAGCGATGGCTGTTTACGAGGGCATGTTCATTCTGGAGCCGGGCCGGTACGCCCGCGATCCGGCCGCGGTCACGCAGCAGGTGGCCGACCTGATCGCGCAGCAAGGGGGCACGGTGCTGGCGGCCCGACTCTGGGATGAGCGGAAGCTCGCCTACCCGATCAAGGGTCACAAGAAGGGCGTTTACTGGCTGACCTATTTCACGATGCCGGGCGACGGGCTGACGGTCCTGGAGCGGCAGTGCGAAATCAACGACGACATCCTGCGGAAGCTCGTCCTGCGGGTCGACGACCGGATCGCCGACGCGCTCGTGCAGCATGCCCTGTCTTCCGGCGAGGCGGCCAAGCGGCCTGCCGCCACGGCTTCGGCCGCCGGGGTTACGGCCTCCTGAAAAAATCAGACGCCCTCTTGCAGGCCCGCCACCGGGGGGCTATCCTGCCCGGGATTTGAACAGGCGTTCAGTCATTCATCGAAGGGCCGGAGAAAGGCTTCAGCAAGGGAGGATCGACCCATGGCGAGTTTCAACAAGGTGGTTTTGGTCGGCAATGTGACCCGGGATCCGGAGCTCCGCTACATCGCTTCCGGCACGGCCGTCACCGATATCGGGCTGGCGGTCAACGACCGCCGCAAGACGGCCACGGGAGAGTGGGTCGAGGAGACCACGTTCGTCGATGTCACCCTCTGGGGCCGCACGGCCGAGGTGGCGGGCGAATACGTCACCAAGGGTTCGCCGCTGCTGGTCGAGGGCCGGCTGAAGCTCGACACCTGGGAGAAAGACGGCAAGAAAAACTCCAAGCTCCGCGTGGTCTGCGAGCGGATGCAGTTGCTGGGCGGCCGGGGCGAGGGGGGCCGCGGC
>JBIKXY010000185.1:0-5809 GCA_044355515.1 Pirellulales bacterium
AAGCCGGGCAGGGCCTTGGCCGCCGCGAGGCGGGCCGCGTTCTCGGCCTCATCGCGACCGCCGGCGGCGACGAGTTCGACGGCGGCGAGCTCATCCCTCTCCCGGACCGGCTCCGGGATCTTGACGCCCAGGGGCGCGACGATCCGGGTGACGATGCGACGGGCGTGGCTCGGGGTCAGGATTCGCTCGGGCTCCGCCACCTTGGGATTGCGGGCCAGCGCGTAGATCACCACGGGCGCGGCCCACGCGAGCAGCATCAGCACCAGTCCCGCGATCACCGACGGGATCCACCAGGCCACGACCGCGACCAGCGGCAGGGGCAGGCCGCAGGCGGTGCTCCAGAAGGCCGGGGCAATCCCCAGCTTGACGGCGTCGCGGTGCACCCAGTCGACGGTCCGCGTCCAGCCGAGCACGACGAGCCACCACAGGGCCGCCGGGAGGATGGCCAGCCCGCCCCCCGGCCCCCGCCAGTCTTCCGGCAGCGGCGGGGCCACCTCGGGCCAGCCTTCGGCCGCCGTCGCGACACCGGCCGCGAGCCCGCAGCCCGCCGCCCCCAGGCTTCGTTGCCACGGCCCCATCAGGAGACTCCGATCCCCTTGAGGGCCATCATCAGGGCCTCGCGGTTGGGGGCGATCTCGAGCGCGTCTTTGCGCTCGACGAGATCCTGGTCGATCAGGCTCTTGAGGCTCATCGTGAAGTCCTGCATCCCGTCGCGGTGCGACTTCCGGATGTGGTCCGGGAGCTGCGAGTCTTCCCCTTCGAGGATCAGCTTCCGGACCATCACGTCGAAAAACATGATCTCGACCACCGGCACCCGGCTGAGGCCGAACTGCTTGGCCTGCGGCCCGTCCGACCGGATCAGCTTCTGCGCCACGATGCCCTTCATGTTGTTGGCGATCGCGCTCCGCAGCGCGCCGTGCATCTCCTCGGGAAAGAGGTCGAGGATCCGGCCGATCGTGGTCGCGGCGCTGGCGGCGTGAATCGTGCCGAACACGAGGTGGCCGGTCTCGGCGGCGTGGATCGCCGTCATGAAGGTCTCTTCGTCCCGCATCTCGCCGACGAGGATGATGTCGGGATCCTCGCGGACGGCGTGCTTCATCCCGATGGCGAAGTCCTTGACGTCCTGGCCGATCTCCCGCTGGTTGATCAGGCACTTGTCCTCGGTGAAGGTGAACTCGATCGGGTCCTCGAGCGTGAGGATGTGCTTGCGGTAGTTGCGGTTGATGTAGTTGAGCATCGAGGCGATCGTGGTGCTCTTGCCCGAGCCGGTCACCCCCGCCAGCAGGATCAGCCCCTGGTCGTAGTTGCAGAGCCGCTCGATCGCCGGGGGCAGGCGGAGTCCCTCGAAGTCGGGAATCGAGTTGTTGACCCGGCGGGCCACCATCCCGAGCGATCCCTGCTGGGTGAGGAGGTTCACGCGAAACCGCCAGCGGACGCCGTCGACCGTGGCCACGTGGGCGAAGTCGCAGCCGCCGTCGGCCTCGAGGATCCTTTGCCTGCGGTCGTCGAGCAACGGCAGGCAATACCGCTTCATCTGGTCGTCGTCGATCCGGGCCGCCTTGAGCGGCTGGAGCGAGCCCTTGACGCGGATGATCGGGGGCTGGCCCACCTTGAGGTGCAGGTCGCTGCCCTGAAACCTGACCAGCGCCTCGAACAGACGGTCGATCTCCAGCCGCGGTTGGGTCGCCGCGCCGGTGCCGGTCGGCTGCGGAGTCTCGATCGTGGACATGGCTGGGCGAACGGGGAAGCGGGAGAGCGGGGCGGGAAACGTCACCGGCCGGGCGGCCGAACCGGAAGGCCCCGCCGGAGGAAAAGCTCCTTCACCTCGCGGATCGTACACTCTCCGAAGTGGAAGATGCCAGCGGCCAGCACCGCGTCGGCCCCGCCGAGTTCCACGGCGTCGGCCAGATGCTCGGGCCGCCCCGCCCCCCCGCTGGCGACCACGGGGATGCCGACGGCGCGGGCGACGGCGGCGGTGATCTCGAGGTCGTAGCCCTCCCGTGTGCCGTCTCGGTCCATGCAGGTGAGCACGATCTCGCCGGCACCCAGCCGCTCCACCTCGCGGGCCCAGGCCACGGCCTCCAGGCCGGTCGGCAGCCGCCCGCCATTGACGAACACCTCCCACACCTCGCGACCCTCCCGCACCACCCGCTTGGGATCGATGTTGACCACCGTAGCGCAGCTGCCGAGCCGGTCGGCGACGGCAGTGACGAGATCGGGCGTGCGGACGGCCGCCGAGTTGATGCTGACTTTCTCGGCCCCCGCCTGGACGAGCCGACAGGCGTCGTCGAGGGTGCGGATCCCCCCCCCGACCGTGAGCGGCATGAACACCGTCTCCGAAACCCGGCGGACCACGTCGAGCATGATGTCGCGGCCCTCGTGGCTGGCGGTGATGTCGAGGAACACGAGCTCGTCGGCCCCCTCGGCCTCATACCGAGCGGCCACCTCGACCGGATCCCCCGCATCGACGAGATCGAGAAACTTCGTGCCCTTGACGACGCGACCCCGCTCCACGTCGAGGCAGGGAATGATCCGGGTGGCGAGCATCGGCTCAGGCTCCGGGCCTCGTCACCCGCCCCTCGTCGGGGCTCGAGGCCGTGGCGTAGAGCCGACGGGGGATCCGGCCGGCCAGAAAGGCCTGCCGGCCCGCGGTGCAGGCGTCCCGCATGGCGGCGGCCATCCGCGGCGGATCGGCGGCCTGGGCGATCGCGGTGTTCAGGAGCACGCCGTCGATCCCCAGTTCCATCGCCGCCGCCACGTCGCTGGCCGTGCCCACGCCGGCATCGACAATCACCGGATAGCCGGGGTCGCCATCCTTGAGATACTCCAGGCAGATCCGCAAGTTGGTGGCGTTGAGGATGCCCTGCCCCGAGCCGATCGGGCTGCCGGCCGGCATCACGGCGGCGGCCCCGAGCTGCTTGAGCCGTCGGGCGACCACGGGGTCGTCGCTGGTGTAGACGAACACCGTGAAGCCCTCGGCCACGAGCTGCTCCGTGGCGGAGAGCGTGCCGACGGGATCGGGCAGGAGCGTACGGCGATCGCCGAGCACCTCGAGCTTGACCCAGTCAGCCGTGGAACTGCCCATGTCACGGAGCAGTTCCCGGCCCAGCCGGGCCACCCGGAGGGCGTCTTCCGCGGTGTAGCAGCCGGCGGTGTTGGGCAGGAGCCGGTAGCGGACCGCGTCGAGGTGGTCGAGGATGTTCTCCCCCGCGGCGTTCACCAGCCGCTCCCGCCGCACCGCCACCGTCACGCAGTCGGTGCCCGACCGCTCCAGGCAGCGGGCCATCTCGGCGTAGGTCGCATATTTGCCCGTGCCCACGACGAGCCGGCTGGCGAAGGTCACGCCCCCCACGGCCAGCGGCGCGTCGGCGGCATCGCTCGGTCGGTCGATCACTGTGCTCATCCCTTATCCGCCCCCCACGAAGGTCACGATCTCGATTCGCTCGCCGCCCCGCAGGAGTCGCTCGTGGAAGCGGCCGCGGACGACCACCTCGCCATCGACTTCGACGGCGACTGGGCGGCCGGCCAGCCCCGCCTCCTCGAGCACCGCCGCGAGCGAGCCGGCGGCCGGCAGGGGTCGGGCCGCTCCGTTGACGATGATCGAAGCCGCCGAGCAATCCGGACCGTTCACGGTGCCCCGGCTCCACCCCGCGGCCGGGCGATGTCGAGCGGCAGCAACTCCGCCATCACAGGCTTGGGAGTCGTCGACTGCTGCGGTGACCAGGGGATCCCATAGGCCACCGTCACCCCCGTCGAGGCGTCGGTGACATAGAGCGTTGACTGGGCCATCCGGCTGCCGGCGTTGCCGGTGAAGGCGGCTCGGCCCGGCACCAGGAGGAACCGCGGCGACTTCACCTGTCCGGGCTTGAAGCCGAGATCCTTGAGCACGTTGTGCCGGTACGACGTGGTGAACTTGGCCGTGTTCGGGTTGAGCACGCCGCCGGTCAGGTCGCCCGTCTGGAAATCGAGCATGAAGAAGGCCTCCATGGTGCCGTCGATGGCCGTCGTACAGACCGCGAACGAGTCGTCGGAGACCGACGACATCGCCTGCGCCCGGGGCAGTGGCAGGAGGGGTGCATCTCGGCCGATCCCCAGCCCGGCGAGGAACGCAGCCGCGATCACGGCCGCCGGCCCAGCGAACGCCGCCAGCGATTTCGAGGACATCAAGGCATGTCTCCGGCAGGGAGGGGCGGGATCAAGGTGACTCGCAGGACGCGACCTTCACTGCAGTGGAACCGATCAGCGGGTCGGCGTACAGCCTACGTGCCGGCGGCGGGCCGGGGCGGGTCGGTCGCTGGCGCCGCGGGCTCGGCGGCAGGCTCGGCAGCGGGCTCGGCAGCAGGCTCGGCAGCAGGCTCGGCAGCAGGCTCGGCAGCAGGCTCAGCGGCAGGCTCGGTAGCAGGCTCGGCGGCGGGCTCGGCAGATGGCTCGGCAGCGGGCTCGGCAGCGGGCTCGGCCGGCTCGGCCGGCTCGGCCGGCTCGGCCGAAGCCGGAACCTCCGGTTCCGCTGGCTCCGCAGGGGGTGCAGCGGCAGCCGGAGGGGCCGGCGGAGGCGGCAGGAGCTTGGGAGCCGGCACGGCCACCAGCCGCGGCCCGGCATGGGTGCCGATCAAGAGCGATTGCGAGTCGGGCGTGAACGCGACGCTCCACGCGCTCGACGTCAGTTTCTCCGGCCCTTCCTGCTCTCCCTTGGCGGCCACGTCCCAGAGCTTGATCCCCCCGTCGAGGCTCGCGCTCGCCAGCCGCGCGCCGTCGGCCGAGAAGGCGAGGCTCGTCACCCAGTCCTTGTGGCCGGTGAGCGTCGCCACGCTCGCGCGGTCGGCCGTCTGCCAAAGCCGGACAGTGCGGTCGGCGCCGCAGCTGGCGAGCGTCTTGCCATCGGGCGAAAAGGCGACAGCCCAGAGCGCGTCCCCATGCCCCTCGAGCTTGCCCTGCTCCGCACCGCTCGCGGGATCCCACAGCTTGACGAGCTTGTCGCTGCCGCCGCTGGCAAGGGTCTTGCCGTCGGGGCAGAAGGCGACGCAGGTGGCCGCCCCGGCATGGGCGGTGACCGTCTTCAACTCGGCGCCGCTGGCGGTGTCCCAAAGCACGACTGTGCCGTCCTCGCAGGCCGACGCGAGCCGGCTGGAGTCGGGGGAGAAGGAGAGCGACCGCACCCAGCCCTTGTGCTTGACCAGGTCGTGCCGGGGCGCACGGCTGGAAAGATCCCAGAGCTTGACGAGCCCGTCGTAGCCCGCCGTCGCGGCGAGCTTCCCGTCGGGGGAGATCTCCACGGCCCAGACCGCCGTGGGATGACCCCCCAGGTCGGCCACCCACGAGCCAGTGGCCGGATTCCAGGCGACCACGTCGCCGGGGCGATAGAGCAGGCTTTCGCCGCCGGCGGTCAGCAGCACGGAGCCGTCGGGGGCATAGTCGGCCGCGATCACCCAGCGGCCGAAGTCGGCGAGTTTTTTCGTCGCGGCGGGCTGTCCAGCGGCGGCCTGCGGATCTTCGCCGCGACCCGGCCGCGGCCCCACGCCGATGATCAAGACGAGCAGCGAACGGAGCAGGAGGAAGCGAATCGGCATCACGGCGGTCTCCGGGAAGTCTCGCGGGGGCATGGCGCTGGGAACCACGCCGGGGGCCAAAAATCGATCGCGGGATCTGCGGCAGTGCCAGCGTGTCGGGTGGAACCAGCCGGCGGACCGGCAGTATAGTTTCTGGAACCCTCACCTGCGCGACGATGGCTTGAGGGCCATCTCCGCCGCCGGCCAACGTCCTCGCCACCCGGGGCTTCAGCGGCATGACTACCCGTCGCTCCACGTCGCGG
>JBIKXY010000186.1:0-5804 GCA_044355515.1 Pirellulales bacterium
CCGGCAGCCTGCCCCAGGCGGTACGGCCTGCGACGACGAGGTTCCAGAAGGCTTCCAGGCCGTCGGCTCCGGGGAGACGGCAGGCCATGCCCACGATCGCGAGCGGTTCGTTCACGGTGCGGAGGTTTCCATCGAGAAATCAAAAAATCGGACGGATCTCGGGCTCGCGGCAGCGTCCTTCCACGCCGCGGGCGTCAGGCCGACGCGCAGGTTCCCAGCCCAAGCAGTAGGCCACCGTTCGAACAACGGGCCCGCGATAACGTCAGCGGACGATCGCCGGCCGTACGGGCTGCCAACAGAACTCTGGATGGTCGCTGCTCCTCGCCTGGGGAGTGCCCATCCATGGCAAACGGGGTCGAGGCCGCAAAGTTTGCGGCCTGCACCTTCCCAGGCAGTATGATTTCATGGAAAACACAGTCAAATCGTGGGTGGCCGAGAGGCTTTGATACCCTCACAAAGAGGGGTTTTCCGGTGGTGATTCGTGGCCTGTCGTGCCGCGGGGTAAGGTCGGGAATCCATGCACGCGCCCGCTCCTCCAGCCTCAGAAGACGCGTTTCGTCGCTCTCTGGCTGCTTTCGAGCACCTGATGCTCGCCGACGCCCGCCCCGGGCATCCGATGACCTTCTTTCTCGAGTGCGAGGTCGAAGGGCCGCTGTGCATGGACCGGCTGCGCGGGGCCGTGACCGCCACGGCAAGTCGCCATCCGCTCGTCTGCAGTCGTGTGGCCTGGCGTGGCGGCCAGCCCCTCTGGCTCGCGCCCGACGTCGAGCCGACGGTCGAGCCGGGCGGGCCGGCCGCCTGGCGACCCATCGACATCACCGCGGAAAGCGGCCTCCGGCTGGTGGTGTTGTCGGGGCAGCAGCGGCACCGGATCGTGATGGTGGCCCACCACGCCGCCATCGACGGTGTGGCGGCGGGCGAGTTCTTCGGCGACCTCTGGGCCAGCTACGACGGCCGCCCGCCGCCGGCTTTCAGCCCCGGGCGTCAGCGCGGCCAGTCCTCAGCCGGTCCCCCGACCGGTTCCCGGCCTTTCGGCGGCATTTGGCCGTTCGTCGCCTTCCGGCCGCGGCCGCTTGCTCGGGTCGCAGGACTCCCTACCGCCGTCGATGACAGTGACCTGCCGATGCAGCCGCCCTATGCGTGGCACACGCTCGCTCGAGACCTGACGACGGCTGTCCGGGGCGTGGTCACTGCGGCTGGATGGTCGCTCAACGACGTGGTCGTGGCGGCCGTGATGCGGGCCGCGGGCCGCTGGAACGAGCGGGCGGGCGAGCGGGCGGGCAACGTGCGGATCACGCTTCCCGTCAGCCGGCGGCCAACCGGCTCCCGCAGCCCCGCCCGCAACGATCTTGCCTACGCGTTTCTCGATCGGACACCGGCGGAATGCTCGGACGCCCACGGGCTGGCTGCCGGTCTGGCTCGGGCCAGCCGCTGGATCGTGGAGCACGACGCCACGCGGGAGTTTCTGGCCGCGGCCGACGTCCTGTCCCGGCGCCCGTGGCTGTTGCGGGGAATCACGCGGCTGCCGGTCTGCTTCTCGACCGCCGTGGTAAGCACCATCGGCGATCCTTCCCGACGAATGAAAGCCGGCGTGCCGAGGCAGGACGGCCTCGACGCGCCCGGCGGCCTCGTGATCCGCCAAATCCGTGGCGTGCCTCCGCTCCGGCCGGGCACCCGGGCGGCGGTGGGAGCAACGACCTACGCGGGCGAACTGACGCTTACCTGCCTCTGCTCCGCCGTCGCCGATGGCCGCCCCTCGCGGCCCGCCGCCCGCGAGTTCCTGGCGCTCGTCGCCGACGAAATCGCGGCCTTCGTGGAGCGACCGGCCAGCCCGCCGGGGGCCAGAGGTGGCCCGGCGGGCGTCACAACACAGCGGGGAGCAGGCTCTTGATGGCGGCCTGCTCCTCTCGCGTTGGAATCACGCTGGTTGGCTTCGCAGCGTCAGGACCGCTTCCGCCGCGTCCACATCGAGTACCCACCGCAGGCTATTCCCGCGAGGGCCATCGCGTAGGTGGAGGGTTCGGGGACGGCGGTCAACAGTTGAGAAATCCCATACACATTGTTGGCGAAATTACTGGGAGTGGCGCCGGTCTCCACCCACTCATTATTCGTTTTGTTCGACAAGCCGGGGGTGCTGCCAAACTCTGACCCACTGCCGAGCGTGAACGAACCTGCGGCGGATCCATTCGGCAAGGTTCCCGTCCAGACGGCTATGTCGAAGAAACACGGGGCCGTCAAGAACTGGTTGATCGGGGCTAACAGCGATCCGCTCCAGAGGCCTGCCGGGGCAACGAGAACGGCCCCGCGTCTTCGCACCGCGATCTGGCGATCGTGGCTTCACATTGCCAAAGCCCTACAGGCTTCCTCGCACTTCTTGCATGCCTCAGCACACTTCTTGGCGTGCGGCATGTCGGCACACTTGTTGCACTCAGCCGCGCATTGTTTGCACGCTTCCTCACAGACCTTGCACATCTCCTTGGCCAGCGGCGAGTCGTACTCCATCAGCGCGACGCAGGCACGGCAGGTCTCGATGCAGGTCAGGCACGTCTTGTCGCACGCCGGGCAGCCACCATGGACCAAACATTCCCGGCAGGCCCGCGAGCACTCGTTGCAAGCTTTGATGCAGTTCTCCTTGGCGACGGGGTCCGACTTGACCTCGGCAGCTTGGACTGACGAGCCAATCACGCCCAGCCCAAGGCACAGGAGCAAGGCAGGAATCAACTTGCTCATGACCATCTCGATTACTCCTCATCGGAATCAGGAAACAAACACAAACCCGGTCTCCGCACGACACGCGGAAGTGACGGCACAGGGGACCCCACTCGGCCGGGCTACTGCGACAGCCGCCGACATCGCCTCACGCGACGATCTTTCCGGATGCTGACGCCTTTTGCTTACTTGTCAGCGGGCTGATTCCCACCCAGTCGCTTCATCAGCACGTCGTGCTCGGAGATCGCCTTCGCCAGAGAATCGTCGATGGTCTGGCAACACACCATGGCGGCGACAGGATCGACGTTGTCCTTCGCGCAGCGGCTGCACAGGGTCAGATGGTTTTGTTTCGCTGCAGCCAGATTCCGATCGATGCTATCGAGCGAGGCCAGTGTCTCCTTGTCTTTGGCCGACTCCGCTTGCCTGCGCATCCAAGCCAGATGTCGCTCGGATTTGAAAATGTAGTCACCGATCTCGTCGGCGGCTGCTTGGGCGATCCGCGGGCTGACCACCGTCTGCTGCGGCCCCTCCCCCACCACCTGCGTCGGTACTTCCCGCACCACCTGCGTTGGCACCGGCTGCTCGGCGCGAATGTATTCACGAAATGACCGGGCCGAGTCCCGAGCACCACGCATGGCACTACCCGCCCCGCGGCCGTAGAAGTTGAACTCCCCGCGGGCCTTGGCACCCGCGTCGGGCTGAGCAAGGGCCGAATGGGCGGACAGGGCCACACAGAGCGTCGCGCAAACGGCGACGGCCAAGGCAAGAACCTTCATGAATGGGCTCCACGATAGGGTTGGCGACCCGCTTCCGTGCAGCCGACTTTTCTACGGTTCGAACCAGTCGCGAAGCTCATCTTCCCGCCTGCGCCAGGCGAAACGGCGTGGCGGCAGTAGCAGACACCTTGGCGAGGTCCTCGGCGATCGCCCGGATCGGCGTGATACCGACGCCGAAGGCCAGACAGAGGATCTTCGGCGACGTCGCCCTGGCGGTCGTGAAGATTCCGTACGGCCCTTCCAGCACCACTCGCGTTCCGGACGGGACGTTCCGCACGGCTCCGCTGAAATCACCGACGGCCTTCACTGAAAGCCGGAGTTGCCTGCCGTCATTCGGCAACGAGAGGTCATGCGCGGCAGTACACGTAGTGCTCGAGTTGCCGGAGTGTGACCTGACATTGCCCCACGCGGTGAGCATTGACGTCGCCAATCGAGACCACGCCGACGATGTGCTGATCGCCACCGACCACCGGAAGATGCCGCACGCGCTTGGCCCGCATGAGCTCCGCTACTTCGTCCACGGACGCGTCTTCGCCGCAGCACAAGACTTCGGGATTCATGACTTCTCGCACCAGAGTCTCCTGGGGATGCGCGCCATCCCGTGCCGTGCGCACCACATCGCGCTCGGTGAGCATGCCGAGGAGTTGTGGGCCGTCCATCACCAGGAGCGAGCCCACGCCTGCCGACAGCATGAGTTCAGCGGCGCCACTCAGCGGTGCGTCCGGCCGTACGGCGATGACACCCTGGATGGACTTCTCTCTCAGGACATCACGAACGCTGTACAAGTCGCAGCAGCACAGTTTTTCCTGTTCCGTGTCCATGGCTGCCTCCCCGCCTCTGGGCCTCACGAAACTCCCGTCTCCTGTCCTTCATTATTCAGTGAGCGGCCTTCCCAGGGTGTTCTCCGGAGAAGCCGTGGTAGAGCAACGCCGCAAAGTCGGTGCTGGACAGTCTGGCGTTCCCAGGAATCAGCGCCGAGAGAGGCGGCCGGCCGCCTCTCGGGCCTCGGCGAACCCCACGACATCGACGGGGCCGATCGTCTGCCGGATCGGCCGGGGCTACCGGCCCGCTTGGGGCTACAGCGGGGCTACCTCGGCGATCGGATCGGCAGAGAAAGAGCGGGGAACAACGGATCCCCGGAACACCCTCGGCGCATGAAAAAGGCCCCTTTTACGGGGCCTTTTTGCTCGTTTCGCTCGGGATTTACCGCAGCGGAGGGCACGGGATTCGAACCCGCAACCGGTTTCCCGGCATCTGATTTCGAGTCAGACCGCTAACCATTCGCATACCCTCCGCCGCCGAGTCTAGAACCGCCGCCCGGGCGTCTCAAGATCGCGATCGTTTTCGGGCGATTCTCCGCGGCTCGGTGAGCCCGGCCAGGGGTAGGCCTGCACCGCTTGTGAGGAAGAATGCCGGCGTGCGGACTGCGCCTGCGGTGCCGGCCACGCGGCGTGCGACCCGCGATCCTCGCTTCGAAGCCCCGCCGAGCCGATCGTTCAAGGGTGCGGGTTGCCGACGCCTTGGCCGGCCGTCGCCCCGCCGGGAGCAGTTGATTTCATGGCAAAGAACACCTGGCGACTCGTGAGCCGCGGCCCCGACGGCGAGCTGGTCATCCACGATTTCGATTCCCCCGAGGCCCTCCGGGCCTGCCACCTCCAGATCGGCGTCGACGACTGCTCGACCGACCTCGACCTCCGAGGAGCGCCGGTCTTCCGCGAGCTGATCGGGCCGATGCCCGAGGGCCGCTCGATTGTCCGCTACGAGACCCCCGCCGTGTTCGAGGTGCTGACCCGCGAGTGGGCGATGCCCAAGCCCCCCCGCCGTCGCCGCCGCGCGGCCGACATGGCCACCGAGGCGACGGGCCAGCCGTCCACCCAGGCGACGACCCAGGATGGCTGACACGATCTTCGGCCGGATCATCCGGGGCGAGTTGCCCGCCCGGATCATTCATGACGACGACCGCTGTCTGGCCTTCCACGACGTCGCCCCGCAGGCGCCCGTGCACGTGCTCGTGATCCCCAAGCGGCCGATCGCCTCGCTGGCCGAGGCGAGCGACGCTGACGCCGACCTGCTCGGACATCTGATTGTGGTGGCGACGCGGCTGGCCAAGTCGCTCGGGCTGGCCGATGGCTACCGGCTGGTGGTCAACTGCGGCCGCGACGGCGGTCAGTCGGTGGACCACCTGCACGTCCACCTGCTCGGCGGCCGCCCGCTCGGCTGGCCTCCGGGCTAGGCTGGCGCCGCGCCCGTTCTGCTACCATCGCGGACCGTTCGAGAGTCGAACTGTCAGCCGTGAGGTGACCATGCCCGCCCTCCCCT
>JBIKXY010000187.1:0-5798 GCA_044355515.1 Pirellulales bacterium
ACCACCTGGTCGCGGGCCTGCTCCGACTCGGCCACCTGCTGCTGAAGCCGGTTGATCTGGGACTCGAGCTTGGCCCGTTCGGCCTCAGCCTGTTCGAGCTGGTGCTTGTAGCCCGGCAACTGACCGGGAAGACAGGCCTCGGGCGGCCGTTCGACCTCGGCCTTCCAGTCGACGTGGGAGAAGTAGATCGCGCCGGCGAACGTCATGAGCACGAGGCTCATGATGAAGACGGCGAACAGGAAGATCTTCCCGATGATGTTCATGGCAGATGCCTCACCCCGGGGCGACGGCCCGGAGCCTCGGGCCCCGGATCCACCCTGGAACTGTCATTGTCGGTCGGAACCGGCCGCCGGGGCAAGCCGCCGAGCAACCAGCCATTCGAGCGCCAGCACCGCCACGATCGCCACGGTCGCCCCCGTCGGCAGGGTTCCCGCCGTCAGCCAGGGGCTCGGCCGGCCGTCGCGGCGGACGGCGACCCGGAGGGGGGCGGTCGCCCGCCGCGGTCCGCGGGCCAGCAGCCGGCCCGAGCCATCGATGGCCGCGGAGAAGCCGGTGTTGGCGGCGATCACCAGGGGCGTCCGGACCTCGATGGCCCGGAAGATGCCGGCGGCCAGGTGCATGTCGAGTTCGCTCGAGCCCCAGAACCAGCCGTCGTTGGTGAGGTTGACGAGCACGTCGGGCCGCCGCCCGGCGGCGGTCAGCCGCCGCACGATACTCCGCACGGCGCCGGGCAGGGCCGTCTCGTAGCAGATCGTGGGCGCCAAGGCGAAACCGGCCACGTCGACCTCGACCGGCGCCCGGCCCGCCGTCAGGCCGGCCGGCAGCGGCGTGAGCCGATAGAGCAGGGGAAACCGCCGGCCGAAGGGAATGTATTCGCCGAACATCACCGGATGCATCTTGTCGTAGCGCGCCAGCGGCCGGCCGTCGGCAGCGAGCACCAGCGCCGCGTTGAAATGCTCCGCGCCGCCGGCGGCCCGCGGGTCGAGCCGCTGCCGGTCGAGGCCCACGATCCAAGGGGTGCCATACCGCCGGGCGTAGACGGCCAGGGCGTCGAGCGTCTGCCGGCCGATGGCAGCCCGGCCCCGAGCCTGGCGCGTCGCCGCGTCGCCTTGCCCGGCTTCCGGCCCGAGCACCGCCTCGAGTTCCGCGTCCGAGAGCACCACCGCCGGATCGACCTCGATGAGCGACCACCGCCACATGGTCTCAGGCCAGACGATCACGTCGGGCCGCTTCGGATGGGCCGGATCGGCGAGGCCGGCCAGGGTGAGCTCGTCGTAGTGGGAGAGCACGTCGGCCGCGGCGGCCGGATCGTGTTTGAGCTCGGTGTCGATCGATCCCTGCACGAGGAGCACGTCGAGCGCCGGGCCGCCCGCGGGGGCCGTGGCCAGCCGCCAGTGGCCGTAGAGGAGGCTCGCCCCGACCACCGCCGCGGCAGCCGCGGCCTCGCCGGCCGCGCGGCTCGCCGTGAGCGAGCCGCGGCCCGCCGCGATCACCGCGGCGAGCCCGGCCGCGCCCGCCATCACGACGCCCCCCACGCCGACTTCGCCGAGGGCGTCGGCCACCTGGACGAGCGCCGTCCACCGCCACTGCGTGTGCCCCAGCCCGGCAAACGTGAAGCCGCCGAGCAGGCTGCCCCGGAGCTGCTCGCAGGCGACCCAGGCGACCGTCGCCGCCGGCACCAGCGGCCACCGCCAGCGGTGCACGAGCCGCCGGGCCGCCCAGAGAAAGAGCGGCAGATAGCAGGCGAGATAGGCCGAGAGCAGCACCCAGCCGATCGCGGTGGCCGGGTGCGGCAGCCGCAGCCAGTGGATCGCCGGCAGCCAATATGCGAGGCCGCCACACCAGGCGAGCAGGAAGGGGCGGCGCAGGGGCAGGCTCGGCCGGCTGACGGCCGCCAGCCACGGCAGGGGCGCGAGCCAGGCGAGCATCCAGAGGTCGCACGGAGGCTGCGCGAGGAACATCGCCAGCCCGCCGCCGACAAGCAGCCCGAGGATGGCGGCCGGGAGCGGAGCCCGTTCCGCACGACTCGTCTCGCCGGGGCTCGTCATGCCGGGGCCCTGGCCGTGGGCCGCGTCAGCTCGAACTCCGCCACGGTCATGCCGGCCGCCACCGGCTCGTCCTCGTCGCTGCACTGGGCGACGAGCCGGCCGCTCGCCGGCGCCTCCAGATCGATGGTCACGCCGCCGGCCACGAGTTCCAGCACCCGGTCGCCCGCCAGCACCGCGGCGCCGATCGGCACCAGCCACAGCGACACCACGACCGGCACGCTCCCGAGGCCGAACTCAGGCACGACCAGCGCGACCCGCTGGGCACTCGGTCGATCCATCGCGTCACCGCTGCTCGCGAAGCCAGGCCAGCACGACCCTGCCCACCGCCTCGAGCGACTCCGCGGAGCACTGGTCGGGCGTGTCGCGGGTGGTGTGCCAGGCGGGATAATCATGTTCGATGATGTCACAGGTGGGAATCCGGCCGATGTTTCGCAGCGGCACGTGGTCGTCGAGGATCTCCTTTCCGGGGCGGGGCACGAACTGCCGCACACCCTCCCGATCGGCGACGGCCCAGATCGATTCCACCACGGGCCTGGTCTCGGGCCACGAGAGGCTGTTGAACTCCTGCCGGATCTCGAGGTCGCGGTCGGCCACCATGTCGAGGATCACGCCGGCCCGGTAGACCGGCCCCTCACCCGCCCGCCGCGCGGCGGCGTATTGCCGGGCGAAGTAGGTCGAGCCCAAGAAGTAGGGATCGTGCGGGCCGACCACATACTCCTCCGCGTCGAAAAGCACGAAGTCGACGCCCGGGCCGGAAACCGACTTCATGAACCGGCCCAACTCCATGAGCAAGGCGACGCCGCTGGCACCGTCATTGGCGCCGAGAAACACGCCCCGCGGATCGATCGGGTCACGGTCGGGATAGGGCCGGGTGTCGTAGTGGGCGCCGACGAGGATCCGCTCGCGGCGGTCGGGATGCCAGGTGACCAGGAGGTTCTCGATGTGAACCGCCTCGCCGGAACTGCGGTCGCGAACGCGAAACGCCTGCCCGGCGACGGTCGCCCCGGCGGCCCGGAAGTGCTCCGCCACCACCGCCCGCTGCCGCCGCATCGCCTCCGAGCCGCTCGGCCGCGGCCCGAGCGTGCAGATCGCCGCGAGATGCGCGAAGGCCCGCTGGCCCGAGAACCGGTCGGCCGGCGGCGCGGGGGAGTCGCCGCGGGTGGTGGCCGCGGCGATGATGAGCACCGGCAGCAGGAGGGCGAGGCGGCGAACGTTCACGAGGCACCAGGCGCGAGCGACCCGCGGACCGCCATCGGCCCGCCCTCGGCAGTCTACGCCGACTGCCCCGGACACGGGTCGGGTTTCCCGGGAGCCAGATACACTCCCCGGACGGCGCGGGTGCCGTCCCCGTCCCTCGTCCGAGCAACGCCCATGCCCTGCCTCGTTTTCGGAACCCCTCGGGCCTGGCTCTCCCGTTGGACGGTGACCATCTTCCTGGCCGCCGGCCTCGCGGCCCACGCGCGGGCTGGCGGAGGCCCTGAAAACGTGTTCCTCGTGGTCAACCCGACCAGCAGCGACAGCCTCGCGGTAGCCAATGCCTTCGTGGCGGCCCGCGGCATCCCCCCGATCAATGTCTTGATGCTCCCCTGGGCCGGCAGCAAGGAGCATGTCTCGCTGGAGCGATTCCGGGCCGAGATCCTCGGGCCGATCCTCAGGGGGATCGAATCCCGGCGGCTCGCACCCCAGATCGACGGCATCGTCTACTCGAGTGATTTTCCCTGGCGGATCGATTACCGCGAGTCGCTGCCGCCCGATCTGGTCCGGAAAGACCCGTTCCCCTCCGGTTCGCTGACCGGGATGACGACGCTGTTGAACGCCGTCAACAGCGGCAGCCCGGCCTGGCTCGATCCTGCGAGCAACGACTACTACCGACCACTCGGTCCCGATGGCGTGCCGCTCGAGACGGCGGGGTTCCGCGGTTGGTACGGCTGGGGTGACGACGGCCGGCTCCTCGAGGCGGGCGGCAACCGTTACCTGCTCGCCGTGATGCTGGGCGTGACCGCGGGGCGGGGCAACTCGGTCAGCGAGGTGGCGGCCTATCTCAATCGGGCGGCGGCCGCGGACGGAACCCGGCCTCCGGGGACGATTTATCTGATGACCAACTCCGACATCCGCACGACGACCCGGTCCGGCAGCTTTCCTGCGATCGTCAAGGCGCTCGCCACGCTGGGCGTCAAGGCGGAGATCGCCGCGGGCACGCTCCCCCAGGGCCGGCGGGATGTGGCCGGGCTGACGGCCGGCACGGCCTCCTTCGATTGGCCAGCCAGTCGCAGCACGATCCTGCCCGGCGCGATCTGCGAAAACCTGACCAGCTTCGGCGGCGTGTTTACTCCATCCGCGGGGCAGACGCCGCTCTCGGTGTTCCTGCGGGCGGGAGCGGCCGGGTCCAGCGGCACCGTGATCGAGCCCTTCTCGATCCAAGCCAAGTTTCCGCACCCGGGCATTCACGTTCACTACTGCCGCGGGGCGAGCCTGGCCGAGGCCTTTTATCAGTCCGTGAGGGCGCCCTACCAGCTCCTGGTGGTGGGCGATCCGCTCTGCCAGCCGTGGGCGGAGATTCCCCGGATCGAGGCGGTGCTGGCCGACGGCGGCGGGCCGCTCGGCCCCGGCGCGACCCTCTCCGGCACCGCGGTGATCGAGCCCCGCGGCTCGCTCGGCTCGGGCGGCTCTGTCGATCGCTTCGAGCTGTTCGTCGATGGCGTCCGGCTGGCATCCTGCGGTCCGGCTGGCCGGCTCACGGTCGATACCACGACGCTCGCCGACGGCCATCACGAGCTGCGGGTGGTGGGGATCGCGGCCACGCCGGTGGAGACCCAAGGGCGGGCGGTGATCCCCGTGGTGTTCGCCAACCACGGCCGCACGCTCACGATGACCGTCACGCCCCAACGGGTGCCGCTGGACGGGAGCGTGAAGATCGCCGTCGCAGGCGGTTCCCTCGACGGCGTGCTCGTGTTCGCGACCGGCCGCGTGCTCGGTCGGCTCCAGGCGGCATCCGGCGAGCTCGACGTGCCGGCCGTGATGCTGGGCCGCGGGCGGGTGACGATCCATGCCACGGGCCGGGCCGGCAGGTTGGCAGCCGAGTCGGTCAACGCGACGCCGGTCACCGTGACCGTGGGGGACTGACTTTACGGCTGCAATGCCATCCATGGCCATTGCCGCCTTGCCGGGCCTCCGCCCGGCGGCCGCACCTCCGGGCGGCCGTGCTCGTGCGCGTTCTGGCGCGCGACGTTCGTTCAGACGAATCGGATGCGATGCAACCTCAACCGTTTGACGGCTCGGGGTTGCCCATGCCCTGGAGCCGGCCTTGCTGGCCGAGCGCAGGCAGGATGCCGAAGCGAGGCCAGCATGGAGCGAGCGAAGGCCTGGATGGCCGGAGCGAGCGTCCGGCGACACGGGCATGGGCAACCCCGAGCCTGCCCCACCCACGACCTCCGGCGAAACGGGCATGGCCCCCCGGAGCCTGCGGGACGACGCTACCCGAGCAGCCTCTACTTCGCGGCCGGAGTCCCGTGATGCGCGCGGGACAGATGGTCGATGAAGTCGCTGCCGGCGTCGTTGAGCACAAACACCTCGCTGGCGGTGTCGGTCGCGTCCCGCGGCCGCACGATGCAGATCACCTCCGCCTTGCCCTCGTGCCGGCGGACATGATCGAGGAGCGCCTGCTCGCCGGGCGAGAGGGCGGCTCGAGCGGGCGGGGTCGCACCGGCAGTCGCCGGAGGAGCCGGTTCCGCCGCGGGGGGCGGGAGCGGG
>JBIKXY010000188.1:0-5793 GCA_044355515.1 Pirellulales bacterium
CAAGCAGCGGCTGCCGTGCCTCCGGCCCCAGCCGCTTCACGAGGCCCCGGGCGAGATCCCGCTGCCGCGGCTCGACGGTCGCGGTCGGATCGAGCAGCGGTGCGAGCACGGGCAGACCATCCACCCCGGCTCGGGCCAGACTGTCGGCCGCGGCCTGCCGCGCGGCGGCCGCCGGGCTCGCCAGTTCGGCCGCAGCCTTCGCCAGCAGGCCCGGGTCGCGCCGCCGCAGGCGTCCGGCGTCGCGGATCGCCCGCACGAGCCTGCCGGCGGCCGGCTGCCGCGCACCGATCGCGTGGCCAAGTCGCGCCAGCTGGGTGTCGCCCGCCGCATCCGCGAGATCCGCCAGCATGTCGGGCGCGGCAGCGCCAGCCTTGTCGGCCAGCGACGCCAGTTTGGCCAGGTATCGCTCGGCGGCAGCGGCGGCATCGACCCCGCTGGCCTTGAGCGCGGCCTCGAGCAACGCCCCGGGTGTCTCGCCACCGGGCAGGGCGAGCGAGGCGTCGAGCGAATCGACGACAGCCCGTTGGATCGGGTCGAGCGGGGCGGCGGAATCCTGCCCCACCGCGGCCGGCGCGCAGAGCGACACCGTGAGCACGAGCCATGCCCGGAGCACGAGCCATGCCCGTGACACGTCCGCCACGCGTGGTGCGTCGCTCCCGGCCATCCCTGATCTCGCGCCGCCGTCGGTCAGCCCGCGGCGACGCCCAGCCGTCGCCGCCACCCGTCAATCTGGTCGGCCACGGCGGCCGGGGCGGTGGAGCCGAAGCTCTGCATCCGCTCAACTGCCCGGGATGCCCCCAATGCCCCGCGCAGGGCGGCGTTCCAACCGGCATATTCCCGCGAGATTTCCTCGTCGGAAAGCTCCGCCAGCGACACACCCCTGGTCATCGCCCGCCGGACAAGGTGCCCGACGATCTCGTGGGCCGTCCGCTGCGGCACCCCCTGGGCGATCAAGGCCTCCATCAGGCTGGTCGCGTCGAGGTGGCCGTGGTGGATCGAGGCGGCCAGCCGCTGCCGGTCGAATTTCGCGCCGGCCACCAGGGGCGCGGCCACGCCCAGCACCGCCTCCAGCGTGTCGATCGAGTCGAAGATCGCCTCCTTGTCCTCCTGGAGGTCGCGGTTGTAGGCGGTGGGCAGCCCCTTCAAGAGCACGAGCAGGCCCTGGAGGTTGCCCACCAGCCGGGCCGACTTGCCCCGCACGAGCTCCAGCACGTCGGGGTTGATCTTTTGCGGCATGATCGAGCTGCCGGTGCAGAAGCCCTCGGGGAGCAGGACGAACCCGAACTCCTGCGTGCTGTAGATCACCCACTCCTCGGCCCACTGCGAGAGGTGCACGCCCGCGAGTGCCACCACGAAGGCCAGCTCGCAGACGAAGTCGCGGTCGCTCGCCGCGTCGAGGCTGTTGGCCGCCACGGCCTCGAAGCCGAGCGACTCCTGCACGTGCTCGCGGTCGATCGGCAGGCTCGTGCCCGCCACGGCCCCCGACCCGAGCGGCAGGACGTTGGTCCGCCGCCGGCAGTCGGCCAGACGGTCGCGGTCGCGGCCGAGTTTCTCGCACCAGGCGAGCAACTGATGGGCGGCGAGCACCGGCTGGGCCCGACGGAGGTGGGTGTAGGCCGGGATCACGAGCTCCCGCTCCCGCTCGGCCATCCCCAAAAACGCCCGCTGCAGCTCGGCCAGGCCCGCGTCGAGCCGGTCGATCGCCCGCCGGCAGTAGAGCCTCAAGTCGGTGGCCACCTGATCGTTGCGGCTCCGAGCGGTGTGCAACTTGCGGCCGGTGTCGCCGAGCCGCGCCGTGAGCGCCGACTCGATGTGGAGATGGATGTCTTCCTTGGCGACGGTGAACTCGAACCGCCCGGCCCGGATCTCGCCCCGGATCTCCTCGAGGGTCTGGGCGACCGCGTCGGCCTCCTGGATGGAGATCAGCCCCACCGAGGCCAGCATCCGGGCGTGGGCGATCGAGCCGTCGATGTCGTCGTCGGCCAGCCGCCTGTCGAAGGAAATGCTCTCCGAAAAGGCCTCGACACGGGCGTCGGTGGGCTCGCGAAACACGCCCCCCCAGGCTTTCTGCGGACCGCTTGCTTGCGACATCGGCGAGTTGGACTCCGGCGGAATGAAGCCCGAGCGTAACGTGGGCCGGGCCGTTCTTCAAAAGCCGCTGCCCGAGCTGATGGTGGGCTCGGGGTTGCACAGGCGGGAAAGTCCTTGGCGGTAGAATCCGGCTTTTGTGTTCGACCCTGCGCTTCCGGCTATCGCTCATGCTCACGCCCGATGAACTCCTGGGGCCACAAGGCCGGTTGGCGGCGCGGCTGGCGGGCTGGGAGTCGCGGCCGCAGCAGCTGGAGATGGCCCGGCTCGTGGCCGAGGCGATCCGCGCTCGCCGGCATGCGATCGTCGAGGCGGGCACCGGCACGGGCAAGAGCCTGGCCTACCTCGTGCCGGCGGTGCTCGCGGCCACGGCCGACCAGGCCGAGCCCGTGCGGGTTTCCCGGCCGGCCGGCGGCGCTGCGGCCGACCCCGACGCCGACTGGGACGACGCTCCGGCGGCCGGCGGACCCGCCGAGCGGCCCCGCCGGGTGGTGATCTCCACCCACACGATCGCGCTCCAGGAGCAGCTCTTCGACAAGGACATTCCGCTCGTGGCAGCCGTGATGCCGCGAGAGTTTTCGGCCGTGCTCGTCAAGGGCCGCGGCAACTACCTGAGCCTGCGGCGACTGCGGCTGGCGCTCGAGCGATCCGGGAGCCTGTTTGCCGACGATGCCGAGCGGGCGGAGCTCGTGGAGATCGCCTCCTGGGCCAAGCACACCGCCGACGGCACGCTCTCCGACCTCCCCACGCTGCCGGCCGACGGCGTCTGGGACGAGGTGAGGAGCGACTCGGGCAACTGCATGGGCCGGGCCTGCCCCTCCCACGGCCAGTGCTTCTACTACGCCGCCCGGCGGCGGATGCAGCACGCCCAGGTGCTGGTCGTCAACCATGCGCTGTATTTCGCCGACCTCGCCATGCGGCGGGCCGGGGCGAGCCTCCTCCCGCCGCACGAGATCGTGGTCTTCGACGAGGCCCACACGCTCGAGGCGGTGGCCGGCGACCACCTCGGCGTGGGCGTGTCGAGCGGCGGCGTCGAGCGGGTGCTCTCCCGGCTGGCCGGCGAGCGGACCGGCCGCGGCCTGCTCACGCACTACAAGCTCGACGACCTCGAGCCGCTCGTGCGGCACTGCCGGCGCGCGGCCGAGGCCTTCTTCGCCGAGGTGCGCGCGGCCTGCCGCGGCCGCAGCGAGCCGCCCTGGCGGGTGGCCGCGCCGGGGCTCGTCGCCGACACGCTCGGCGAACCGCTCGCCGATCTCGCCCGGCGGCTCCGCGCCGCCGCGGCCGAGATCAAGAGCCCACCGGAGCGTCACGACCTCGTCTCGCTCGCCGACCGGCTCGACGGCCACGCCGCCGCGATCGACACCTGGCTCGGCCAGAAGGCGGCCGGCTACGTCTGGTGGGTGGAGAGCCAGCGGGGGCGGCGGGGCCGCGAGCGGACGACGCTCTCGAGCGCGCCGGTGGACGTGGGGCGGGTCCTGCGGGAGGAGCTCTTCGGCCGGATCGGCACGGTTGTGCTCGCGAGCGCCACGCTCGCGGTGCACGCGGTGACCCGCCGGGCAGACCCCGGCGACGAGGAGCCGGCCGCAGCGTGGGGCGACGTCGAAGCCGGTGGCTTCGGCTTCGTCCGCGACCGGCTCGGCGTTCCGGCAACGGCCCTCGCGGCCCGGCTCGGCAGCCCCTTCGACTACGCCCGCCAAGCCCGGCTCGTGCTCGTCGACCGGCTCCCCGACCCCGCCGACCGCGGGTCCTTCGACGCGGCGGTGGTGGCGATGATCCGTCGGCACGTCGCCCGGAGCGAGGGCCGGGCGCTGGTGCTCTTCACCAGCCACCAGGCGCTCAAGGCGGCCTCGGAGCAGCTGGCCGGCTGGTGTGTGCGGCGAAACTACCGGCTCGTCAGCCAGGCCGATGGCCTGCCGCGGTCGCGGATGCTCGAGGCGTTTCGCGAGGGGCCGGCCAGCGTGCTCTTGGGCACCGACGGTTTCTGGCAGGGGATCGACCTGCCGGGCGACCAGCTCGTGACGGTGATCATCACCCGGCTGCCCTTCGCCGTGCCCGACCGGCCGCTCGTGGCCGCGCGAATCGAGGCCATCAACCAGGCCGGCGGCAACGCCTTCATGGAATACCAGCTGCCCGAGGCGGTGCTCAAGCTCAAGCAGGGCTTCGGCCGTCTGATCCGCACGGCCGAGGATCGCGGCACGGTCGTGATCCTCGACCCCCGGATGCTGACGAAGCCCTACGGCCGGGTGTTTCTCGAGAGCCTTCCCCCCGCAACGGTCGAGCTGGAGCCGTTTCGCGACTGACGACCGACAAGCGGCGGCAGGCTCAGCCGACGAGCTCGAGTTCGCCCCAGGTCGTGGGATCGCTCTCCCAAGGGTATTCGGGGGGCGCGAAGCAGGGTACTTGGCCGAGCCGGCGATCCACGAGCGCCGCAAAGAATCCGAGCCGGGGGATTTCTCCCGGTTCCCAGCCGGGCAGCGCCGCGGCTGCGATCGATACATCAACCCGCCAGCCATCAACCCCAAGCATCGCCTCGATCTTGGTCGCTCCCGCCGGGAGCTCGGCCGGCATCTCGCTCGTCCGCGGGATCAGCGCCGGCACGATCACGGGCTGGTCGGCCAAGAGGCCCCCGCCGGTGGGCAAGACCGCAAGCCGGCGACAGAACCGTCCCGCCCGATGGCTCTCGCCGGTCGGCCGCGTTGCGATCCACAGATGCAGCCCGTCGCTGTCCTCGGGCTTGGTGGCGTGGCACCACCGGTCTTTCCCAACGCCCCGGGCGATGCCCCGGAAAGCGAGCCCGGACTGGTTCCAGGCAGCGAACAACTCCAGGACGTCGGGCACACCCGCCAGGCCTGCCAGCGACGGCAGCCGACAAGCGTCATCGATGCCCCACGACGCCGGCGGCCAGAGCTTGTCCCGCCGGCGGCAGGGCAGCCGGAACTTGAACATCGCGGCGGGATTCACAAGCGGGCTCAACGCCACGATCCTCCGATCAAGATACCCGCCGCCCATGATACCGACCCGCTCGCCGGCGAAAACGACGAGCTTCGCCACCGGGCGGATGAAGGCCGCTCGGCGGTGGCGACGAGCCTGCGGGATGCCTACTGGATCAACGGGCCGAGGGTGGGTGACTGCGGCAGCTTCATCTCGAGCGGCGGCAGTGCCGACGGCGGCCGCGGGGCCTCGGCGGGCACCGGCGAGGTCTGCATCGGCTGAACAGCTGACGAATCCGGCTTCTCTCCCAGGGCCACGGCCAGGCTTTCCTGGGCATCCTTGAGATTGGGCGCCAGCTCGAGAGCTCGGCGAAACTGGACGATTGATTCCTTTTGCTTGCCGATCTTGTAGAGCGCGACGCCGTAGTTGTTGATCACCGCCGGGTTGTCGGGCATCTTCGCGAGCAGTTCTTCGTATTTTTCGGCTGCCTCGGCGAATCGGCCTGCGGTCGCCAGCGCGTTGGCGAGGTTCAGGTGGATCGCCGTCACCTGCGGAGTCGCGCGGCACGCCTCGGCAAACTGCACAATCGCCTCGTCCATCTCCTTCCGGGCCGTGGCCTGATCGCCTCGCTGGGCGAACATCTGCGCCCGGGCCGAGAGCGTGGTGCCCAGATTGTTATGGGTCTCCCCCAGGTCGGGACGGAGGCGGGTGGAGTTCTGGAAGTGAAAGTGGGCTCCCTCCACGTCACCGCGGGCGAATTTCCTCGCGCCCAGC
>JBIKXY010000032.1:0-17752 GCA_044355515.1 Pirellulales bacterium
GTTGAGAGCGGTATAAAGCGACCATCGGTTTTTGTAGCGGAAGGTGCCACCTCCGCCACGAGCGCAGTAGCCGAATCGATCATGGAGCGAAATTCAGATGGCTACGATCAGTTTTGATCTTCCAGACAGCGTCGAACGGCATCTTGCCACGTTGTCCGACAACGTTGACGCGGCGGCCAAGGAAGCTGCGGTCGTCGAGCTTTATAGGCAGGGGCAGTTATCCCATGGCGCACTAGCTGAGTGCCTGGGTATTTCACGCACAGACGTTGACGCGCTCTTGGAGCGACACGGCGTTACCGAGGATTTGCCAACGGTCGCCGAGTTCCGTGAGCAGTTGGAGGCGATTCGTAATCGCCTTCGACGATGATCGTCGTTTGCGACACATCGCCCGTGAACTATCTCGTCCTGATCGACGAGATTGATCTGCTGCCACAGCTTTTCACGACGGTGGTGCTGCCGGCGGGTGTGTTGGCTGAGCTGCAGCACCCAAGGACCCCGCCGCGGGTTGCCTCATGGGCTCGCCAGTTGCCGCCTTGGGTCCGCGTGATTTCGCCCAAGGGCCCGGTCGAGGATGTTGGTCTTGGCCGTGGAGAGGCGGAAGCCATCGCCATTGCGACACAGGTCCACGCCGACGCAGTGCTGATCGATGAACGCAAGGCGACGGTGGTGGCGCGGGATCGAGGGCTCATGGTCACGGGCACGCTGGGCGTACTTGCCTTGGCGGCCGATGCAAAGCTCGTAGACCTTGGGGGCAGTATTCGCCGCCTTCTCGACACGAACTTTCGGGCGTCACCGGCATTGATCGACGACATCCTTCGTCGGAGCTGATCGACGCAAAGCGACGTTCATGGCGGGGTGGCTGCGAGATCCCGAAAGTGCGGGTGCAATCACGTGGGCGCGATGCCCGAATCATAGTGGAAAAACCACTTGTGGCGGTGATTTTCCAATATGATCCGGGCGGGCGCCGCTCTTGCGAAATCAACTCTCGCGTGCGTTTTTCCGCGGCTTTCGTGCGGCCGCCTTGCGGTCGTAGATGAGGGGAACGATCACCTCTGCGGGGGCCGCTGCCGTTGCTGCTCCCGGGTCCGGACTCGCGTGAATCGAGTCCCAGACCGGGACGGGACCGCCGTCGCGATCCGTCGGCCCCCCACGATCGAGCACCGCCAGGGCCGGGACGGCGTTGATCGTGAACCGGGCGACCATCTGCGGCTTCTTCTGCCCCTCGACCTGACGCAGTTCGAGGATGACGTCACCCACGAGGGCCTTGAGCACCTGGGCCGCCACGCCCACGTCACCCTGCAGCAGATCGCGGAGCTTTCCGAGCGCCGCGACTACGTCCTTTTCCTTGACGCTCTTCACGTTCGGCCGCCGGCTGGCCCGCTGGAGCTCCTTGAGCCGCTCCCGCTTGGCCGCCAGTTGCCGGCCCATCTCCTCGGCCTTGGCGAGCACGGCGTCGAGATGCGTGTCGTCAAGCTTGGCGAGCCGGTCGGTCAGCCGCTTGAGCTGCCGGTCCTCATTGGCGATCTCCTGCTCGAGCTTCTTGGTGGACGGAATCGGCTGTCGGGCGATCCAGGCCAGCCGCTTGTTCACGTCGGCCGTCAGGTCGGCGAGGAAGTCGTCGGTAAAGAGCGTCGCCATGACAGTCCGAAGCACCGCCTCGTCGACGATCCGAGCCGACTTGTAGCCCCGGTTCGTGCAGCCATGAATCCCGTGCAGCGCGTTGAAGCAGCAAAAGCTCTGATACTTGCCGAGCGAACGGCCCAAGATCATCGGCGTCCCGCAGCCGCCACAGATCGGGCGGATGAGCACCTTCGGATAGAGGTCAGCGCGATGTGCCTTTTTGGTGCGGTCCTTCGCTGTCCTGCCGAACGACTGAGCCGCAAGGTTGAGCTTCGCGCGAACAGCGTCCGCCAGCTCGTCGGGAAGAATTCGCAGGTGCGGCGATTCCCGAACGAGCCACTGGTCCTGCGGCAGTTTCACGTAGCGGACCGTGCCGGTGGTCCGGTTTTTCTCCTGTCGGGTCGTGCGAAACACCTCGCGTCCAACGAGCCGCTCGCGGGAATACATCTTGCGGATCATGTTGTCCGACCACGTCTGTCGGCCGCCGACCTTCTGTTCGTTGAAAAGCCGGGCCAGCTCGATCGGGCTTTTCCCCTCTTGGGCAATCATCTCGGCTCCCCGCACGATCCATGCCGCGGCCTCGGGATCGATCTCGGCACGTTTCTCCATCGTACCCTTGTGGGTGATCACGAGGTTGCCACTGGCGTCCTTCACGTCTACGAGCCGATACCCGACGCCGGGCGGCTGGATGTTGTCGCCGCGGCGGAAGGCATCGTCCATGCCCCGCTTCACTTTGGACCTCAACTGCGTGATGAACGCCTCGTTCATCGAGCCGAGCACGGTAAGGAGAAGGGACGACTGCGGGTTGGCGCTGTCGAATCCATCGCTGGCACCGATGACACGCACCCCGGTCTCTTTGGCGAGTTCGCCAAGCCGCAGCGACTCGATCGTGTTGCGGCTCATCCGGGAGAGGTCGTCGATCAGGAACCATGTCACGCCGAACTCGTCGCGCCGCTCGACGATCGTCTTGGCGAGGGTGTAGCCGGTGCGGCAGGCGAGCGTGCCGCTGACGGCGGCGTCGGCGAGAACGTAGTGCCAGGGCACGAACACGCCGTCCCGCCGGGCACGGTTCAGGACGTTGAGCAGTTGCTGGTCGAGCGATCGCGGGTTGGAGTTCTCGTCGCTGAACCGCAGGTATGCGAACGCCAGTGCGATCCAGGCGATCGGGGTATCGCCCGGGCGGAAGACGTCCGCGTGCAGTTGCCGAAACCGCCGCTCGAAGTCGTCGGCCATCGCCGCGATCGTGGCGGCGTCAGCCGCCGGCACGGCCGTCGTGCCGGCGAGTTCGGGCCAGAGCCGGGCCTGCACCTCGAGATAGGTACGGGCCAGGTCGAGCAGCCCCTCGCGCCCGGGCATGCCGAAGTCGGCGTTCCGCACCCGTCCGCGGCGGCTGGGTGCGGGAGCATCGTTGCCGGAACCGGAGAACTGGGGGGCAGGGGAGGAGGAAGAATCACCGCCGGTGGGGCCGGCGTCGTTGTTGAAACCAATCATGGTAGAAACCTCGGAGGCGATGAATTGCCTCCGGGCTGGAGCAGGGGGGCGGGCGTGAAGCCCGCCCCGTCAGCTGCCGCCGCGTTTACGCCGAGACGCCGATCGCGCCCGAACCGCATCCCCGTCGAACCAGATCTGGTACGGGAAGGGGTACGGGCAGAGACCGGTGGATTTCTCGGGCGTTTTGCGAAGGTGCTGCCTCATCAGGGAACGCACGTCGCGGGTCGCCCCGACTTGCCTTGTATAACCGTCCGGTCTCGGATGGTTGGCGAGGTGTTTGACGATCGGCCGGTGAAGGTCGCACACCGCCCCGCGACGTGCGTCTCGCTCCGGTCGATCCGCCCTTCCGATCGGAAGGGGCGTTCTTGCTGCCCGCGGCGGAGCCTGCGGCTCCATCGGGGTGTTCCTTGTGGCGGGGGTGGCGGCCGCCGCCCTGGTCGTCCTCTGGGGGCTCGTCGGTGTTGTTCGCAGCCTCCGGCAGGCCGCGAGCCAGTGGACTGCCGCTGCTGTTGCGGAGCGTGCAGGGCGGCGGACGGTTGCCGACGGAGACGATGCCGCCCTGGAGTACGCGGGTGGGACGGTTGTTCCGCCGGCGGACGAGGACGATGCGGCCGTCTTCGCCACGGATCACGGCGAGCCGTTCAATCGCGAAGGGCGGACGGGCCCAGTACCGCAGGAGACGTTCGAGATTGACCCAGCCACAACTGGCTGAGGGGAGGGGATTGGATGAGGAATCGTCAAACGAACATGAGCCGGCTCCGCCGGCACTGAAAATAATGTCCATGGGTGGTGTGTTCCGCTGGGCGAGCTGATGGTTCGCCAAACGTTCGGAGGCGCGGGCCGGTGACCGGGCGGCGGTCACGCGGCGGTCCGTTGCGGTAGGCGGCGGTTCGTTTTCGATGAGGCCCCGCCAAGAACTGCGGCGATCACTGAGGTGGACCCTGGATTTCGGGCGCCCTGATAAGGTGGAGCCTCCGGGCTTGGAGGCCCCCTATCAGGAGTATGACGATGCCGGGCAAGCGACGTGTGTATGGGGCTGCGTTTAAGGCCAAGGTGGCCTTGGCGGCCGCCAAGGGCGACCGCACAACGGCCCAACTGGCCAGCCAGTTCGGCATCCACACAAGCCAGGTGACGGCTTGGAAGAAGCAGTTGATGGCCCAGGTGGCCGAACTGTTCGCCGATGGGCGGCAGCGGCGGCCTGACCAGGCCACGGATGAGCAGGAACTCTTCGAGCAGATCGGCCGCCTAAAGATGGAGGTCGAATGGTTGAAAAAAAAAGCTGCCGAGGTCGGCTGAGGTCAAGCGGCGATGTATCGAACCACACCACCAACACCTGAGCGTGTCTCGACAGTGCGAGCTCGTGGGCCTGGCGCGGAGCAGCTGGTACTACGAGCCCGCGGGCGAGTCGCCGGAGAACCTCGCCCTGATGCGGCAGATCGACGAGCTGTACATCAATCGCCCGTTCTTCGGGACGAGGAAGGTATGCGAGCAGTTTGCAGTCAACAGGAAGCGCGCCCAGCGGCTCATGCGGCTGATGGGGCTCGAGGGCATACACCGCAAGCGGTCGACCAGTCGCCCGGCTCCCGGTCACAAGGTTTACCCCTATTTACTGCGGGATATCGTCATCACGCGGCCCGACCAGGTCTGGGCGAGCGACATCACCTACATCCCGTTGCAGCATGGCTTTCTGTACTTGGCCGCGGTGATGGACCTCTACAGCCGCAACGTCCTATCGTGGAGGCTTTCCAACACGCTCACGGGAGACTTTTGCGTCGAAGCCCTCGATGCAGCGCTGTCATGCGCCAGGCCCAAGATCTTCAACACGGACCAGGGCGCTCAGTTCACGTCGGCGGCCTTCACGAGCCGATTGGAGAAGGACGGCGTGGCAATCTCCATGGATGGCCGCGGCCGAGCTTTGGACAACGTGTTCGTGGAACGGCTCTGGAGGTCGGTGAAGTACGAGGAGGTCTACCTGCGGGACTATGCGGACGGCTGGGAGGCCGAGGACTCGCTGGGCAGGTACTTCGACTTCTATTGCAACGAGCGGATTCACCAAGCCCTGTCCTACCGCACACCTGCCGACGTCTACGCAGAGGGCTGACGCGACAAAAGTGTTCGCGCTCAAATCTCCGTTGAGACGGACTCAGAACGAAAGAACATCAACAGGAACACAACCCGTAAACCGCCTCGTGGCCGCGCGAGACCCTTGGGAGGGGTCTCGCGGGCCACAGCCCAGTAGCGCTACACCTTAAACAGGGCCCCCGACTGTCCAACAAATGGGGTCCACCTCATACCACAGGATCGAGATGAGGCCCGGTTTCGCAGCGATCTCATCTTCGCCGCGCTGGAACTGGGACTGGGAACGGTGTCGGAGGAGAACATCGGCGAGTGGATGTTTCGGATCTACCATCCATCCCGGCTCGCCTCGAACTTCACCACGATCAACCGCGCGATCACCCCCGAGGAAATGGAGCCCCGGCTGCGGCGATGGATCGGACTGACCACGAACATACCGACGCAGCCCCGGGAAAAATGGCTCGCCGCCTTGAAGAGGCAGCTGCGACGCCGGGCCCGGGAAGCTTCTTTGGATGATGAGACGCAGGAGTGATCCCGGCCCGCGGCTTTACCCCTTGTTCTCCCCATAGAAGTTGGGAAACGGGTCGTACTCGGGCGGGTCGGAGTAGAGCGCCTCGCGGACCAGGGCGAAGATCTCGAAGGAGTCGTTGCTGAACGCATCCTTCAGATCCTCGAGCGGCGGGGCATCGTCGTCGATCGGCAACACGGTGTAGGTGACGATGTCGCGGGCGATCTTGCCGGGGTGGATCTGGCAGTACTTCCTCGCCCGCTCGTGAGCGTAGATCACCTCCGGTCGCAGATGAATCGGCCCGGCATCGGCCCCGGTGTCGTGGAGCCGCTCGATCGTCTCGAGCAGCCGATACAGGGGCACGGTCACATCCACGACGCTGCCCCGATCGACATAGACCGAGTAGGTCGTCGAGAGCGTGAGGATGGCGACCGACCGGGGCCTGTCACAGGTCGGCGGCGGTACCTTCACCGGGTCTGGCTCGGCCGCGGCGAAGGCCTTGAAGTTCTCCACCGTCTCGCGCGTGATCGGCACGCGAACGGCATACACGTAGCCAGCCGGAAACATCACGTACGAGGTCTGGGCCCGGATCCGGACGGCGACATTGAAGTAGCACACGAGACGCTCGATCAGGGCCGCCAGCCGGGGATTCTCAGTCGGCAGCTGGCCGCCGATGTGGTGGTAGAAGGCCTGCGGCAGCGACTCGTAGCCGTCGGTGGAGCGCCACAGGCGGCCGTCGAAATACTCCTCGATGGTCCAGAGCGAAGCGGTGGCCGCGCAGGCTGAGTCCCCCTCGGCCGGATCGAAGTTGCCGGTCACGCGGTAGACCAGGTCCGTGCCGGCACGATACTCGGCGACCGTCCGGCCCGGCTTGAGGCGGAGCGTCGCCTCGTCCAAGAGGCCCAGGCCGAGATAGGGCGGGAAGCCGTGCGGCGGATAGTGCTCGAGAAGCGAGGGCCCCCAGTCTGCGGCCGGCGGGCTTTCGGGCGGTCCTTTGGTCATGATGCACTCCTCTCCGGCAAGGGACAGGAAGGTGCTTTCGGGTTTTTGTGGGCCGCAAGAGGCGGCGTGAGTCAGATCAAAAACTCCCGAAAGCTTCGCCGGGCAACGTTCCCGGCGCATATCCTCCCGACCTGTCGCCAGATCGGGTAACCACCTTGTGCTTTCGCGAGGTTGGTACGGACGGCCGCGTGGGTCGCCCGATTCAAAGAACGGATATGGTCTCTACCTTCCATACCCGTGTTTTACCCGGGCGGGCAAGGGCGGCGAGCCTGTCCGGGCCGCCGGTCCGGGCCGCCGAGTCGTGTCATAGGGGGCGGCTCTCACGCGGTGTGGTCGATAGGAAAGCTTAGGCAGCAACAGAAAAGTCGGGTGGGCTGGCCGGGGGGGAGTGCCCCGAGCCCGAGCACGTGCCGCAAAGAAACGGGCGTTTCCCTGCTGATTTGACTAGGAAGCGGTCGTTTCTTAGTATTGCAGCCGGAGAAAGGTTCGTTTTCCAGCCATGATTCGCGAGACGGGCACGTACCGAACGACCTCGACGCACGGCGAAACCGTTCGCGCATTCCTGCCGCACCCCCTGCCGCCGGCGGGGCCGCCGCTCCTGATCGAGGGTCGCCTGGCTGAAGGCCACGCCGCGGCCGTGGCCGCCATCGGCCGGCTGGGAGTGGCGGGGGCCATGGTGCCCGAGCCGGGCTGGTTTCTCTATGGGTTTGTCCGCAAGGAGGCCGTGCTCTCGTCGCAGATCGAGGGCACGCAGGCGACGCTTCGCGACGTGGCCACCTTCGAGGCGACCAGCGGCAGCGACACGCCGGCCGACGTGGAGGAGGTGTGTAACTACGTCGAGGCCGTGAACCAGGCCCGGGCTGCGATCGCCGATCCCGGTGGCCTGCCGCTCTCCACGCGATTGCTGTGCGACATCCACCAGACATTGATGCGGGGCGTGCGGGGCAAAGACAAACTCCCCGGCGAGATCCGCCGCAGCCAAAACTGGATCGGCGGCAGCCGACCGGGCAACGCCCTGTTTGTGCCGCCGCCTCCCGAGGAGGTGCCCGCCGCCCTTGCCGCGCTCGAAGGCTGGCTCTACGCGGCCGACCCGCTGCCCCCGCTCCTGAAGGCCGGGCTCGCCCACGCGCAGTTCGAGACGATCCATCCCTTTCTCGACGGCAATGGCCGCATCGGCCGGATGCTGATCACGCTGTTGGTCGAGCACTGGGGGCTGCTCGATGCGCCGCTGCTCTACCTGAGCCTACCCCTGAAGCGCCGGCAGGCCGACTACTACGCCCGGCTGACCGCCATCCGTAAAGACGGTGATTGGGAAGGCTGGCTGGCCTTCTTTCTCGAATGCGTGGCCGAGGCTGCGGATGACGGGGTGAGGGTGGCCCGAGCGATCCACGCCCTCTTGGGCACCGACCGCCAGCGACTCGCGGCCCACGATCGGGCCACGGTGGCCGCGATCCGGCTGCTCGACCACCTCCCGGCCAACCCGATGGTGACGGTGCCGCGGGCGAGCCGGCTGCTCGGCACGACAGCGCCCCCGGCCCGCAAGGCGATCGAACTGCTCGAACACCTCGGTGTGCTCCGCGAAACGACCGGCAAGCAGCGAGATCGGGTCTATGCCTACCACGCCTACCTCGACCTGCTCACCGAGCCGACGGCTGCGAGCGACGCGGGCAACGCCGGCAGGTAATGCGAACGGTCGGCGGCAAGGGCGATCGTCAGGCACGGGGCAGTCGTCGCCTTTCGTTCCGGTGACCTTTTTGACGTCGGCGAGGAGCGTGCCGAACTTGGCGTAGTTGACCTTCACGCCGTCGTCGAGGTCGGGGCTACGCCCCTCCCTCCGACACACCACGCGGACTGTTCCCCAACTCTCTCATGAGCACTGGTACAAAAACTGGGGAGGGGTCACTTCCGGGCCCGCTCATGCCCGTAGATCACCACTGGCCTCAGAAGCCGGCGTAGCCCTTCGACTGGCCCTTGCCGGCCTTCTTGTGGCCGTGCCCGGTTTGGTAGCCCCTGCGATTGTGGTCGTTGTCGTGCAGGGCGAGCAGGTCTTCGATGCCCAGGGCACCCGGGTCGATGCCGTGGGCGGCACGGAGGTGGCCTTGAATCTCGTCAAGGCTCGGGCTCCAGTCGCCGTTCACGTTCCATCTCGGTCCGGCGATCCGGGAGACGGTTCTGGCGGCCTCTTGGGCGGCCAGGGCGACTGAAGACACGAGAGACGTCTTCAGGAAAGCGAGAAAACAGATGCAGGCGGAGCGGCGATTCATTGCGTTGGCCTTCAATGTCGATCCGCCTGCGCAAAAATAGCACGCAAAATCGGCTCCGGCCGGGTAAGGGTCGTGCACCGGAAAAGCCCCTGACTCGTGGCGGACCCAGAGTCGCTGGAAGCCCTGTTGCGGGCGCTCGAGGGAGCAGGTCGCTTGCCGCCAGGCCGCGGTTCACTCCCCTGGCACCGGCAACTGAAGCGGCGCGTCACCGCCGGCCGTCAGGCTGACCGCACCATTCAGCACACGCTGCTTGTCGGTGATCAGCAGCTGCGCGTCCGGCATGACCCGCCCGCCCTCCGCCCGCACCGTGAACTCATGCCGTACCCGGCCGGTCTCCGGCTCGACGATGTGCACCGCCCGCAGGCAGCCGGGGGCCACGCATACCCTCACGCAGGGAAGTCGCTCAGCACCATTGGCCACCTGCGTTTCAACCACGGAGAGCTTCACGTGATCGGCCGCCTCGGCCGGCGTGAGCGTGACTCTGATCTCGACCCCCGGCAGGCCCGCCAGCTCCAGCCGCCGTTCTCGGCCGGGAGTCAGATCGGAGAGTGCCGCCGCCACGTCGGGCGGTGTCTTCGTGAAGCGGAACCAACCCCGGATCTCGGCCCGGTCGGCGGATCGCGGCCAGTTCTCCGCGGCCAGGTCGAGCACCGGCACCGGCCGATTCGGTTGGAATGACAGGTCGTAGAAGACGAACGGTGCGCCCTGTGCGCCGGCGCTCGACCGGGGCGCGATCTCAACCCAGGCCTCGACGGGACGCGGCGAGAACTCCGTGGCGTTCGCGTTCTGGATCGAGAGGGGGAAGCGGACCGTGTCGCCGGATCGTGATGCGAGGTGAGCCCCCACGAAGAACTGCCGTTGCGGGTCGGACGGCGCGAAGAGGTTGGTGCGGCTGTCTCGCAGCCCCTGCTCCGTGCCGCCATCATACCGGCGAAAATCGAGATTCCTCCCGCCTCCGCCAACGAAGATTTCGATCGCCTCGCCCCCCTCCGTGACGAAGCCGCGGCGGGGCGGATTCACTCCGGATTCGAGTGCCGCCTCGTACGCCTGGGATCGTCCGACGAGCGGCGGCGGCAACGTCAGCGACGCGCCGAGGCTGACGCTGTCTCGTGGCGCATCGGCCCCGCGCACCCGCCAACGAATGACCCGCATGGACTCGCGGAGCGACCGCGCCAGCGAGTCGGCGCCGGCGGCCTCGTAGAATCTGCCCCCGGATCCCGTGGCGAGATTGCGGATGTCGTCCATTCGCGAGGCCTGGTCCGCACCGCGGGGCGAAAATCCGAAGCCGACGACGTCGATGCGCAACGGAGTGCGGCGGCGGCCGTTCTTGCGGGCCAACTGGTCTTCCACGCCCGATGCGGTGACATAGCGGCCGCCGGTCTGATCGTTCGCTCCGTCGGTCACCACGAGGACATGGCCGGGCACGTCGGTGCGACCACCGTCGAAGTCGGTCTTCAACGCCTCCGAGATCGCCAGATAGAGGGGCGTCTCGCCGCCCGGTTCGAGCAGTGACAGCGTCATGCCGATCCGTGCCACGACGGCCGGGGTGAGCGGCTGCATCGGCAGCACCTGCTCCACGTCATCGCCAGGCACGAGCGTAAAGGGCTGGCCCGAGCGGCCGGCTGCAGCCTTGGCGGCGACGCCGGCGGGTGTGAGTCCGGCGACATACTTCCCGTCCTTGTCCCGCGACCACCGGGTGCGGTGGCCATACAGCCAGAGCGACACGTCCCACCGGCCGGACTTGGAAATGCTGTCGAGAAGTTCGGCGACGGCGGCCCTGCCGGCATCGAGCCGGATCCGCCCGTCGGCCAGCCGCTCCCCCATGCTGCCTGAACAGTCAAAGACGATCGCCACCGCCTGCGCCTGGGGGAGATCCCCGCGAACGGTCACCCGGGGCGCGAGCGGGGGCGAAGCCTCCCACTCGGTCTTCCGTGACGCCGCCGCCGCCGCCACCGGGAGGCCTACGACCATGCGGTGGCCGCGATACCACGCCGTCAGATCGAGGACGGCCGTGCGGTTCAACTCGAGGCTGCTGGCGGCCGCGGCGTCGAGCTGCCAGGAAGTCTCCACGGCCGGCACCGCCACCCGAACATCCGTTCGGCTGGCGACGGTCCGCGCGGACGCACTGTGCGAACCGTTCGCCGCACCGCTCTCGAGCAGTTCCAGCGGTCGGCCGTCGACCGACTCCGAGAGCCACATGGCGGCGAGTCCTTCCGGCACGTTCGCTCGGGCGGTGAGCGCGGCCTTGTTCCGCGGCGGGGCGACGCCCGTGGCCGATGGAAGAATCAGCCGGTTCGGAGAGAGTTCGAGGTTTGCGAAGCCGCCGCCCAGCGTCGCGAGGGATTCGATCCTGGCGGACACTCGCGAGCGTTCGGCGTCGCCGAACACCACCTCATTGCTGCGTACCATCTCCTCTGCCGCTTCGAGCAACACTCGCGCCTTGTGGAGGCAATAGACCGGCTCGTCAGGCTCCACGCCTCCCCAGAACTCCTGGAGGGTCAAGTCTGCATACTTGAGAAGCCGTTTGTGCCAGGCCGCGGCGAAGTATCGCTGCGTGGCTGTGGTGCGCTCGTTGATGCTCAGCTTTTGTCCGACCAAGGGAGCCAGTTGCCGGCTCACGCCGCTCCCCCGCGCGAGCAGTTCGAGCACCTTCGCATCACCATCAGGCCTGCCGATCTCCAACTCGGCCCGCTGGCGGTCGAAGGTCGCGAGGATCGAGGGGAGTGATCGGGCGGCAGTCCTCACGGCTGTCAGCTGCCGGCCGACGCTGGCCGCGATGTCCGCCGCCGACGTGGGCAGCGTCGTCACGCCAGCCGGGTCTGACGAGAGGGTGGGCAAGACCGGATTGGTGTACAGGTTTCGCCACGTGATCCACCCGGCCACGGCCGCCGTAGGATCAACCGGCGGTGGTGGATCCTCGGGATGATAGGGCTCCCGGGCCATCAGGGCTGCCTGACGGCGATCGAGGTCGGAGGCCCGACGCAGCAGCCGAACCCGGAGGTCGCCGAGTACCAGGGGCACCGCGAGGACGCGGCGAATCCGGCCGAGCGTACGCGGGCTGTCGGGGGCCTGGGTCGCCAGGTCGGCGCAGTCATTCAGGTACGACGACCGGAGCGTCATGAACGCCGCCTCGCATATGGCGCGCACTTCTTCGGCCTTGTCGAGCGTGACGGCGGGCGTGGGGGCCGCGTCGACCGGTGCGACGGTGCCGTCGAGCACCCGCTCGAGTTGCTCGACCGCCAGCAGCACGGCCTGGATGTCGGTCGCCTTCGTGCGGACGACGGCGCTCTCCTTGTCGTCGGGCACGCGGGCCACGTGACGAGCCTCCTCGACCCACCAGGCCGCGAGATACGGCAGTTCCGCCCGCACGTTGTCGAGCAGTTCGATCGCTCGCCTCCGCTGCTTGGCGAGCATCTCCCGCTGATCGAACAGCGCGATGCTCTCGCGCGACAGCCGCGCGGCCTCCTGGATGTTGGCCGATCCTCCCACGAAGACGAGGTCGAGGGCCGTCCTCATCGAGACGTTTCCGCGCTGCGGAAGGTCGTCGGCATCGACGAGGCGATCAGCCCTGACGTCCTGGGAGTACGCCGACTCCCGAGACTTCGAGATCATGCGGAGCACGTCGCGAAAGACCTCTGGCTGCCGCTGCCAGTCAACGGGATCGGCCCAGCGAACCAGCATCCGCACGAGGTGCAATTGCACGGGGTTGAACGCGACCCCTTCCGGACGTGAGCCGACACATTCCAGCCAGCGGGCCACGGCAGCCCTGTCGAGGGCGACATCGGACTCGCATTTCTCCATCAGCCATCGCCAGGCGGCTTCGGCGCGGAGCATCCAGCGGTCAATATCCTCGCTGGCTGCCGGCGGCTTCGCGGCCTCGTCGCGCGGCTGATCGATGGCAATGTAGCGTTCGACGGCCGCCAGCCAGCGACGCACCTCGACGTTTCCGGCCTCTGCAGCGGCCTGGCCTGCGTACGCCAGCCGGACCCCGGGAACCAGGCGGGCGCTGGGGATGAGAGGGAGGCTGAGTGCCGTTTCCATCCGCTCGACCGTCCGATCGACATCAATCTGTTCGTCGATGAAGGCCGTGCCCGCCGAACGGAGGGCCTCGGCCCGAAGGAGCATGTGAAGGTAGGCGGACCAGCGGAGCGGCCGCTCGCGGATGGCCGTGGGCCGCAGCCTCTCCGCCGCCCGCCAGTGGTCCGCCAGCCATGCATCGTCTGAGGCATCGCCATCCCACGGCACCTCGATCGGGGAATCCCGCACGATCGTCCAGGCGAGGGCCGCGTCGTCGTCGCCAGCCGACGTCGGGACGACCACGGGAGTCTGCCTTTCGCCGAACATCGCCCGCGCCCGATGATCGACGTGAAGGGCGAGGTAGGAGGCTAGTTCCCGCAGTTCCACGCGGCCATCGGCGTCTCCCCAGGGACGGACGTCGGCCGCCCCGCGCATGCCCCGCACGAACTCCGCGACGGCGGCGCTCGATCCGTGCGCAGCGCTGGCGAACGAATGCTGCCCTGTCGCCGCCGGGACCATCACCCACATCCGCTTCAGGCCCGAGTTTGCCAGCAGGGCCTCCACGGCGGGCGTGAAGTCGCCGTCATCGACTCCGAGCGGCCAGTCGGTCACCGACCGGCAGGCATCGAGCACCACGAGGATCCCGACCCGCTCCGGCAGCGCGTCGCGAAAGCCGCTCAGCAATCGCTCGACCTGCAGATAGCTCTTCTGATCAACGCCCGTCGGGTCTTCCGAATCACCCGGTGGGATGAGGCAGGGGCGACCCCTGTCATCCAGCGTGCCGATGGCGGTGAGATAGACGATCGCCATGTCGCCGTCGGGCCCCCCGGGCTTGGTGCGACGCAGGGTCGATGTCAGGGTGGCGACCATTTCGTCGGCCGTCGCCGAGGCCAGTGCTGCGCTCGTGTCGTAGATCGTCGCCGAGCCCGGATCGAAGAAAAAATTTCCGGGACGGGCGAGTGATTCGAGGAGCGCACGGTCTTCGTCGACCAGCGGAATGATCGCCAGCGGCGAGCGATAGCTGGCCACGCATCCCACGACGATCGGTACCTGACGCCGCACCGTGAGCAGCATGCGGACGAGCAGGACGACGAGCACGCCGGCTGCCACCGTGACGATCATGCGCCGCGCCATCAGCCACCAAGCCTGCGACCTCCTGAGCGGATCGAGGCCGCCTCGCCAGGACGCCCGACCGGCCGGCGTCGTGATGGTGCTCGTGGGAACGCCGAGCCGCGCATCGGGAGCCGGTCGCTGTGGGCGACGCCCTGCGCGACCAGATCGCCATGATCGAGCCCGTGGGCCGGTGGCGTTGTCGTTCGGTGGCTCGGCGGCAGGGGGCATCGCTAACGCTGCTTTCGACGATGCTGAGGGGGGCCGTGCCGCATCATACCGCTGGCGCGCGGCGCGGGCGGTGGCGAGTCGGTCTGTGGGCTACCAGGCCAGTCGAAGAGAATGATTGCCAGCGCCGCGACGACGCCGGCCAGCGCGAGCCAATCCAGCGCATCGGGGCGGCGCGACCCTGGGGCCAAGCCGCCTGGAGGCGGCTTGGCAGCGGCGGCGGCAGCGGGGGCGGCAGCGGGGGCGGCAGCGGGGGCGGCAGCGGGGGCGGCGGTCGACACCGGCGCCGGGCGGATGCCCGCGGTCGGACCGGGCGGGGGCGGCGAGCGTGGAGGGGCGGCGGAGTTGGTGGACGCGTTCCGCGGGGAAAGCCCGCCGCGGATCATCGGTCGGGCGATCGGCTGGTGCAGGCCGCGGGTGGGCGCGGTCGGGACCAGGGCCAGCCGTGCCTCCGCATGGCGGCGGGCCTGTGACGCCACACCAGCAGGCTGTGAGGCTGGTCGAGCGCTGTGGATGGAACCGAGAAACCCTTCAACATTCTCCGCGTCGGCGTCGGTGAACGGGGCCGCCGGATCAAGCGGCCGCCACACCGGCTCCAACCGAGCGACGGCCGTCGGGATAGGCTCCGCGGCAGCAGGGGCTCGTACGAGGACGCTCCGGGATCCCGGCGGCTCGACCAACGCGGCCGGCGAGGGAATCATCTCCGGTGCGGGCAGCGGGGCGGGCGGGGGCACCATCTCGTGCTGGTTCATCTGGGGAGGCACGACGAGCCGATCCTCGTAGCAGGGCATGCCCACGCTGTCGGATGGTCGCGTCTCCCGGTCGTCCACGGGCGGCATCTCGCGAACGACGTTGTCGTTGCCCGAGCCCGCTCCCATCGCCCCTTCGCATCCGCAGGCGCAGGCGTTACAGGCATTGAAGGCCTGCTCGGCCAGGTCGCGCACCCGCTTGCTCGGTTCGAGGAAGCATCCCATCTCGTCCCGGCCGTAGGCCAACTTCATCAGTTTGTCGCGCATCTCGGGGCTGCAGCACGAGCCCCTCCTGTCGGCACAGGGGCAATCCTCCTTCGACGGATCGTCGCATTCACCGCCGAGCTTGCTCTTGATCGCCTTCTTGAGCTTGTGATCGTGCTCCTTGGGGGGCGCCTTGCCGCAGAGCCGATCGAGGGCGTCGCAGACCTGCTTTTCGCACGCCTTTTTCCAGTCCTTGCAGGTTTCGGTCATGCCCTTCGCCTTGCGGGTCGCCTTCTTCTGCTCAGGTGACTGACAGACCTCGGCCGTCTGCAGCACGGCCTTCACCGCCTCATAGCGGACCTGCTCGTCGGGATCTCCCATGGCGGCCAGGAGGGCCGGCATGACCTCGGGATGCTCCGGCGTGCAGCCAAGGCCGGCGAGATACTGAATAGCGGCCTTCTTCTTGCAGATCTCATGCTTGGCGGCCTTGGCCTTGGCGGCGGCCTGGATCGCGGGATTGGAGGACTGCTGCGCCGCGGCGTTCAGCCCGAAGGGATTGGGCACTCCCATGAAACTCCAGATCGTCGTCGGCGTGCCGGTCGTCTGCGCATGCGTCGACGGGGTGCCCGAAATCACCTGGCCCAGCGCGATCGCCAGCCCGGCCACGCATGCGCGGGTGCGCACGGAGAGCTGCGTCCGGCCAGGTTGGCGCAGACCTGCTGGCGGTCGCATGCGGTTCTTGTCCCCCTCGCCGACGCCACGTCGACCCGACAACGCGTTTGCCGGGCCGACCGACGCCGCACCCCCGGCAACATCGTCAGGATCGGCTGCCGTGATCCACGTAGGGCCCGGTCGGAGAGGTTGACCCCAACGTGGCGGCTGCGGAAAGGACGACGGTGTTAACGAATATGCCGGTCGTCCCGGCAGCAGAACCACCGTCGCAAACGCCGTGTGCGTCCGGCCGGGGGGCTACTTCAACTCCAGCGTCACGCTGGCCGGGGAGGCGGGGGCCGCCTCGACGGTTACGGCCGTCTGCTCGGCCGAGCGGATCTGATTGCGAACCGGCGCCCGCACCGAAACCTTGTACTGCCCGGGCTCCAACTCATCGAACCGGAACACCCCCCCCTGGCGTGTCCGCGCGGTCCGATCGCCCCCCGGGCCGGTGAGCATGACTGGAAGATCGGGCTCTCCCCGGCCAGACAGCATCACCTTGCCGGTCAGCGAGTTCAGCTTGCTGGCAGCCGCCGCCCCCACCTCCAGCCAGGTCCGGGACGGCGGATCGGAGAGTCCGACGGCATCGGTGGCCCGCACCAGCAGCGGCAGCCGCACGCCCAACGGTAGCTTGGCCGAGTCGATCCGGACTTCATAGTTGACGCCTCCCAGCCACACCGCCGGCTGCCACTCCTTCGGCATCCCCGTCCCTTCCGGATCGAGCGCCCATTCGACCGACTTCAGCCCGGAGACTCCGGGCCGGCGGCGTTCGGGTGGGATGAGGTAGCCGTCGGACGAGTCGTCGGAAGCCTGGATCGCCACCACGAGCGGCGCGCCCACGGTGGCCTGCACGGACGGGGGCGCGTCCACGAACGGTGGCTGGCCGTCGAACACCAGGATGCGGGAGTCGGTGAGGGGAGACTGCAAGCCGGCGACCACCAGCCGGGCCTCGGCGGAGGCATCGACGTTGGCGAAGCCCTCGCCGGACGGGGCGATCGTCCAGTCGTCCACGGTGGTGCGGATTGCGAGCGATGCGCCCGCCGGTGGCGGTTCGAAGGAGAAGGTCACCTCCCGGTCGCTGGCCGCGGTCCAGACGACGCGTTCCTGTCCGGGATCCGCCAGCCCCCCGCCAATCTGCCGCAGCACGAGTGCCACGGACCCGCCCCCACGGCTGCCCCCGAGGAACGTGTCGGCGGGTGCGTCTACGGCCAGACGCATCGGCACCGCGGCCGCCGGAGCCTTGAGCAGGGTCGTCGCGGCCTTGGGGGCGAGGATCCGGATCTGCCGCCAGTCGTGCTGCGGGCCCTGCGGCTGCATGTCGGCCGCGGGCGAACAATCCACGGCAAAGAGAAAGCCACGGGGATAGCCGTCCACGTCGAGCGCAAAGCGGGCGGTACCCTGATCGGGCCCGTTCCACGACGCGACCACGTCGTCGGTCGGCGCCGCGGCGGAGAGCACCGCGACCGGCTTGCGGGGCACGACCATCCGGACGCCCGTCGCTGTCGCACCGCCGCCGGCTGTCTCGACGTCGGGCTCCCGAAGCGTCACGCGCATCCCGTCCGCCGGCAGGCTGGCGGCAGCCCCATCGACCTGCGTGAGCGACACGGTGATGGTCCTGGCGCGACGGTCGTAGCGCGCGATCGCCGACAGCACGTCCCGCGGATGCCGGGCCTCCAGGGCGATCCGCGTGATCATCGGCCGCGTTGCTGCGGGCGCCTCCGCGTCGCGAACAACCACCGCCAGATCGGGGCCGATCTCCTGGCCGCCGGGAC
>JBIKXY010000033.1:0-17706 GCA_044355515.1 Pirellulales bacterium
AGCACGGGTGGAGCGTGCCGGCGGGGGTGGGTCTTGTGCTCGCCCTGGGGGCCGGGATCGGCCTCGGGCACGGGCTGCTCGTCACGAAGCTCGGACTGCAGCCCTTCGTGGTCACGCTCTGCGGTCTGTTGATCTACCGGGGCGTGGCCCGGGGGCTGACGCAGGATCAATCGCAGGGTTTCGGCACCGGCTTCAAGGGGCTGCGGTCGCTGGCCACGGCGCGGTTTCCGATCTTCGGGGAAGGGGGCTTCGAGCTGCCGGCCACGACGCTCATCTTCCTGGTGATCGCGATGCTGGCGGCCGTGTTCTTGAACCGCACCGTGTGGGGCCGGTATCTCCTGGCGCTCGGCCGTAACGAGCAGGCGGCCCGCTACTCTGGCATCGACACCGGCCGGATGAAGCTCTTGGCCTACGTGATCTCGAGCACGCTGGCGGCCCTCGGCGGGATGCTGTTCGTGCTCGACATCAACGCCGCCCAGCCGAGCGACTTCGGCAACTTCTACGAGCTCTACGCGATCGCCGCGGCCGTGCTCGGCGGCTGCTCGCTGCGGGGCGGCGAGGGCTCGATCCTGGGCCTGCTCGTCGGCTCGGCCCTGATGGTCGTGCTCAACAACATGATCAACCTCGCCCACCCGCAGTATCAAAACGTCGAGTTCGCGATCATCGGCGGCGTGATCCTGGCCGGGGTGATCGCCGACGAGCTCGTCCGCCGGGCGGCCCGGCGGCGGCCGGCCGCATGAACGAGCCCCCCCAGTTCGGCCCGGCCGGTGGGGCAACCTCGCCGACCGGCCGCCGCTGTCGGCGGGGCTGGTGGTGGCGATGGCGTCATCGCTCGTGTACGTGTCATATGCCTACACGGGCTGGAACGCTGCCGCCTACGTGGCCGGTGAGACCGCCGAGCCGCAGCGCCGGCTGCCGCGGGCGATCCTGTTGGGAACGGGGATCGTCACCGCGCTCTATCTCGCGCTCAACGTCACCTACGCGCTGGCATTGTCCGCGGCGGATGTCCGAGGGATCGTCGCCGAGCGCGGGCTCGACGCGGTGGCGCCGATCGCGCAACTCGCCGCGGGGCGGCTGTTCGGGCCGCGGGTTGCCGCGCCGCTGGCGATGGCCGTTGGCTTCACCCTGTTGGCGTCGGTGAGCGCCTACGTCCTGACCGGGCCGCGGTTGGCCGCCGCGATGGCCGACGCTGGGCAGTTTCCCGCGGCGGCCGGCCGGGTCTCGACGGAGGGCGCGCCCGTGGTAGCCACGGCCTTGCAGGCGGGCTGGGCCCTCGTGCTGTTGTGGACCGCGTCGTTCGAGGCGATCCTCCTGTACGCGGGTGTGGGCCTGGCGATCTTCTCGATGCTCACGGTGGGGGCGGTGTTCGTGCTCCGCGGCCGGCGGCCCGATCTGCCCCGGCCGTTTCGCGTGCCGGGCTATCCGGTCGTGCCAGCCGTGTATCTCCTGGGCACGGGGATCCTGACGGCCGCCGTCGCTTGGGAGCGGCCTGTCGTGGCCGCCGTGTCGCTGGCGACGATTGCCGCCGGCGTGCCGGTCGCCTGGATCTGGGGCGGCAGACCGCGAAATCGAAGTAGTCCCGGTGTGATTCGAACACACGGCCAAGGATGATGAGTCCCCTGATCGAAGCGTGCGGGCGTCAGGGGATGCCCAGAGACTGACGGGCGACGAGGCGCAACCGGCGGCATCTCTTCACCGCGTCCATCGCCTGCGCTCGCGTGGATGACTCGCCGGGGTAGCGATAGGCCACGGCGAAGTCGGAGAGATACGCACAATCGGCACGAAACGCTTCCCAAAGCGGCTCGCATGCCAGCGCTCGGTCCAGCAGAGCGACCAGGTCATGCAGCCTTCCGCCTTCGCAGTCAGCTTCACATAGCCGTGCCTTGAGGTACTTCTCGACGCACTGCTGTGCGTGAAAGCACACGACATCGAATGCCGGATGCTTTCGGACTCGCGATTCCCGTTCCATGACGGCGAAGTCGCCTTCAGCTTTGTCGATCCACTCAGCGGTCAGCGGCTTCATACAGCAGCTTTCCGTTTTGCAAGATGCCGCCGATGAAGGGGTCGCCAATTTCAAGCCGGCGCGCGATCGACTCGGGGGTTCGAACAAGCAAATCGACCGGGAAAGGCGGACGGATCGCGAGTCGGATCGCCACCGACTCGTCGACGGGATCCCGCTTCGTCGGCATGATCACGAGCAGATCCACGTCGGAATCCGCGTCCGCGCGGCCCTCGGCATGCGAGCCGAAGAGAATGACTCTTTCGGGGTTGAACTGCCGTCCGATGCGGAGCCCAACCTCTGCAATCGTGGCCATGGAAACCATAAAGTTTTTTTCCGAGGACAGGCTCGGGCTATCAACCGGCAAATGAACTAGGCCCGGTGTGATTCGAACACACGACCAAGGGATTATGAGTCCCCTGCTCTAACCGCTGAGCTACGGGCCCCAACGGGGACTCGTTGGAGTCCCCGCGAGATTCTCAGGCTAGCGGCGGTCGTTGAGCTTGGCCAGCAGGCGGAGAATTTCGAGATACAGCCAGACGAGCGTCACCATCAGGGCGAAGGCGCCGTACCACTCCAGGTACTTCGGCGCCCCACGGTCGGCGGCCTGCTCGATGAAGTCGAAGTCGAGCACGAGATTCAAGGCGGCGATCGACACCACCACCACGCTGAAGCCGACCCCGATGATCCCGCTGCCGAACAGCGATGAGAAGAGCGGGAAGCCGAACAGCCCGGCGATGAAGGTGACGAGGTAGAGCAGGGCGATTCCGCCGGTGGCTGCCACGATCCCAAGCTTGAAGTTCTCTGTGGCCCGGATCAGCCCCGACTGGTAGGCCAGAAGCAGGCAGGCGAGCGTGCCGAACGTGCCCCCCACCGCCTGGATCACGATGCCTGGATACTGGGCCTCGAAGCCCGCCGAGACGCCGCCCAGAAACAGTCCCTCGGCCAGCGCGTAGACCGGCGCGAGCATCGGCGCCCAGGTGTGCTTGAAGCAGATGACGAGTGCCGTGATGAGGCCCACGATCGCCCCGCCAAAGACCCAGGGCGCGACCGAGCCGATCGCCGCCGAGGGGTCGGCCTCGACGAGCCGGAAGGTTCGTGACCAGGTGAAGCAGGCGGAGCCGAGGGCCAAGACCAGGAGAAAGAAGGTTTTTTGGGCAGTGCCGCTGATCGTCATCACGTCGGCCGGTGCGGCCGCCGTATTCTGACCGTAGGCGCCAAAGTTCTCGAACGTGTTGGCGTTGAGCGTGGGGTTGCCGGTGCGCATGGGAGGCTCTCCGGGAGGATGCAGCGGGCGAGGCAAACGCCGTGCTGCCGGTAGATTACCACCGCGACGGGGGGTGGGGGAATGCCGCTCGGGCGGCGCGTGCCGAGCGGGCCTGCCCGTGTTCCGCCCTCAGTCTGCGGGCTTTGCCGGACCGTCGCCCACCCGCTTGAGCAGGCCGAACAGATCGCTGTCGGTGGTCAGGATCACCGTCGTGTCGTTGCCGAGCGTGGCCTTGTAGGTGTCGAGCGTCTTCAAGAAGCCGTAGAAGTCGGCGGCTGCGGGGCTCGAGCCGTAGGCGGCGGCGTAGATCTCCGAGGCCTTGGCGTCGGCAGTGCCCCGCACCTCCTGGACCTTGCGGTAGGCCTCCGACTGGATCCGCTGGAGATCGCGATCCTTCTTGCCCTGGATCTTGGCCGCCTCGCCGGCCCCCTCCGAGCGGAACCGCTCTGCGATCTGCAGCCGCTCCGACATCATCCGGTCGTAGATCTTGCCGATCACGCCTTCCTTGTAGTTGACCCGCTTGACGCGGACATCGAGCAGCTCGATCCCCCAAATGCCCACCTTGGGGGCGGCCGCCCGCAGGATCTCCCGCTCCAGCTCCTTGCGGCCGAACCGGATCGGCGGCAGCCGGCCGACGAGCGCGCCGGCCTCCACGAGGGCCGCGTCCTGCTCGGGCTGGCGGTCCTTGTCGGAGCGGATCAGCTCGATCAGGTCGTGGCGGGCCACGACGTTGCGGGTCTCGCTGCCGATGATGTCGTCGATTCGCGAGAGCGCGCTCCGCTCGTCCCGCAGGCTCTGGAAGTACAGGAGTGGATCGATGATCCGCCAGCGGGAGAAGGTGTCGACCACGACGTAGAGCTTGTCGCTGGTCGTCATCTCGGCCGGCGGCCCGTCCCATTCCAGGATCCGCTTCTCGAACCGGTTGGCCGTCTGGATGAACGGGATCTTGAAATGCAGGCCGGGGCCGGCGCCCTCGCCCTTGTTGGAGTTGATCGGCTCGCCCACTGGCCGGCCGAACTGCGTGATCACCACCTGCTCCGTCTGGTCCACGGTATACGCGCAGCCAAACACCACGATCCCGGCCAGTGCGAGCAGCGCCAGGCCGAACGGAGAGAACAACACTTCCGAGAGCCGGCGGAGAAACGCCAGCAGCGGATGGTTGATCGGCAGCGGGCTCACTGGACGGGCCTCCGGGCGGCGGCCGGGATGTTCATCAGCGGGAGGAACTGCCGCGCCTCCTCGTCGATCACGATCGTGCCGCCGAGCTTGGGCAAGAGCTCCCCCATGCTCTCGAGATACAGCCGGCGGCGGGTTACGGCGGGAGCCTGCTCGTACTGCCCGAGCTGCGCCTTGAACCGGGCCGCGTCACCCTCCGCCTCGTTGACCCGGCGGATCGCGTAGCCCTCGGCGTCGCTCAGGAGCCGCTGGGCCTCGCCGCTGGCCCGGGGCACCACCTTGTTGTATTCCCCGTTGGCCTGGTTGATCATCTGCTCCCGCTCCTGCTGGGCGCGGTTGACCTCGTCGAAGGAGGCCTGCACGGCGGCGGGGGGCTGCACGCTCTTGAGCTGCACCTGCTGGACCCGCAGCCCCATCGCGAGGTCCTGCACCAAGGCCGTGAGCCCCGCGATGGCGTCGGTCTCGATGCCCTGCCGGCCGACGGTGAGCACCTCGTCCACGGTCCGGTCGCCCACCACCTCCCGCATCACGCTCTCGGCCAGATCGCGGAGGGTGTCGGTGGGATCCCGCATGTTGAAGAGATAGGCCTCGGGGTCGCTGATCTCGTACTGCACGACCCACTCGACATGAGCGGCGTTGAGGTCGCCCGTCACCATGTCGCTCTCGCGGGCGGGGTCGGCGGCGGGCTGATACCGGTCGGTGGCGTGGGGCGTGCCGAAGCCGAACTCCATCTTCAACTGCCGCTTGACCGGCACGATCGTGACGGTGTCGATGCCGAAGGGCAGTTTGAACCGCAGGCCCGGGCCGACCGTGCCGACGAACCGGCCGAACCGCTGGATCACGCCCACGCTTTCGGGGCCCACGGTGTAGATCCCGCGGGCCAGGCCGGCGGCCAGCAGGAATGCCAGGGCCGCGGCCCCGAGCCAACGGGGGTCGATGCGGCCCGGCCCGGGTCCGAAACCGCCAGTGGGAGATCGAGGGAACTGGTTCACGCGGCAGGCCGGACGGGGAACTGGGACTCGGTCACGCTATTCGACGGTAGCTCACGCGGCGGCCGCTGTCGAATCGCGGGCCCGGTCGCGTCCGCCGGCGGGCGGCCCCTGGTTGTCCGGCCGGTGCGGGGCGGCGACAATCCGTCAGATCCCCGGTTTCGCCCTGCATTCCCCGGAGAATCCGCATGAAACGTCTCGTGGCCGTCGCCCTGTTCGTGCTCTGCCTGGGCGGTTCGCCGGCGCCTGCCGGTGATCCCTGGCTGACGGTGGCCGGCCAGAACGGCCCGGGTAAGGGCAAGCACATCGTGCTCGTCAGCGGCGACGAGGAGTATCGCAGCGAGGAGGCCCTGACCCAACTGGCGAAGATCCTGGCCACCCATCACGGCTTCGACTGCACCGTGCTCTACGCGATCGATTCCGCGACCGGCGAGATCAGCCCCAACGAACAGACCAACATCCCGGGCCTCGAGGCCTTGCGGCGGGCCGACTTGCTGGTGATCGCCACCCGGTTTCGGAATCTGCCGGATGACCAGATGAAGGAGATCGACGACTATCTCCGGGCCGGCAAGCCCGTGGTCGGGCTGCGGACGGCCACGCATGCGTTTAACGTACCGAAAGACCGAGCCTTCGCCCGCTACAGTTGGGACAACAAGACCCCGACCTTCACCGAGGGGTTCGGTCGGCAGGTGCTCGGCGAGACCTGGATCAACCATCACGGCCACCATGGCCAGGAAAGCACCCGCGGGATCATCGCCCCGGACGCCCAGGACCACCCGATCCTGAGGGGTATCGCCGCCGGCACGATCTGGGGGCCGACCGACGTCTACGGCGTGCGGCTGCCGTTGCCGGGCGACTCTCAGCCGCTGGTACTCGGGCAGGTGCTCGCCGGGATGACGCCCGACTCCGAGCCCGTCGTAGGCCCGAAGAACGCCCCGCTGATGCCCGTGGCCTGGACGAAGACCTACGCGCTCGAGGCTGGCCCGACCGGCCGCGTGTTCACGACCACCATGGGCGCGGCCACCGACATGCTGGCCGAGGGCACGCGGCGCATGCTCGTGAACGCCTGCTACTGGGCCGCGGGCCTGGAGGCCAAGATTCCCGAGCAGTCGGGCGTGGAGATCGTGGGCAGCTTCGAGCCGACCCCGTTCGGGTTCGGCGGGGCGCGCAAGGGGCTCAAGCCCGGCGATTTGTAGGCCCGAGCCGACGGGCCGGAGTGGGTGCGGCAACGCTGGTTGCCGGTACCGCCCGCACCCGTCGGTCTGACGCGGAGCAGAGCCTCCTTCGGGCTCCGCCCCGCGTGGCGGAAACGATCGCAGGTTTTCCAAGCCGGCCTACCAGCGGCCCTCGAGGCCGAGGCTCACGCCCTGAGCCACCACGCCGCCGTTGGCGTTGATCGTGCCCTCCGGCGGCTGGCCCGGCGTGAGCTGCTGGCCCGAAAGCTGCTGCGTGGGCTGGGCGATGCCGGAGAGCCAGAGCCCGAAGTAGCCGAACCGGAAGTCGAGATTCGGCGTCAGCGGCATCACGCCCGTGAAGCCGAGCTCGCCGGCGAAGGCGCCACTCAGCGGCGACTCGGCCACGGCAACCGTCGCCGAGCCGGGATTGTTGAGGTTCGAAGTCGTGTACTCCGACGACTGGACGGCATTGTTGTAGTAGGCCCCGGCCTTGATCAGGCCGTCGAAGCGGATCCACGACAGGGCCAGCAGGTTGGCATCGAGGCCGATCTGGCCGCCGTAAAGATCGTTGAAGCAGTTGGTCTGATAAAAATCCGACACGCTGCCAGCCCCGGGCGCAGAGGTGCCCTGGAGCGTGAACTGCTCCTGCCACTCGATCCAGCGGAAGCCGGCGAGGAAGCGGAGATGCTGGCCATGGCAGTGATGCCGATTGAGCTCGAAGCTTTGCAACCGGCTCCCCAGGTTCGCGTCGGCGACCTGAAAGGACGACGTGGCATTACCGAAGATGCCTGGTGCCGAGAGCGTGTACGGCTGGCTCACCTCGTCGAGCGGCCGGATGCTGCGGAAGTTGGCCGCCCGCAGGTAGGTCGCCTCGACCGCGTGGCCGGTGCAGTTGTTGACCCGAAAGATCGAGAATCGCGGGCCGGCGGCGGCCGTGCTGTCCATGCCGTTGGCGTTGAGGAGCGTGCCGGCGACCAAACCGTTGTCGAGGAGCGGCCGGTCGGGCGGGGCGTTCCGCCACAGGATCAGGGCGTCGACCCGGCCGATCCAGCAAGCCTTCTTTTCATGACAGCAGGTGTCGATCATGGCCGACGGACAGCATTGGTCGCAGCCGGCGCCGGTGCAGCTCGGGCAGCAGCCGTCGCCGGAGAAGGCGAAGGCTTCGTATTCCGGGTCACTACCGTCCACGATCCGCTCACCACCGTCGAAACTCGGTGTGCTGACGCCGTCCTCGCCGATGACCTGGCCCGCGGCAGGCATGCCAGACTCGATGAGCACGGAAGCCGACGGGTCGCTCGCCCATTGCTGCCGAGCCGCCCGGGCCGAGGAGAGCCCGAAGGTGCCCACCAGGGTCGCGATCGCGACAGTAACTGTTGCACCGGTGCCGTAAGCGGAACGGATGCGGAAAGGACGCACAGCCATCGTTGCTGCCTCCGAGGATAATGCCGTGACAACCGGTGGAATCGGTCGTGCGGGTCATCCGGCGGCAGACTTCCGCCCGCGGTTCGCGTCGGGCAATCTGGGCAAACCCTGCGGCCCGAAAAACGCCGCCAGGGCCTCGCCGGTGTGGCTGCGGAGGAGGGCCGGAGCGACGGCTGCGGCAGACGCCGGGGTCTTCGCTTGGGGGCCCGCCTGCCGCCGCCATAGCCCCGCGTGAATCGCCAGATCCTCCGGCGGCCCCTCCGCCACGATCCGGCCGCCGCCGGCGCCGGCCTCGGGGCCCATGTCGATCACCCAGTCAGCCGCTGCGATCACCTCCAGGTTGTGCTCCACCACGAGCACCGTGTTGCCCGCATCCACCAGCCGCTCGAGCACGTGGAGCAGCTTCTCGATGTCGGCAAAGTGCAGGCCCGTCGTCGGCTCGTCGAGGATGTAGAGCGTCTTGCCCGTGCCCGGCTTGGCCAGCTCCCGCGAGAGCTTCACCCGCTGGGCCTCGCCGCCGGAGAGTTGCGGCGCCGGCTGGCCGAGCGTGACATAACCGAGGCCCACATCCACGAGCGTGTCGAGGATCCGCGCCACCTGCGAGACCGGGGCGAAGAACTCGGCCGCCTCGGCCACGCTCATCTCGAGCACGTCGGCGATCGATTTGCCGTGCCACTTGGCATGCAGTGTCTCGGAGGAGAACCGCCGCCCCTTGCAGTGCTCGCACTCGACCCAGACGTCGGGGAGAAAATGCATCTCGACGCGGCGGCGGCCCAGCCCTTCGCAGGCTTCGCAGCGGCCGCCGGCCACGTTGAAGGAAAACGTCCGCGGCGTGAAGCCCCGGGTGCGGGCCTCGGGCACCTTGGAGAAGATCTGCCGAATCGGGTCGAAGACCCCGGTGTAGGTGGCGGGGGTCGAGCCGGGCGTGGTGCCGATCGGCTCCTGGTCCACGAGGATCACCTTGTCGATCCGGTCGAGGCCCGTGAGCTTGGCGAACCGCCCCGGCTGCTCGCGGGCCGCGTGCAGCCGCCGGGCGAGCACCCGCCAAAGCACCTCCAGCACGAGCGACGTCTTGCCCGAGCCGCTCGGGCCGGTCACCGCCCCGAGCACGCCCAGCGGAAACCGGGCGTCGAGGTCGCGGAGGGTGCGGTGCTGGATGCCCTTGATCTCGAGCCAGCCGGAGGGCTCGCGGCGGCCGTCCTGCTCCTTCCGGGCGAGCACCGCGTCGCAGGCCCGCCGCTTCGTGAGATACGGGCCGGTCACGCTCGGCTGCAGCGATTCGAGCCGCTTGGGCGCCGCCTGGGCCACGATCCTGCCCCCCTCGCGGCCGCTGCCGGGCCCGAAGTCGAGGGCATGGTCGGCCGCCGCCACCACGTCGCGGTCGTGCTCGACCACCACCACCGTGTTGCCGAGGTCGCGGAGCTTGCCCAGGGCCGCGATCAGGCGGTGGGTGTCGCGGGTGTGCAGGCCGATCGTCGGTTCGTCGAGCACGTAGAGCACGCCGGTCAGGCCGCTGCCCACCTGCGCCGCGAGCCGGATCCGCTGCATCTCGCCGCCGGAAAGGCTGCCCGCCGGCCGGGCCATGTCGAGATACTCGAGCCCCACGTCCACGAGGAACGACACCCGGGCGGTGAGCTCGCGGAGCAGGTCACCGGCGATCTTCCGGTCTTCCACACCGAGCGACACCGCCGCGAGTTCCTGTTGCAGCCGGCCCAAGGGCATCCGGCACCAGACGTCGAGCGTGCGGCCCCAGAGCGTGACGGCGCTGGCCACGTCGGCCAGGCGGCTGCCGCCGCACTCGCTGCAGGGCACCTCGTCCATCACGGCGTCGACCTTGCCCCGGAGGGCCACCACGAGCCGGGCCGCCTCCTCGCAGGCCGCCTCGAGGCCCTTGAACTGGAAGGCGAACCAGGGCCCCTTGCCGCTCACGCCCGCCGGCCGCGGCACCTCGATCCATTTTTCACCCGTGCCCTCGAAGAGCACCCGCTGCTGGAGGCCCGAGAGCTCGGCGAGCGGAACGTCGCTCGGCAGGCCCGTCGCCTTGCAGAGCGCCTCGAGCATCGGCCGACCGAGTGACTTGGCGGCCGGCCCCGAGAGCGACGGCCAAAGGTCGAGCGCGCCCTCGGCCAGCGAGAGCGAATCGTCGCGGACGAGCGCCTTGCGGTCCACGCCCGTCCGTGTGCCGAGGCCATCGCAGCTCGGGCACCAGCCGAGCGGGCTGTTGAAGGAGAACTGCCGCGGCTCGAGCGGCTTGAAGCCCCGGCCGCAGCCCGGGCAGGCGAGCCGGCGGCTGTGGACCTCGACCGGCCAGTCGGGCTCCTCTGCCCCCTCGACGGCCCGGGCCACGAGCATCGTGCCGCCCCCCGCGTCGAAGGCCGCCTCGATGCTCTGGGCCAGCCGGCTCCGCTCGTCGGCCGTGGCCGTGACCCGGTCGATCACGATTTCGAGCCGGCTCTTCCGCTTGCGGTCGACCGCTGGCTTCTCGTCGAGCCGCTGCGTGCGGCCGTCGATCCGGATCCGCACATGGCCCGCCGCCTGGAGCTGGGCGAAGAGGGCCTCGGGCGTCTGCCCCACCCGCAGCTCGATCGGCGCGAGCAAGAGGAGCCGCGTCTCGGCCGGGTGCGCGAGCAGCCGATCCACCACCTGATCCACGCTCTGGCTCCCCACCGGCGTGCCGCAGTCAGGGCAGTGCATCACGCCGAGCCGTGCGGCCAGGACGCGGAAGTGGTCATACATTTCGGTGAGCGTGCCGACGGTGCTGCGGGGCGTGCCGCCGCCTCCGCGCTGCTCGATCGCCACGGCCGGAGCGAGCCCCTCGATCCGCTCGAAGAGCGGCTTGGGCACCTGCCCCACGAACTGCCGGGCATAGGGGGAGAGGCTCTCGACGTACCGCCGCTGCCCCTCGGCGTAGAGCGTGTCGAAGGCGAGCGAGGTCTTGCCGCTGCCGCTCGGGCCGCAGCAGACGGTCATCGCCCCGCGCGGGATATCAGCGTCGACGTGCTTGAGGTTATGGAGCGCCGCCCCGCGGACGGTGATCGCCGCAGGGCCCGGGTCGATCGATCGCTTGCCGACCGAGTCGAGCATCCGCGCCACCGCCCTGGCCGGATCGGCGACCTTCTTTCGCCGGACTGCGGGCTTCTTGCGGCCCACCCGGGCCTTGTCGGCCGCGAGCAGGGGCGCGAGGGCCCGGCCCGTGAGCGAGTCCTTCACCCGGGCCACCTGCTCGGGCGTGCCCTCGGCCACGATCCGGCCGCCCCCGGCGCCCCCCTCGGGTCCCAGGTCGATCACCCAGTCGGCCCGCTTCACGACGTCGAGGTTGTGCTCGACCACGAGCACCGTGTTGCCCGCCTCCACCAGCCGCTCGAGCACGGCGAGCAGCTGCCGGACGTCGGCCATGTGCAGGCCGGTCGTCGGCTCGTCGAGGATGTAGAGCGTCTGGCCCGTGGATCGCTTGGCCAGTTCCCGCGACAGCTTGACCCGCTGGGCCTCGCCGCCGGAGAGCGTCGGGGAGGGCTGGCCGAGGTGCAGATAGTCGAGGCCGACGTCGTGAAGCGTCTGGAGTTTTCTGGCGATGTCGGGAGCGTCGGCGAACAGCTCGAGCGCCTCGCCCACCTCCATGTTCAAGAGTTCCGCGACGTTCTTTCCCTTCCAGCGGACCTCCAGCGTGTCCTTGGAAAACCGTGAGCCGCCGCAGACCTCGCAGGTCACCCACACATCCGCCAGAAAGTCCATGTCGAGTCGCACCGAGCCGTTGCCCTCGCAGGCCTCGCAGCGGCCGCCGGCCACGTTGAAGCTGAACCGTCCGGCCTTCCAGCCCCGCTTCTTGGCCTCGGGCAGCATCGTGAACAAGTTGCGGATCTCGTCCCAGAGCTTCACATAGGTGGCGGGATTGCTCCGGGGCGTGCGGCCGATCGGCGACTGGTCGATCACGATCACCTTGTCGAGCGCCTCGGCGCCCTCGATGGCGGCGAACTCACCCGGCACGGCCGCCTCGCTGCCAAGCAGCTGCCGCAGGGCCGGTTCGAGCACGTCGCCCACGAGCGAACTCTTGCCGCTGCCGGAGACCCCCGTCACGCAGACGAGCAGGCCCAGCGGAATCTCGACGTCGATGCCCTTCAGGTTGTTGTGCTTGACGCCGCGGAGGGTGAGCCGGGCGGCAGACCGCTTGCGCCGCGTCTCCGGCACGGCGATCGCGTCGCGGCCGGAGAGAAACCCGCCGGTGATGCTCTCGGCCGTCTTGGCGACGTCGTCGGGCGTGCCGGCCGCCACCACCTCGCCCCCCCGCTTGCCCGGCCCGGGGCCGAAGTCCACCACCCAGTCGGCCGCCCGGATCGTGTCTTCGTCGTGCTCGACCACGACCACCGTGTTGCCCTTGTCGCGAAGTGCCTCGAGCGCGCCCAAGAGCTTGGCGTTGTCCCGCGGGTGCAGGCCGATCGAGGGCTCGTCGAGCACGTAGAGCACGCCCGAGAGCCCCGCGCCGATCTGGGCGGCCAGGCGGATCCGCTGGCTCTCGCCGCCGGAGAGCGTGGGAGCCTTGCGGTCGAGCGCGAGGTAGCCGAGCCCCACCTCGTCGAGAAATGCGAGCCGGCCGCGGATCTCCTTCAGGAGTTCCGCCGCGATCACGCCCTGCGTCTGGTCGAGGACGAGTTCCGAGAGAAACGCCCGCGCGTCGGCGATCGGCAGGGCACAGAGCGCGTCGAGCGAGAGCTCGCGTGCCCGCGGGTCTCCTGGCCGTGCGGCTTTCGCCCTGCCGCCTTCGCCGCTCCCCGCGGCCGGCCAGCCCTTGGCCGCCGTCGTGATCCGCACCCCCCGGGCCTGGGGCGAGAGCCGGGCCCCCTGGCAGGCATGGCAGGGCGTGACGCTCATCAGCTTCTCGAGCATCCGGCGGATGATCCCGCTCTTGGCGTTTCGCCAGCGGTTGGCCAGGAGCGGCCGGATGCCCTCGAACTTCGTGTTGGCCCCCCGCTCGGCGCGGCCCCGCTTCCAGGAGAGCTTGATGTCGTCCACGCCCGTGCCATCGAGCCAGATCTTCCTCTGCGCCGGCGTGAGGTCCTTCCAGGGCGTGTCGAGGAGCGTGCCGGCGGGGAGCTTCTTCTTGGCCTCGGCGTGCGCGGCCACGCCGTTGAACAGCCGCCGCATCCAACGGGGCATCTCGCGGTAGCTGCCGAGCACGCCGAGCGCCCCCTTGCGGAGCGTCTTCTCGGGGTTCGTGACGAGTTTTGTGGGATCGATGCCGTAGATGTCGCCCAGGCCCTCGCAGGCCGGGCAGGCGCCCTGGGGGCTGTTGAAGCTGAACAGCTGCGGCTCGGGCGTGTCGTAGCTCACGCCGCAGGCGGCGCAGGCATAGCGGCTGGAAAGCACGAGGTCGGCAGCCGAGCCCTCGGCCGCGCGGCCCTGCTTGTCGGGCTCCTCCGCGACGATCACCTGCCCGCCGCCGGTCTTGAGCGCGAGCTCCACCGCCTCGGCCAGCCGGCTGCGGGTCTCCTCGCCCGGTACCAGCCGGTCGATCACCACGTCGATCGAGTGCTTGAGCAGCTTCTCGAGCGACGGCGGCTCCTCCACGCGGCAGACCGCGCCATCAACCCGCGCCCGCGTGAACCCCTGCCGCACGAGATCGGCGAACAGGTCGCGGTGCTCCCCCTTGGCCTCCCGCACGAGCGGCGCGAGCAGCATCACCCGCCGGCCTGAGCAGGCGGCCAGGATCCGCTCCACGATCTGGTCCCGGGGCTGGGCCTCGAGCACCGCGTCGCAGGTCGGGCAGTGGGCCGTGCCCACCCGGGCGTAGAGCACCCGGAGAAAGTCGTGGATCTCCGTCATCGTCGCCACGGTCGAGCGCGGGTTCGTGCCCGCCGACTTTTGCGCGATCGAGATCGAGGGGGAGAGCCCCGTCACGGCATCGACGTCGGGCCGGGGCAGCTGCCCCAAGAACTGCCGGGCGAAGGTGGAGAGGCTCTCGACATACCGCCGCTGCCCCTCGGCGTAGAGCGTGTCGAAGGCGAGGCTCGACTTGCCCGAGCCGCTCACGCCCGAGAGGCAGACGAGCCGGCCGCGCGGGATGCCGACCGTCACGTCGCGGAGGTTGTGCTCGCGGGCGCCGCGGACGACGATCGGGGGGACTTGCATGCGGAGGCGGAAGGGTGGGGAAACGGACCTGGCACGCGGAGCCAGCCGCGCGACCGCGGCAATCCCGTAAGAATAGGCATTTGCCTGGGGAGCGAGGGGGGCCGCCGCTGGACAGGCTCCGTGGGCTGCCGTACCATCGCATTTCCCGAGGGAAACGGCGTGCCGCGACCCTCACGGGGCGGTAGCTCAACTGGGAGAGCGCGGCGTTCGCAATGCCGAGGTTGGGAGTTCGATCCTCCTCCGCTCCATTGACAGGCCGGCAGGGCCATCCCTGGCCGCCGCCGCCCGGCCGGCCTGCTGGTATCCTCGAGCGGGTCTCAGGGAGCCGGCGATGGCGACTGACTCGGGCCTGCTGCCGGCCGCGGCGTCCGGCGACTTGTCCACCGAACTGATGCTCCGCGTCCGCGACGGCGACGTCGCGGCCTTCGCCGAACTCGTGGCGCTCTGGCAGGACCGGCTGGTCACGCTCTTTTTCCACCAGACCGGCGACCACGCCCTGGCCGAAGACCTCGCCCAGGAGACCTTCCTGCGGGTCTACCGGGCCCGCGACCGCTACCAGCCCACGGCCAAGTTCACCACCTGGGTCCACACGATCGCCAACAACCTCGCGAGCGACCTCCGGCAACGGGCCTACCGCCGGCTGGAGCGGGGCGTGCCGCACGCCGTCTCGGCCTCGTCGAGCGCCATCGGGCTCGATCAGCTCGCCATCGCCGCCAGCGGCCTCCTGCCCGCCCGGGTCGCCGACCGGGCCGAGCTGCAGCAGGTGGTGCAGCAGGCCCTGGCGACGCTCAACGAGCGACAGCGGATGGCCGTGCTGCTGGCCAAGTTCGAGCACTGCTCCCATGAGGAGATCGCCGCCGCGATGGGCCTTTCCGTGCCGGCCGTCAAGTCACTCCTGTTTCGCGCCCGCGACCAACTCCGCGCCGCGCTCGCCGGCTATCTCGAGGACTGAGCGGCATGGATCCGAGCCAGCGGGAAACCGAACTGCAGCCGGAGGGCAGGGTCGCCGAGCCTGGTTCCAGGCCGGCGGGCGATCTGGGCGACGTCTGGCAGCTGCTCGACGCGCTGCCTCTCGCGACGGCCCGCGTCGATCTGGCCGCCACGACCGTGGATCTCGTCACTGCCCGAGTGGCGGGCATCGCCCGGGCCGGCGACCGTGAGCGGACCGGGCCGGGCCGCTGGGTGATGCCGATCGCGGCCGTGGTGGCGTCTCTCGCCGCCGGGCTCGTCGCCGGCCGGGCGACCGCGCCCGACCCCGACCAGTGGGCGCTCCAGAGGCTGCCCGTGATCGAGCACCTCGATCTCTTGCGGGAGGCGGGCAGCCGCCGGTTTCTCAGGGCCATGGCCGAACGTGCGACCGCCAACCCGGAGATGTCGCGCCGGCTCCGCGCCGGCGGTGACCCCGAGGCAGCCCGCGAGTTCGACGCAGCCCTCGCGAAGCTCGCGGCCGAGGGCGCGAAGGGCAGCCTCGGACGCGACGCGACGAGAGCCCGGCGAGCCGCCGTGGCGGAGCTGCCCGACGAGCAGAGGGCCGACCTCGAACGCAACGCCGACGCGTTTCGCCGGCTCTCAAACCCCGACCGGCAGGAGCTCACGGCGGTCGCCGAGGCGCTCGCCGATCCCGCGAACGAGCGGCTGCGGGACGTGGCCCGGACATGGCATCTGATCCTGGCGGCCATGAATCCCGTCGTTCGTCGGACGGTGATCGAGATGCCGATCGAGGAACGCCTGGAAATGCTCGCGCGACCGGCCGGCTGGCTCCGCGACGAGTTCCGCTCGCGGCGGCTGAACAACCCCGGCGGCCCCGATCGCAGGCCGCTGCCGGGCGGCCCCCCGGGAGTGCCCGGCAGCGGTCCGCCGCGACCCGGCCCACACGAGCCGAATCGGCCGGGCGAGCGGTTCGAGGGGCCACGGCCCGGCCCGCCCGGCTTCAGGTTCCCGCCGCCGCCCGGAGCCGGCCCTCGGGAAGCTCCCGCAGAAACTCCAGCACCGCCGCGTTGAACACCTGCGGCTGCTCGAGCGGCACCATGTGGCCCGCGGCGGGCACGATCAGGAGTTTCGCCCGGGGGATGATCTCCTCGGCCCGCTCGAGGCACACCCGCGGCGTAATCGCATCCTCCGCGCCGGCCACGAGCAGGGCGGGGGGCCGCAGCTGCCGCAGCGGCTCGGTCATGTCGGGCCGCCCGCCGAGCGCGGCAAGCGCCGCCTGCACCGAGCCGACCCGCTGGGCCAGGATCGTCCGCCGCAGGAGCGACTCGACGTCGGCCCGCCCCGCTGCCTCGCGAGCCTCGGGCGAATCGGCGAGCAGCCGCGGGATCATCGCGTCGGCCAGGATTCCCAGTCCCAGCCGGCCCACCTTCGCCGCCAGGTCGGTCCGGCCCGCCCGGGCCTCGGCCGAATCGGCCTCGAGCTTCGTGGCCACCAGGATCACCGCCGCCACGCGGTCGGGATGCCGGGCGGCCACGTGCTGGGCCACGTAGCCCCCCATCGAGATCCCGCAGATCACCGCGGGGACGGCGACGTGGATCGCGTCGAGCAGTGCCACCACGTCGTCGGCCAGGGCCGCGATGCTTTCCGGCACCGACTCGTCGCTGCCGCCGAAGCCGCAGAGGTCGGGCACGATCAGCCGCACCTGCTCGGCCAGCGGTTCCTGGAGCGTCCACATCGAGTGGTCGAGCGGGAAGGCGTGCAAGAGCACGAGCGGCAGCCCGCTGCCGGCGGTGTGCACGGCCAGGCGGGTGCCGCCGGCGGCGACGTGGTGCGTGGAGTTCATGGGGGCGTGGCTCCCTGCGGCTGGGCCGAGGCGGCCTCCCGGCGGGCCTGGGCTTCCTGCTGGCGGGTCAGGAACCGCTCGTAGTTGCGGCGGACGAGCAGGCTGTGGGGCTCCTGCCGCACCGCCAGCCACTGCGTGCGGACCGCCCGATCGAGATCGCCACCGGCGGCCTGGCAGTGGGCGAGCGTGTCGAGGTAGCTCGCGCTGTCGAACGAGGCTTCGAGCGACAGCCGGGAGTAGCGGGTGGCCTTCGCCACGTCACCCTCGGTGTTGGCCACGAGCCAGGCGTATTCGTTCTTGGCGTTGGAGTCATCGGGCAGGGCGCGAATCTCCTCCTCGATGCCCTCCGCCGCCCGGGCCACCCGCGCGGCCGCCTCCGCCCGCTGGGCCGGCGTGTTGTCGGGGAGCTGATAGACCGCGATCAGCGTGTCGACGTCCTTGGAATACTGCCGCACCGATTCCTCGAGCAGCCGCCGTCGCTCCCGCGGCTCGGCGGCGGCGAGCGCCTCGAAGAACAGCATCCGCGACCGCACCGCCCGCGGGTCGCGCTCGAGCTGCATCAGCGCCTCTGCCAACTCATCGCTGGGCGGCTCGAGCACCTGCCGGAGCAGCGCGGCCGCCTCGGCGTCCCGTTGCCTGTCATGCAGAAACTCCGCGCCGAGCGTCGCGACGAGGGCCCGCTGGGCGAGCCGAGCGTCGGGATCGGCGCCGGCCGCCCGATATTCCGCGAGCGCCCAGTCCTCCGCGCCCCAGCGGGCCAGCAGGATCGCCGCCTGCAGCCG
>JBIKXY010000189.1:0-5702 GCA_044355515.1 Pirellulales bacterium
GCCTCCAACGGGCCCCATAAAGGACTCTCACCTTCTGTCATTCATCCATGTCCAACGCACCGCTTCGGCATCCTGCCTGCGCTTGCCATCAACGCCGGCTCCGGGCACCGGCAGCCCCTCGCAGTCCATCGGTTGACGAGAAAGCACGCATTTGGATTCGTCTGAACGAACGCTGCGCGTTAGAACGCGCACGAGCACGGCCGCCCGGAGGTGCGGCCGGCGGCCGGAGGGCCGCGAAGCCCGCCGGGGGCAGGGATGCCCCGCCGGGCGTAAAACCGGAGGCCCGGCAAGGCGGCAGGGGGCATGGATGCCCCTGCCGCCGTGAAGTCAGCTCGCGGCGTCGAGGTAGGGATCCTGGCTCATCTGGATGTGGGCCTCGGCCCGCTGCCGCTCGACATATTCGAGCACCCGCCGCTGCCGGCGATGCCGGGCCTCGACCCGCTCCTGGGCCCGCTTGAAGGTGGCGAGCAGCCGCTCGGGGCTGCCGCCGAGCCGGCCACGGAGCGCGGCGGCGATCCGCAGGGCCCGCTTGGGGCCGTAAGCCGCGATCAGGATCTCGTCGTCGAGGGCCACATACTGCCGCCAGGTGCCGGGGTCGCCCTGGCGGCCGCAGCGGCCCACGAGCTGGCGGTCGATCCGCGCGGAGTCGTGGAGCTCGGTGCAGATCACGTGCAGCCCGCCGAGCTCCGCCACGCCCGGCCCGAGCTTGATGTCGGTGCCGCGGCCGGCCATGTTCGTCGAGACGGTGATCTGCCCGCGCTCGCCCGCCCGGGCCACGATCTCCGCCTCCTGGGCGATGTGCCGGGCGTTGAGCACCGTGTGGGTGAGGCCCGCGGCCTCCAAGAGCCGCGAGAGATCCTCCGACTTGTCGATCGAGCGGGTGCCGATCAGGACGGGGCGGCCAAGGGCGTGCAGCTCGGCGATCTCGGCCACGATCCGCTCGAGCTTCGCCGGATAATCGGCAGCCACCGCCGGCGGCAGCCGCTTGCGGATCGCCGGCCTGTTGGTGGGCACCACATCGACGGCCACGTCGTAGGTGCGGGCGATCTCCCCCTTGCTGGTGGCGATCGTGCCGGTCATCCCGGCCAGGTGCGGCCAACGGGCGAACAGATCCTGGATCGTGATCCGGGCGGCGTGGCCCGAGGGCACCGTCGCCTCCAGTTCCTCCTTGGCCTCGACCGCCTGGTGAAGGCCGTCCCGCCAGGTGCGGCCTTCGGCGGCCCGGCCCGTGAACTCGTCGATGATCACGATCTTGCCGTCGCGGACCACATACTGCCGGTCGCGGATGTAGAACCGCCGCGCCTTGCAGGCCCGCTCCACCGCGTCGTAGATCGCCAGCAGGCTCGTGGCGTCGAGCTCCGGCGGCCGGTCGAGGGCCCGCACCCGGCTGCGGCCTCTCCCGAGCAGCTCGCAGGTGTGCTTGCGGACATCCTCCTCGAAATCCTCGCCCGGCTCGAGCTCGGCCGCGGCTCGGGCCGCGAACCGGAACAGCGCCTGTTCGACCGCCTGGGCCTCGCCCGGCGGCGAGGCGATGATCAGCGGCGTGCGGGCCTCGTCGATCAGCACGTTGTCGGCCTCGTCCACCAGCGCGAACCAGAACGGCCGCTGGAGCAGCTTGGTCGTGGCCCCGGCCGTCGCCCCGGTCAGCACGGCCCCAAGGTCGCCGCGGCCCTCGGCGATGTCCCGGTTCATGAGCCGGTCCTTGAGAAAGTCGAAGCCGAACTCCTTGGCCGTGCCGTACGTGACGTCGCAGGCGTAGGCGTTGCGCCGCTGGTCGAAGTCCATCTCGGATTCGACGATCCCGACCTTGAGCCCCAGCGCCTCGTAGATCGGTCCCATCCACTCGGCGTCGCGGCGGGCGAGGTAGTCGTTGACGGTGGCGAGGTGAGCCCCCTTGCCGGCCAGGGCATAGAGCACCAGCGGCAGCGTGGCGACGAGGGTCTTCCCTTCGCCGGTCTGCATCTCCAGGATCGCCCCCTTGACCAGCGCCGCCCCGGCGAGGAGCTGCACGTCGTAGTGCCGCATCCCGAGCCGGCGGCGGCCGGCCTCGCGGGTGGCGGCGAAGCTCTCGACGATCAGCGAATCGACCGGCTCGCCGGCCTTGGCCCGGTAGGAGAGCGACCGGCCGAGCCGGCGGAGCGAGGCATCGTCGAGGGCTTCCATCTCGGCGGCGAGCGCATCGATCTCGCGCACCATCCGCCTTGTGGCCGCGGTGATCGCGGGCCGAGTCCCGGGCGCGACGCCTCCGAGCCAGTCGAACATCGGTGAAACCTCACGCGGAACGAGCCTGCCCCCCATCCTACAACGGCCGTGAAACCGGATCCGCCTCCGGATCCTGGGCGACGCAGGCTCGGGGCTGCCTGGCGTCGTGGGTGACGCAGGCTCGGGATTGCCCGTGCCATCTCGCCGGGCGCTCGCTTCAGGCATCCTGCCTTCCGCTCGCTCGATGCTGGCCTCGCTTCGGCATCCTGCCTGCGCTCGGCCAGCAACGCCGGCTCCATGGCACGGGCAACCCTGAGCCGTCCAACGGTTGACAAGAAAGCACACATTTGGATTCGTCTGAACGAACGCTGCGCGCCACACCGCGCACGAGCACGGCCGCCCGGAGGTGCGGCCGCCGGGCGGAGGCCCGGCAAGGCTGCAGGGGGCATGGATGCCCCTGCAGCCGTGAAGCCAGTGCGGCCGCCGGGCGGAGGCCCGGCAAGGCTTCGCGGGCCATGGATGGCCGCGAAGCCGTGAAGTCAGTACCGCGGCACCGCCGTCGTCGGCGTAGCGCGGGCGGGCGGCAGCGACGTAGCGCTCGTCGCGAACGGATTCCAGGAGTTGGCCGCGGGGGGTGCCTGATACTGCGGCATCTGAGCCGTGACCTGCTGCTGGGTCTGCTGGAACGCCCCGTTCATCTGCTGCTGCGCGCCCTGCAACTGGTTGTTGACCTGCTGCTGCGCACCCTGGAGCTGGTTATTGAAGCCCTGTTGATACTGGTTGGCGGTGTTCTGCAGCTGCTGGTTCCACTGCTGCTGCTGGTTTGCCATGGTCTGCTGCGTCTGGTTCGCCCACTGCTGCGGCTGTGCCTGAAGCTGGTTGGCGTATTGCTGCGCCTGGTTCGTGAGATCTGCCTGCGTCTGGGTGGCGGAGTTCTGCAGCTGCTGGCCGTATTGCTGGAGCGAGGGCGGGGGCGTCGTCGAGGGCTGCGCCCAGGACCACGAGTTCGCGGCTGGCGGGGCGGTCGGTGAGGCGCTTTGCCACTGGGTAGCCGGCCCGGGCATCGGCGGCGGGGCCTGGGCGAAGGGAGCGGGTGCCGGGCCGGGCATCGGCGGGGCCGAGATCGTGGGCGGATACGCGGCGCCCTGCGGGGGCGTGGCCCAGCCGCCGTAGGCGGCGGGCTGACCGATCATGCCCGTGGCGGGCGGGGCGACCTGGGTGGCGGCGTTCGGGGTTTGGCAGCCCACGGCGGCGATGGCGGCGAGGAGCGGAACCCAGACGGCGACCCGGAACTGGCAGCGGCGGAGCGGCTCGGTGTGGCGGCGGGTGACGTGCACGGCGCGGGCTCCGCAGAAGGATGGTTTGGCGAGACTTCGCCGATCCGGAGAATGGGGCCGGGACGATAGCGAGTCTGCTGGTTGCGTCCAGACCAGTTGCCGCCGGCCGAGTCTGTCTGGTGCCCAGGTTTCCCAGGCTGCCTCTTCAATGACACCGCTTCCCGAGACCGGCCGCGATTCCCAGGGGCTGCCGCCACTTGACCCGGCTGCCTTGGTTGCCGATCTTCGCCGCGAGGCCGAGGGGCTGGGTTTCAGTCGGCTCGGCATCGCCGCCGCAACGCCGCCCCCCCATCACGACGCGTTCCGCGGCTGGCTGGCTGCCGGCCTGGCTGGGGCCATGCAGCCCTGGCTCGAGCGGCATGAGCCTCTGCGGCGGTCGCTCGAGGCGATTCTGCCCGGAGCCCGCTCGGTCGTGGTGCTGGCGACCGACCACGGCCTTGGTGCCGGGGCCGGCAACGAGCTCCTGGAACCGGGCCATGGCCGGGTGGCCCGCTACGCCCGGGGCGACGACTACCACGACCTGTTGCGATCGAGGCTCAACCGGCTGGCCGTCTGGCTCGAGGCGCGGGTGCCCGGCAGCAGGGCCCGCGGCGTCGTCGATTCGGCGCCGCTGGCCGAACGCGACTTCGCCTGGCTCGCCGGCCTCGGCTGGTTCGGCAAGAACACGATGCTGATCGACCCCCGGGCCGGAAGCTACTTCCTGCTCGCGGCGGTCGTCACCAACGTGGTGCTGCCGACCGATGCGCCGCTCCAGACCGACCACTGCGGCACCTGCACCGCCTGTCTCGACGCCTGCCCGACCGATGCCTTTCCCGCGCCACGACTCCTGGATGCCTCGAAGTGCATCTCCGCGGTCACGATCGAGGATCACGGGCCGATCGCACGCGAGCGACGTGAGGAACTTGGCGACTGGATCTTCGGCTGCGACGTCTGCCAGGAAGTCTGCCCCTGGAACCGCCACGCGCCGGGATCGGCCGAGCCGGCGTTTCAGCCGCGGAGCGGCCAGGCCTCGCTCCCGGTCGCCGAGTTGCTCGCGCTCGACGACCGTGGCTTTCGGGCCCGCTTTCATGGCTCGCCGCTCCTCCGGGCCAAGCGGCGGGGGCTGCTGCGGTCGGCGGCGGTCGTGCTCGGCAATCGGCCCCACCCGCCGGCCTTCGCCGCGCTCGCGGCGGCGGTGGCGGACGACGACGCCGTCATCCGCGCCGCGGCAGCCTGGGCGATCGGTCGCTGGATCGCCGCGGGCGTGATGGCGACCGAGGCCCGTGACGTGCTCGCATCACGGCGGGCGATCGAGCCGGATGCGACGGTGCGGGCGGAGATCGAGGCGGGGTTGGGGCAACACAGGCCCGGGGTTCATGACCCCTCTGATTGATCTGCGCCGCAGTCGGCTGTCTCGTCGATGTCGGCCGATGGGTCGCGGCCCGGCGCGTCGGTGGCGTAATGGCGATCGAGCACCCCCTGCCAGTCGGCCGCCGCCTTGACCGCCACGAAGGCGTCGCGGACGGCCTGGTGCCCGGGATGCAGTCGGGCATACTTGATGGCGAACTTCCGCATCGAGCGGCCGGCGACCTGCTCGCCGTAGAGTTCCTCGGCCAGAGCCCAGTGCTCACGGAGCACCTCCCGCTGCTCGTGAACGGTCGGCTGCGCCGGCCGCGGGCGGCCCTCCAGCAGCGCGAGCGCCTGCTGGAAGATCCACGGATTGCCGATCGCCCCCCGGGCCACGCTCACGCCATCGACGCCGGTCTCGGCGAGCATCGCCAGGCAAGCCTCCGCCGAGAAGAGATCGCCCGAGCCGATCACGGTGCGGTCGCCCGCATGCTGCTTGACCTCCCGGAGAAATCCCCAGTCGCTCGGGCCCACGTACCGCTGCTCGACCGAGCGGCCGTGCACGGTGATCGCCGCGGCGCCGCGGGCGAAGGCCCCGTCGAAGATCGTCCAGAAGTGGTCGCGGCTCTGGGACGAGTCGTCGAGGCCGCGGCGCATCTTGAGCGTGACGGGGATTCCCGGAGGCACCGCATCCCGCACCCGCCCCACGATCTCCAGGGCCGTGGCGGGCTGCGAGAGCAGGAAGCCGCCCCGGCAGCGGCCCAAGACCTTCTTCACCGGGCAGCCGAAGTTGATGTCGATCACGTCGTAGCCCTCGGCCACGAGCCGGCGGGCCGC